>JAYTQG010000072.1:0-2156 GCA_043746815.1 Thermoleophilia bacterium | reverse complement strand
GTCGCGAACTCTGCTACTACACGGACCTTGCGACGGGTGAGGTGCTCGACTCGTGGTACAACCCGTTCAACTCGGAGCAGACGGTGCCGTACCACGTGCGCAATCGCGCGATGCACACCGTGCTGACGCGCAAAATGAAGCGCTTGAAGTTCGGTGATCATCATGAGACGACCGATCCGCTGCATCCCCAGCTGACCCCCGGTTCGGACGACTTCATCCTCAACTGGAAAGGATTTTCGGAACGCGAGCTCTCCATGACGCTCGACATCATGCTGGCCTACCCCAATGCCTGCGACGCGGCGCGGTGGGCCAAGGAGTCCACGGGCCCGATGCTCTACCCGTCGGAACATTGGACGTTCTTCGTGTCGCGCGACGAACTGGAGGATCTCGATCGGCCCTACGCCGATTACCGCATGGTCTACGGACGGGTCAGCCCGTGGGCACCCTGGATGCTGATGGGGCGGCGTCCCGGCTGGATGTACTACCAAGTGACTGCACGCAAGGCCTACGAGCTTGCCGATGTGCCGCCGAAGCTCTTGAAGTACGTCGAAACGCACGACCCGGAGTTCCTGACGATTCCCGAATATCGGGAACCCCTGCCGCCGACTCTGACCAGTTGGGAATCGTTCGCCCGCGACCGAACGCCGACGCCGTAGGGTCTCGCCGGTGGCCACCGCAGACGCCGATTGCGATGCCCACTCGGTCCCGGCGCCAACGGTCGGGCTCGTTCTGTTGCTTTGCGCGAATGCGACAGTGGTTGATCTCGCGGGTCCCGTGGTCTTCCCGGCGCTGGCCGCCATCATGACCGAGTTCGCGGTCTCGCCGGCCAAGGCACAACTCGTCGTCACCGCGCACGTGGCCGGGGCGGCGATCATGCAACCGTTTCTCGGTCCCTTGGCCGACGCGGTCGGTCGGTCGCGCGTGCTGATCGGCTCCCTGCTCGCGCTGGGGCTGTTCTACGTACTGGCGGGCCTCGCTCAGAGTTTCGAATGGCTGGTCGCGGCGCGCGCCGCACAGGGGATCTTCGGATCCGCGGGAATCGTGCTCGGTCGCGCGATTGCCCGGGACCGCAGTCCGGACGCTTCGTCCTGCACGCGCCTCGTTGGGTACATCGTCGTCACGGCCGGCGTCTGCTCGCTGCTCGGACCGCCGATCGCAGGTTGGCTCGTGGCGTCCGTCAGCTGGCGCGCACCGATGCTGGGCCTCGGGTTCGCCAGCGTCGGGGTCGCGTGTGCGACGGCATGGTGGTTGCTGCACCATCCCAGTGGAACGTCGGCGTCCGGACTGCAGGACGCAATGCGGGCACCGCTGACGATGACGCGCATCGGGCGACTGCTACGTCATCCTCGTTTCCTCGGCAATACCCTGGCGTTGGGCGCGTCGATGGCCGCCATGTTCACCCTGGTGGGGATGATTCCGTTGTGGTTCGCGGTGCAGCGGGGCACGTCCTCCGTACAGGTCGGTCTCTGGATGTCGGCCGCGTCCGCATTCTTCATCGTCGGCGCTGCGGTAGCGTCGAGAACCGCCATTCCGCCGCGGACGGCGCTCGCGTGGGCCTCACTTGCAATCGTCGCAGGCTACGCCCTGGTTGCCGGTTTGAGGATTGGATTGGACCCGACGAGTGGCTGGGCGATCATTCCGGGTACCGCGCTCGTCTCATTCGCGGCAGGCTATTTCAATCCAATCACGCTGGCTCAAGCGCTCGATGCCGATACGGCGATGACCGGGACGGCTGCGGGCCTTTCGAGCAGCCTCAGCCTGGCAATGCTGGCCGGCGGAGCGCAGCTGTCAGCGACGCTGCTGGATGCACCTTCATTTGCACTCCTGGCCTACGGCCTCGTCTGCGCGGGCCTGTGCTGGGCGGGAACACTTTGGTCCGAGTCTGGCGGCGCGCCGCTCTCGTCGGGTACTGAAGCGACATGACGAACGCCTTGCTCAATCGGCGGCGCGCCCTGCTCAGCCTGGGTCTGCTGGCCGGCGGTTACGCGGGCGTCCCGTGTGCCAGTGCAGGCGCGCCGACGGCTCATCCAGCGTCCGGGGACGCCCTGGAACGTTTCGTGCGGCTTCGATCGTCGCCGGGCCATGCGCCGGTAATGTGGGTGTATGACGGCGTACTCCTGGCGAAGCCCGAGGGTCACGTTGCGCAGCCGCTGCTG
>JAYTQG010000071.1:0-4749 GCA_043746815.1 Thermoleophilia bacterium | reverse complement strand
TGCACCGGTGCAGCGTGCGCCGCTCGGCGAGCCCTCCGCCGCCGGGCCCGTGTCTCCGGGTGCCTCGGCGGTGAACGCTGTCGGTGACGGCGTCGCGGTCGGCACGGTGAGGACCGGCGCTGGTCAAAACTCCCGACTTTCGCAGTATGTCCTGCGCTACCGCCTGGGACGATTGGGCGCGTTCACGCCTGCACTTGCCATCGGGACGGTCGCAACGGGGCAGGAGCCGACGGCCACAATCAACGCATCCGGCGAGGCGCTTGTGACCTGGTGGGCAGATGGTTCGGTCCATTGGGCACGGCACCTCCACACGGGTTCGTGGACCCAGGGACTCGTTGCAGCGGCTCCAGAGGCGCCGTACCGCTTCGCGCTTGCGCTCGCACCAAACGGCCGTGCCTACCTCGCCTGGGCGGTGCCACCGGCCGCAGCGGATCACCCCGAACTTGGCTCCGGTGAGTGGACCATTCGTTTTCTCACACGAGGCACCGGAACGGGTGCGTGGACGGCAGCTGGGGTCGACTCCGTGGTCGTCGGCAACCCGCCGCTCGTGAATGTGACAGCCCGTGGCGACGTGCTCGTTGCAACCTGCGCTCAAGCTGGCCCAGTCGACCCGGAGGCATTTGCTCCTCCCGCGGATCGACTCATTCTCCGGCGCCGACTTTCGGGCACGAGGTCTTGGACGACACATGACCGGACGCCGTCCTCGCTTGGCTGCCCCCGCTCCGCGTCGCTTGGAGTGAACGGTGACGCGGCAGTCGGTCTCGAGAGCGAGGCAGCGAGCACGTCGTACTCGCCGAGCCTGATTGGACAGCGGCGTGGCGCTGTCGTTCGGTGGGACCGTGCCGGAACGATTGCTGCTGAGGACCCTGCAAACTCGGCCCGCGAAGGGCATCTTGGCGCGCAGGTCTCGGTCTCACCGAACGGGTCGGTGGCTGCAGCCTGGTACGCCAATACCGAAGATGGAGCGGTCTTGACCGTTGCGCGTCGGTCGCCGGGCGCGACCGGCACCTGGGGCACGCCGACTGAGCTTCGCACCGACCTCACCCTTCCAACCGTGGTCGCCGTGAGCGCTGGCGATCAGTACGCGCGGGTGGCCTGGTGGAACGCGAGTATTCCCGTTCAGGTGCGCGGGATGTTCGCTCAGGAGCGACTCTCCGACCCGTGGCGGGCAAACTCATACGCGCCCGGGCTCAGAAATCCGCAGCTCGCATTCGCCCCGGGCGGCAACGTCCTGGCCGTTGGGCCGTGGCTGCTCACGCAGGACTTATCGTAGTGCGTTGACACACCGTTGACACGGGGGCGTGGCCCGACGTAACAGGCCGCGCCCCTAGCCTCGCAGGCGATGGATGTCCTCGACCGTCTGCTTCCCTGGCTTCGCCGCGCTGGTTGGGCGTATGTCATCGCAGCGGGCGTTCTCGCGTTTGCTGCCTGGCGGTTCACCCATCAGGCCAGTGTTGGCGCCCAGCCGGTTGCGAGCGCCCCCGTCCGGCCAGCGGCGAAGCCCCCGACTGAGTTCATCATCCATGTGACTGGTGCGGTCAAGCGGCCGGGCGTGTACCGAATGGGCGGCGATACGCGCGTCATTCAAGCCGTCCGGATGGCGGGTGGGCCAACACCTGCCGCCGACCTCGCGGCGATCAACTTGGCGGCCCCGATCCAGGACGGCCAGCAGATTCTGATTCCGGTTCGCGCCGCGTCCGGGGGTGCAGCGGCGTCGAGCGGTGGACCGGCCCGCCAGACGACGGGGCCGGTCAGTCTCAGCTCCGCCACCGCGGCGCAACTGGAAGCCCTTGATGGCATCGGCCCAGCGCTTGCCGGGCGCATCGTTGCCTGGCGAACCGCTCATGGGCTGCGCTCCGTTGACGATCTTTTGCAAGTTCCGGGCATCGGCCCAGGTCGCTTGTCGGCACTGCGCGACCACGTGACGCCGTGAGTAGGCGGCGCCCGCGGGCACCAGCGCTCCTGCGTGCGGCGCCAACACTGCTGGTCGCCCTGTTGGCGCTCGCAATCGCGACGGGTTCGGCACTCGAGATCCCGGCCTGGATTTCCTTCGCACTGGTCGCACCGGCCGCCTGGGCCTGGCGGCTGGCGTCGCGTTCTGGCCAAGCGACTCGAGCACTTGTCGCGCTGGCGTTCGTTGTTCTCGCAACTGGGCTGGGGTGGGGAGCGGCGCGCGGGTCGGCCCTTCGCCCGATCCCCGTCGAGACATCCCGCAGTGTCAGCGGGGCGCTTGTCACGATTGACCGTCCGCCCTCCCACGATCGCCGGGGACGATGGCGCGCCCTGGTGGTTGCGAACCGTGTTGTCGGGTTGCGGCCCGGGGCGCGACTACTCGTTGACCTCCCCGGGGGTGTCAACGTTCCACCACGGCCCGGGATGCGGCTTCGGGTGGATGGTGTGCTCCGGCCCCCGACGGATGCGCGCTCGCCAGACTGGTGGGCGGCGTACCTCGCGCGACTCGGCGTCGCGGGTCGCATCCGCGCCCAGCAAGTAACGGAGGTCGGCCACCGCGGCGGCCTTGCCGGTGTTCGGGACCGGTGGCGCGAATGGGTTCGCGGACGGGCGGGGGATGGTCTCGCTGGCGACACCAAAGCGCTCGTCAGCGGAATGGCGATCGGTGCGACCGAGTCGCTGTCACAGGACGCCGCCGACGAACTCCGGACGACCGGGCTCTGGCACCTGGTGGCGGTATCGGGCCAAAACGTTGCGCTCGTCTCCATCTCGGTGATCGTTCTCCTCGGAGCGCTCGGGGTGCGTCGCAAGGTGGTCCTGGTGAGTGCAATTGCGTTCGTTGTCGCGTATTGCCTGGCCTGCGATGGCGGAGCGTCGGTCGCCCGGGCCGGTGTCATGGGCGCGGTCGGACTCGTCGCGATGCTGCGTGGCTCTCCTCGAAGTGCATGGCATGCATTGGCCGTCGGGCTCGCAGTGCTTTTGGCATGGTCGCCGCCATCACTCGGGGACCCGGGCCTGCAACTGTCGTTCGCGGCCGTGGTGGGCCTGTTGGCGTTAGCGCCAGCGGCGACGCGCCTACTGGGCGGATGGCTCCCCGAGCGACTCGTGCCGATTGCGGGCCAGAGCGTGGCCGCAGCCCTCGCGACGTCTCCGGTACTTGTCTGGCAATTTGGGCGTCTCTCCGTCATCGGTATCGCGTTGAACCTCGTCGCCGTTCCACTCGCTGGGCCGACCGTGGTGCTTGCCGTCGGCGGTATCGCGCTCGGCGCCGTCTGGTCGGGGGCCGGGTTCGTTGCCACCTGGTTCGCCGGGATTGGCGCGGACGTGCTCCTCGCCCTCGCACACGTCGGCGCGGCCCTTCCGGGTGCGTCCTTCGACGTTCCGTCCGCCGCGATTCCGCTCCTGGTCGTGCTCGCACTCGTCCCACCGGCGCTGTCCTTGTGGCTCGACCAGCCAGCCTCCGCGCGTTCGGCGCGACCGGCAGGCGCGGGAGTTCGACCCGGCGTGGTGTTGGTTCTCACGCTGCCCGCCCTCGTACTCGCGGTTCCGTTCGGTGGCACGGATCGACCGTGGCCCGTTCGTCCGACGGTGACGGTGCTTGACATCGGCCAAGGGGACGCCGTGCTCCTGCAGAGCCCCGACGGTCATGCAGCGCTTGTCGACACGGGCCCGCCGGGCACGCCGCCCCCGGTGATCGCCGCGCTCGCCCGTCACGGAGTCCACCGCCTTGACGTCCTCGTTCTGACACACGCCCAGAGCGATCACATTGGTGCCGCGGCGGACATCCTGAAGGCGCTGAAGGTCGGATCCCTGGAACGGCCTCCACTGCCAGATTCCGCCGCCGTGATGGACCGGGCCACCCAGGCGGCGGGCAGGCACAACGTCCCGGTTGATGAGGTTCGAGCGGGGGCGGTGGTCACCCTTGGCGAGTGGAGGCTGAACATCCGTTGGCCGCGTGACACGCCCGCGCGTGGTGGCGATCCGAATGACACAGCGATCGTGATTGAGGCCGAGGCGCGGGGAATGCGGGTGCTACTGACCTCGGATGCGGAAGGTCCGGTACTGATTCCCGCCGGTGTCGGGCGCGCCGACGTCCTCAAGGTTTCTCACCACGGCTCCGCCGACGGCGAACTTGGGCCCCTGCTGCAACGGGTGCGCCCACGGGTGGCGTTGATCTCCGTGGGGGCGGGAAACACGTTCGGCCATCCGCGCGCCGAGACGCTGGCGACGCTTGCGGCTGCCGGTGTTCAGACATGGCGCACGGATCGTCAGGGAGACCTCTCGGTAGCGCCTGGGCCGACTGGCCCGGAGGTCTCTACGGGACGGTAGGTTGTGGCGATGGCGCCGCCCCTTGATCCCGTCTACCTCATCTGGGGCGAGGATCGACCGAAGATCACCCGGGCGCTGCAACGGCTGATCGCGCGTGTCGCTGACGGAGGGGGCTTCGCGCCGGAGCGCGTCAGTGCCGCCATTGTCAGCGGGCACGATGTCGTCGAGTTGGCGGAGCGCCTCGCGTTTGGAGGAAAACAACTCGTCATCGTGGACGCGGTGGACGAATGGAGTGCCGCGGATGTCGCCCCGGTTGTCGCGTACCTTGCGCAGCCGAACACGGAGACCTGTCTCGCCCTGATCGGCAGCCGGACGCCTGCGCAGTCGCTGCAACACGCGGTCCAGGGTGTCGGCCAGGTCCTCACCTTTGGCATGGGCGCGAAGCCCTCACGACGCGAGCAGCGCCAGTGGTTTGTGGACTACCTCGTCGAGGAGGTCGCGCGCCTTGGCGGCGTGATCAGTCCGCGG
>JAYTQG010000070.1:0-2169 GCA_043746815.1 Thermoleophilia bacterium | reverse complement strand
GCAGCGTTCGCGAGACTGACGCGGTCGCGAGAGTGGTTGATCTCGACCGCAGCGAGTGCGCTCGAACCGATGTCCAGTGATACGACGGCGCTCATTGGCGTCCGCTCCAATCGAGGTGGGAGATCAGGGAGGTCATTCCAGTGTTCTCGATGTATTTCGGCAGAACGGAGCCCATTTATTAGCTCAGGCGCTGCGAATACCAATCCAGCATCGTCGGGCCCCACCACAGCGACACAACAGCGCCAGCTGCGAGAAACGGGCCGAAGGGAATCGCCATCTTGCGGGCGGCCTTCCCGGCCTTCATGATCATCACGACACCGAGGATGGAACCGGTGAGGAAGGCGATGGCGATGGCGGGGATCACCGCCGAGCCGAGCACCGCTCCAAGGAGCAGTGCGAGCTTGACGTCACCCATCCCCATGCCCCCGGGGTAGATCAGGATCAGGGTAAGCAGGAAACCGGCAGCGGAGACGGCTGCGACCACGGGAACCCACCACCGCTGAGGGTTGTGGACGATTGCGAGCGCGAGGGCGACGATCGTCGCGGGATAGACAACAACGTTGTCCGGGATCAGCTTGTGCTCCAGGTCGATGACGACCACTGGGACGAGCGCCACGAGCAGGACTGACGCCAGGACGCCAGGGATGGTGACGCCAAAGGCAACCAGTCCGGTCACCGCTGCCGCCGCGGTGGCAAGCTCAATAAGGAGGTAGCGCGGGCTGACCTTCTCCGAACAGCCTCGGCAGCGCCCACGCAGCGCGAGCCACGAGAACACAGGGACCAGTTCGAACCAGGACAGGCGGCGCTCACATGTCGTGCAGTGCGACGGTGGCCGTACGAGCGATTGCTCGGTTGGCCACCGTGACACGACAACGGTAAAGAAGGAACCGAACGTGAGGCCAAGGAGCGCCGCGACGGTCAGCCAGAACCAAGTGGGTGCGCCAAGCGTCATGGCTTCGCGGCCTTCGCCTTCGGCGCCCCCGCGATGACGAACTTGTCGAAGACGAAGAGCTTTCGCTTACTGCCAACGGCGGAGGCAAGCAGATCGGTGCCCGGTGAGTACAGGCGCACGTCGTAGCGTCCCGCGTCCACGGCTGCCTTGACGCGCTGGGTGAAACGTGTGCCCTTCGGCTCGATCGTAGTGATGGTGCGCCAGTCGGTGCCCTTGGTGCGCACCTGAACGTGGATCCGTCGGGCCGGGCTCATCGTCCCGGAGACCTTGAAGCTCCCCTTGCGGGCGACTTTGGTGGAACCGAGCGTGTAGGCGAGCTTCGGAGCGACGCGCAGTGAGAACTCCACGCGTCCACCCGGACGGGTCTCCGTCGCGGGCCACACAAGGTCGTATTGGCCGGTGGCCTGCGGGGTGATCCGGAAGGCGTACTTACCTGCGCCGTCACCCTTGACGATGCCGACTGGCTTGAAGTCGGGGTCACCGGCTTCGCGCTTACGAAGCGTCAACTCGGGATTCACGACCGCACCGGTGCCGAACTTGAGTTGCCCGGCGATGGTTACCGCCGTTCCGAAGGTGATGAGTTTTGGAACCGGCAGGAGGCCGAAGTCCGGTGGGTTGAGCTTGGTGAATGCGCGGGTGGTGCTCCAGGCGGACAGGTTCCCGTCACAGAGGTCAGCCCGGACTCGCCAGTACCATTTGCCCACAGCATTGACCTGGGTGTTCGTCGGAACGACCGCAGTTTGGGCCGTCTTTACGGACTGGGTCTGATCAGAGAACGTCGAGTTCTGCGAGAGGTCGACCTGGTAGCCACACGCCAGCGGCGCAGGCGTCCAACGGAAGGTCGGCATGTCGACGACGCTCAGGCCGTCGGCGGGTTCGGCGAGCGTTGGTCGGGGTGTCTGGAGGGTGAACGTTGAGGTTGGGCTCCAGGTCTCCCCGTCCTTGTTGCCGTTGTCCTTGGCACGAACGCGCCAAAACCAGGTCCCGTCGGCGAGTGCCTTCGCACCCTCGTAGGCGTTGGGGTTGAAGCTCGTGCCGAAGGTGTCCTGGGTGATGACCTCGGTCTGGAAGCGCTGATCTTGACTCAGCTGGACGCTGTACTTCGAGATCCCCGGGACGGAAACCCACGAGAGGTTCGGCGCCTCGGTAACGCTAGCGTCACCGAGTGCATTTGCCACGATCGTGGTCTGCTTCTTGAAGGAACCAACCGGAACGGC
>JAYTQG010000069.1:0-2170 GCA_043746815.1 Thermoleophilia bacterium | reverse complement strand
TTCCCGACCCGTTTCGCGACTTCGACGAATACGCCGAGTTCGTTCGGACCTTGGAGCGCTCCCGTTCGATCGTGGAGGGGACCCAACTGTGGTGGAGCGTCCGCCCGCACCACACGCATGGCACCATCGAGGTGCGTGTCTGCGACGGGCAGACCGAGCTGGGTGAGACGCTCGCGCTGTGTGCGCTGATGCTGGCAACGCTCGCAACGATTGCGGCGGAGTTCGATGAGGGACGTCCACCCGTGGCGCATCCCTACCGACTGATCGAAGAGAACCTCTGGCGGGCCGAGCGGCATGGTCTGAGTGGTGAGCTGATCGACATGGACCAAGGGACGGCTCGGCCAACAACCGCCGCGATTGAGGCGCTGCTCGTGCGGGTGGACGATGCCGCCGGGCGTCTTGGCCTGCGAGAATTCCTCCGCCCGGTCGGGGCAATGCTGACCGACGGCAACGGAGCGATGCGCCAACTGCGTCACTTTGAAGACAGCGGAGGCGACCTGGTCGCCCTGCAAGCGGCGTGCGTTGACCGAACACGGGCATCCGCCCAGGAACTACTTGACGGACTAGGAGGGACACGCGATGAGCGACGAGACCGAAGCGACTGAGGCAAACGGGGCAGCGGAGGCGGCGGGCTCGCCGGGCGGGGAGCCCACCGAAGAGGAAATGCAGCTGGCGATGTACCAGCGCTTGGCTACCGTGCCGGTGCAGATGGTCCTCATCCAGACGATGGCGTCGTTCCTCGACATGGCCGCGATCCGCCTGGGCCTTGGACCAGAAGGGGAGCTGCGCGAAAACCCCGGCGAAGCGCGCCTGGCGATCGATTCATTGCGCGCGTTGATCCCCGTCGCGGAGGTCGCCCTTGGGTCCCAGGCGGCGTCGTTCAAGGAGGCACTCGCCGATATCCAGAAGACGTTCGTGGAGAAGGTCAACGCCGCCGGACCACCGGTTACCGAGGTCAAAAAGCCGCCGCTCGTCGTGCCCCAGACCCCCCCGCCAGCGCAAGATGGTGGCATTTGGGTGCCCCCGCACATGCGTAAGCCGTAGAGGCGACGCGCGGTGGGCCGGGCTGCCTACATCGGGCTTCCGCTCCTTGGTGGCTTCCTGCTTGCCGTGCAGGCGCCGGTGAATGCGCGTCTCCGGCTGGTGCTGGGCTCGCCGGTTGGGAGCGCGCTGATCTCGTTTCTGGTTGGAACGCTGTTGCTTGCCGCGATCACGCTTGCGTTGGGTGATGGGCCGAAGGTTGCCGAGGGGCTTGGTGGCGGCCCGTGGTGGGTCTACGTCGGCGGAGCGTGTGGGGCGGTCGTCGTGTACGCCACGCTCGTCTCGGTGCCGAAGGTCGGCGTGCTCGCGACGTTTGTCGCGGTGATCGTCGGGCAGCTTGCTTTTGCGACCCTGGTGGACCGCTTCGGATGGTTCGGCGCGACGATCATTCCGGTCACCTGGGAGCGCATCGCGGGCATCGGCTGCTTCGCGGTTGGCCTCCTCTTGGTGGCGCGATCGCGCTAAACCGCTCGCCCCGCCAGGGGCCACCCCGGACCACCACCCAGTTTCATGGTAGGTCGCAAACCCGTGCCGCCGTGCGCGATGGATGTGCCGAAATTGGGCCGGACGCCCCGCTGGGGACATCCGCCACCGACGCTCCGTCGGGCGGCCTGATAGAAATTAGCCGGTCGGACCACTAAACGGTCCGTGCACCGGCGTGTCTGAAGCGAGGGCCTGTTTCCTCGGCCAACTCGCTGGTTTCCTGGAATCGATCATACGGAGGAAACCACTTGTCCGAATTCTTCGCGGACAACACCGTATGGCTTGCGCTCGTCTGCGGCCTCGTCGCAGTCGCCTATGGCATTGGCCTCATTGTCTATCTCCTCAAGCAGCCCGCCGGTAACGAGCGGATGCAGGAGATCGCCGAGGCCATCCAAGAGGGCGCCAAGGCATACCTCAACCGTCAGTACGCGATTATTGGCGTTGTTGCCGCTGTCCTGTTTGTGCTTATCGGGGTCCTCGGCCAGTCGGTCGAATCCGCCCTGCTCGGCTGGAAGCCCGCCATTGGATTCCTCATTGGCGCCGGTGCTTCCGCTGCAACTGGCTTCATTGGAATGAACGTGTCGGTGCGCTCGAATGTGCGTACCGCGGAAGCTGGCCGCAAGGGTCTGCCCGCCGCGCTGAGCGT
>JAYTQG010000068.1:0-26331 GCA_043746815.1 Thermoleophilia bacterium | reverse complement strand
GACGCGTGTTTCACCCTTTGAGAACGTGAGCCCACCCGAGTGGCCGATACGGCCAGCGAAGCTATCGGGGTTCAAGAGGCCGTTGGTGATCGGGAACGTGATCCCCGCCGGACCAGCGGATGCGGGAGTAATCGGAGCAACAGCGACCCCGAGAGACTGCAACGCCCCAGCAGCCCCTGCGTCGAGGGCGACGGTCGTGTCGCCACCCGCCGTGAGAACTGACCCTCCCCACGAGTAGTGGTGCCACTTGGTTGCGCTGGCCATCGGCGCGAGCGCAAGGGCCGTTGTGGCAGTCGCTGCGAGAACGATAATTCGAACTGGGTTCTTCATGGAATCCTCCAGAGATGGGTTGACCCGTCATCTCCCACTACGAGGACATCGCGCCGATCGGTTGTGAAGGTTCTGTTCGGCCGCCGCGTCTACGGCTCGAGCGCGAAGCCGAGAGCGAGAAAGTCGGAGTCCAAACCGAAGACCGCATCGGCCTTTGCTTCCCGCGCCGCGACTGCCCCAGCGCAATCCGCAAACGAGAGGGTGCGATCCGCGTACTGGGCCATCGTTTCCCAAGCGCGCTCGGACAAATCGGAATCGACGTACCGAATGACAAGCCTGCCGGAAGCGACGATGTCTCCAAGCGCCTCACGGAATCGAAGCGCGACCGCCAGGCCAGCGTCGTATCGGAGGCGCGTCACGGTCTCAGCGATCACGAGATTCGTCGTGAGGAGCGCATCGCGACTCGTCTGAAGGCGACGATACGTCGCAACGACCCGCTCGTGATGTTGGTCGCGCTGCCAGATCAAGCCGATCAGTGCGCCCGTGTCGACGTAGACGACCCTCACGGAGCGGTCTTCGCCGCTCCATACAGATAGTGGTCGTGGTTCAGCGCAACATCAGTTGGACCATCCCGATCGTCGACAAGGCCGATCAACGCTTCAAACGGATCGCTATCTGTTGGCGGATGGACCGCAAGATACTGGTCAAGCGCGGCCCGTACGTGATGGGCTTCCGTGCGACCGGTCTGAGCGGAGAGACGCTTCAGCGCACGATCTTGCGCCTCTTCAATGTACAGCTGCTTCCGACGCATACATTGCACCATACATCGTCATCGGGTCTATCCGCCGACGACCATTCGGCGAAACTCGTCCTCGTCGATGACCCGAACGCCAAGCTTCTCCGCTTTCGCAAGCTTCGAGCCACCACCTGTTCCAGCCACGAGGAACGATGTCTTTGCGCTGACCGAATCGGTCGCCCGGCCACCCGCATCAACGACGGCCCGTTTCGCCTCTTCTCTACTCATCGTGGCGAGGGTTCCGGTGATGACGACCGACCGTCCAGTCAGGGGCCCGGCGGCTCGCGGCGCGGCGCGCTCTTCAGACATGGTCAGACCGCGCTCCGCCAGGCGGGTGAGGAGGCGCTGGTTGTCCTCAGATGACAGGAACTCCAGAATCGCTTCTGCAACGACCGGGCCGACGCCCTCGGCAGCTGCAAGATCCTCAGCGCTGGCCGACCGGAGTTCCTCCAGGGAGGGAACGACGGACGCAACGGCCTCAGCGGTGACGCCGCCGACGTGGCGAATCCCCAGACCGACGATCACTCGGCGCCAGGGGGAACGCCGCGAGGCACCAATCGCGGCGAGCAGGTTCCGCACCGACAGGTCCTTAAACCCGTCGAGCGCGAGGAGCTGTTCCGGTGTGAGGGCGTAGATGTCGGCAACCGAGCGGATCAGCCCGGCCTCGAAGAGTTTGACGACCGTCTTCTCACCGAGCCCCTCGATATCCATGGCACCACGAGACGCGAAATGGATGATGCTCTGGACGATCTGCGCCGGGCAGGATCGGTTCGGGCAGCGCCAGACCACCTCGTCGCTTGGACGGACCAACGGGGTCTGGCACGCGGGACAGTCGGTCGGCATGACGAACGGACGCTCGGCACCGGTTCGCTCTTGCGGAAGCGGACCGACCACCTGCGGGATGACGTCGCCCGCACGCTGGACGATCACCATGTCGCCAATCAGGAGCCCCTTCCGGGCAACGTCATCTTGATTGTGCAGCGTCGACATGCGAACGGTGACGCCGCCCACCTGAACAGGTTCCAGGATCGCGAATGGGATGAGGGCGCCGGTGCGCCCGACGTTGACCCGAATGTCGAGCAGTCGGGTCGTTGCTGTCGTCGGAGCGAACTTGTAGGCAACCGCCCAGCGGGGGGTACGCCCCACCGCGCCAATCGCCTGTTGGATCCGCATGTCGTCGAGCTTGACGACCGCTCCGTCAATGTCCATGTTCAGGTCCGCTCGGCGTGACTCCCAACGCAGACAGGCTGCCGCGGCCTCCTCAAGGGAATCCACCCGCTCGATGTCAGGGTTGACGGGAAACCCATTCGCCCGGAGCCACTCGAGTGTCTCCCATTGGGTCTCCGGTTCAAACTCTCCGCGATATCCAAGCGCGTAGCACCAGATCGCGAGTGGGCGCTTGGCCGTCTCCGCGGGATCAAGCTGGCGCAGGGAACCCGCTGCCGAATTGCGTGGGTTCGCGAACGCGGGGAGTCCGGCAGCAATCCTTCCGGCGTTCAATTCCGCAAAGGCCCCGAGCGGCAGGTAGATCTCCCCACGCACTTCGACGACAGCAGGGATCGGGTGGTGGTCCACCGGCCGGAGCTCGCGAGGGAGGGACGCGATCGTGAGGATGTTTTGGGTGACATCCTCCCCAACGACTCCATCTCCCCGAGTCGCGCCGCGGACGAAGCGTCCATCCTCATAGGTGAGAGAAATCGCGAGGCCGTCGATCTTCGGTTCAACCACAAATCTGATGGGTCGCTCACCAAGTCCGGCAGCAGCGATCGCGTTGCTCGCGCGACGGTACCAATCGCCAAGTTCTTCCGCGCCCCGCGCATTCGCCAGTGACAACATGGTCTCGCGGTGGCGGACCTCCGGGAAGCGGCCCGCCGGTGCTGCTCCTACCCGCGACGTCGGCGAATCGGGCGCGACCAGATCGGGGTGCCCCGCCTCAAGTGCTTCCAACTCCCGCATCCACTCGTCGTAAACCCGGTCATCGACCGTTGGCTGGTCGAGGAGGTAATACGCCCGGCTCGCTCCCGTCAAGGCCTCAACGAGTTCGGCGATCCGCTGGCCTGGGTCCGTCACCCCCGGAGCACCTCGAGGAGCTGGGCTGGTGTCTCGCAGATGGCGTCCGGACGTTCAGCAAGGAGCGCGTCGTCGTCGAAGAACCCCCAGTTGACGGCGATCGATGCGACCCCGGCGGCGCGGGCTGACTGGAGGTCGAAAGGCGCGTCGCCGACGTAGCAGGCGTGTTCAGCTCCGGTGATCCCGAGACGGGCGAGCGCCGCGAGGATCGGCTCCGGTGAGGGCTTGTGCTGTTTAGTGTCATCGGAACACATGATCACCTCGAAGCGTTCTTCCAGGCCGGGGAAGGCCTGGAACGCAAGATCAACCGCGTCCCGACTCTTCGAGGTGATGATTCCAAGCGTTCGTCCGTCATCGGCGAGGGCATCGAGCACCTCGGTCATTCCGTCGTACTCCCGGATGAGGCGCGCCGTGTTCGCGTGATTCCAGGTTCGATAGACATGGAACAGCTCCTCGGCATGATCGGGCGAGAACACCCGCATCTGCTCCATCAGCGGCCGCCCCACCTGCGCCACAAGGGCCTCGTCCGAAAGGTCCTGGCCAAGAACCCTCTGTACGGCGTAGCGGTGCGACTCGCGAATCAAGGCGACCGTGTCAATGACCGTGCCGTCAAGATCGAGCAGCACCGGGTTATAGCCGGTCATGGCAGCACCGAAGGAGCGGGGTCAGCGAGGTGGAGTCCATCCAGATTCCAGCGCTCGATCGACGACATCCCCTCAACGTCCGTGAGCTCGAAATGCAGTGGAGTGACCGAGATGTAGCCCGCGTCGACGGCGACGAGATCGCTCCCGGGCTGGGCCTGGAATCCGTGCACTTCGCCATAGATGCGGTAGCGGCGCATGGCGCCTTCCTGTCCCTCGAAAACAAGACGGTCGTTGTAGATCCTCCTTCCGAGTGTGGTGACCTTGGTACCAAGAATGCCTTCGGGAGGACGATTCGGTGCATTCACGTTGACCAGTGAGCGACGCGGAAACGTTTCAGCGATCACGCTCGGCACGAGCCCGGCCACGAACGCTGCGACTGCGCGAAAGTCGTAGGCGGAGGCATCCGACGGCTCGTGCGGTCGGCCAGGGTATTCCTGCGAGACCGCAATGGCGGGCAGCCCGAGCATCACGCCCTCAAGGGCAGCACCGACCGTCCCCGAATAGGTGACATCATCTCCCAGATTGGCGCCGAGGTTGATGCCGCTGACGATCAGATCGGGCGGCTCGCCGATCAGGCCGAGGGCTGAGAGACGGACACAGTCCACCGGCGTGCCATCTGTTGCATAGGCGATGGAACCGTCGGGAAGTTCAACCTCCTCGACACTAATTCCGCGACCGATCGTGATACCCCGACCGATCGCGGACCGGTTTCGGTCTGGAGCGATGACCGTGACGGCACCAAGTGGATCCAGAGCTGCCTTGAGGGCATGAAGTCCGCCTGAGGCGACTCCGTCATCGTTCGTAATGAGAATGCGCATTGGCCGCTAAGGGTAGCGACCCCGCCGGTAGCATCTGCGAGACCTCGTCCGATCGACATCTAGGAGACACCATGGCCACACACGCCGACCGTTTTTCGCTCGCGGGAAAGACCGCGGTCGTCACCGGGGCCTCGTCCGGCCTCGGCGTCACCTTTGCCAAGGCGCTGGCTGAAGCTGGCGCGAACGTAGTGGTAAGCGCACGTCGCGAGGATCGTCTCGCCGAGGTGGCGAAAGCGATCACTGCTGCGGGTGGCAATGCCATTGCCGTCGGGTGTGACGTGACCGATGAGGATGCATGTCACAACCTCGTCGCCAAGGCCATCGAAGCGTTCGGCCAGGTCGACGTCATGGTCGCGAATGCTGGGGCGGTTCCCGAGGGTGGCGCGCAGCCAGAGAAGATGCCCTCCGCCCTCTTCGCGCAATCCGTCCAGATCAACCTCGTCGGAACATTCAACACCTGCAGCGCTGCGGGGCGCCACATGCTCGCGCGCGGTGACGGCTCGATCATCACCATCGCATCAATCGCTGGGCAGGGCGGGCACTTCAACACGCCCGCGGGATATGCCGCATCGAAGGCGGGCATCTCCAACCTGACCCAACACCTCGCCTTTCGCTGGGCCGACCGCGGCGTCCGCGTGAACGCCATCGCCCCCGGCTGGTTCCCCAGTGAAATGACCGACCAGGTGCTGGCGGTGCCCGCATGGATGACGCGCTTGAAGGACCAGTCGCCCATGTCGCGTGTCGGCGACCCGGAAGAACTCACCGGCGCACTCCTTCTACTGGCTTCCGGGGCAGGCAGCTACATCACCGGCCAGATCCTGAACGTCGATGGCGGTATGTCCAGTTCGATCGGTCAGTCGCCGTACCCGGACGAGCTGTACGACCTGCACGCGATGATCATGCCCGACGGCCTTGGCGAGCGGATCTTGCCAGCTGTTCAGTAACGAACGCTCACCAACGTGAGGCCGCGCGGGGGGAGGTTCCTTCCGCCGGCCGAGCGCGGCTGGCCGGTCAGGAGATCAGCGAACCAGTCAACGTCGCGACTCCCTCGGCCAACCATCAGCATGCTGCCCGCAAGCGAACGAACCATGTGACGCAGGAACGCGTCCGCTTCGATCGTCAGCACGAGTTCGTCGCCCACTTCATCCCACCGGCACTCGCTGACGGTTCGTTCGAACCGGACGTGTTCGGTGTCGGTTGGTGTGAACGCCCGGAAGTCATGTTCTCCGACAACGAGCGCAGCCGCGGCACGCATTGCGTCGAAATCCAGCGGATAGGCGTAGTAGTAGGTCTGCGTGCGTCGCAGTGGTGATGGCGCCCCGATGAGGATGCGGTACGCGTAGCGGCGCGACCGCGCGTCGTGCCGTGCATTGAACGTCGGGCTGGCGTCAACCACAGCCCGAGCCTTCATGTCCTCCGGTAGGAGGGCGTTGAGCCCCCGTTCAATCCGACCAGCGACGATGTCAGAAGTGATCTCTGCGGACACCACTTGCCCCGACGCATGGACGCCCCGGTCCGTCCTCCCGGCGACGGCCAGCGTTACCGGCCCTCGCAGGACGGTCTCAAGGCCGACAGTGAGTTCCTGCTGAAGCGTGCGCAGGCCGGGCTGCGTCGTCCAACCGAAGAACGCAGTCCCGTCGTACTCCAGGTCGATGCGGAGGACCCGCACCGCCACCTACTCGGCGGCGGGCGGAACCTCGCGCGAAAGCTCAAGCAGCACCATTTCAGCAGCGTCACCCTGACGCGCGCCCAGCTTGAGGACCCGGGTGTAGCCACCCTGAACGTCCTTGAAGACCGGCGCAATCTCGTCAAAGAGGCGATAGCTGATGGGCTTGTTGCGAAGGAGCGAAATCGCCTGGCGGCGGGCGTGAAGCGTGTTCTGCTTACCCAGCGTGATGGCCTTCTCAGCGATACCCCGGGCAAGGCGAGCCTTCGCCGCCGTCGTCTGAATGCGGCCGTGCGTCAGCAGCGCAGTCGCCAGGTTGGCACCCATCGCAGTGCGGTGGGCACTCGTTCGGTTGAGCTTTGGTCCCTTACGGCGATGACGCACGACGACTCCTTACTGCGGTGGTGTTCGGTGGGTGCGGCTAGCCGCGAAGCGCAAGCCCATGGCGGGCAAGGTTTTCCTTGACCTCTTCGATGCTCTTGCGCCCAAAGTTGGGAATCGCCGAGAGCTCTGCGTCGGTCTTGGAGATGAGGTCCCCGATGGTCTCAACGCCCACGCGCTTCAGACAGTTGTAGGAGCGTACCCCAAGCTCGAGCTCCTCGATCAAAATGTCGTGCATCTGGCCGCCGGGCTGCTCCTCGACGACCGCGACTGCCTCGCCGAGTGCACGCGCATCGGCCGGATCCAGGAAGAGGGCGAGGCGCTCGGAGAGCACCTTCGCGGCGTCCGAAACGGCCTGCTCGGGCGTAATCGCCCCGTTCGTCTCGACCTCAAGGGTCAGCTTGTCGAAGTCGGTGCGCTGACCGACGCGTGCGGATCCGATCTCGTACCGGACCCGTCGAATCGGGGAGAAGTTCGAGTCGACCGGAATGACGCCGATCGTCGAGCTACTGTCGTCACGTTCCTCGCCCAGGCGGTAACCGCGGCCCCGAGCCACCGTCAGGATGATGTCGAGGCGACCATCTTCCATCAGCTCAGCAATCGGAAGGTCGGGGTTGACGATTTCCAGGTCTGCAGAGCAGACGATGTCACCGGCGGTTACGATTTTCGGACCGTTGACGAGGAGTTCAACTTCGATCTCGTCGGCCTCTCCCTCAAGGCGGAAGACAACTTCCCGGAGGTTGAGAATGATGTCCGTGACATCCTCTTTCACACCGGGAATGCTCGAGAACTCGTGGTGAACGCCATCGAACCGCACAGCGGTGACGGCGATCCCCTCAATCGACGAGAGCAGAACCCGACGCAGCGAGTTTCCGAACGTGTGACCAAAGCCACGGTCGAGCGGCTCAACAACGAATGTGCCGTGGTTCGGCGCAATCGCCTCGTACGTCATTTCAGGAGTGCGGATATCGAGCATTGGCTCGGGTCCTTTCTGGGCGGCCTCTGGCCGCCATCGTAAACGCGGACCCCACATACCCGGCATCGGCGCCTGCCCGCGCGTTACGGGCACAGCACCATCGCGTGGGTGGGCGGGTTACTTCGAGTACAACTCGACGATGAGCTGCTCCCGGACCGGTGTGTCGATCTCGGAACGCTCGGGAAGCTTGAGGATCTTGCCATTCAAGGCGTCGTAGTCAGCCTGCAGCCAGGGTGCCACCGAGGCGACCATGTCCGTCGCCGTTCGAACGGTCGGCTCCGCCTTGGACTGACTCTTCACGCTGATGATGTCGTTTGGGCGGACCTGGTAGCTAGCGATCGTTACGCGCCTGCCGTTGACCATGAAGTGACCGTGCCCGACGAGCTGGCGCGCCTGACGACGGGACGCCGCAAAACCGAGGCGCGTGACGACGTTGTCGAGTCGGCATTCGAGCAAGCGGAGAAGGTTCTCGCCCGTGATGCCCGGCTGGCGGCTCGCCTTCTCGTAGTAACGACGGAACTGACTCTCAAGCACTCCGTAGAACCGGCGCGCCTTCTGCTTCTCACGCAGCTGGGTCAGGTACTCGGTCTGACGAATCCGCCCACGACCGTTCTGCCCGGGTGGGTAGCTGCGGCGCTCGATTCCGCATTTGTCGGTCAGGCAGCGCTCACCTTTGAGGAAGAGCTTCTCGCCCTCCCGGCGGCAAAGCCGGCACTGTGGTCCGCGATCTCTTGCCATCGAACTCGTCCCTCGTTAGACGCGGCGCCGCTTGCGAGGGCGGCAACCATTGTGTGGAACCGGAGAAACATCGGTCACGGAGGTGACTTCGAGGCCTGCGGCTTGAAGAGAACGAATCGCGGTCTCGCGGCCGGACCCGGGGCCCTTCACGTACACGTCGACCTTTTGGAGGCCGTGCTCCATCCCCTTCTTGGCGGCCGCATCGGCGGTCACCTGGGCGGCGAAGGGAGTACTTTTCCGCGAACCCTTGAAGCCCGCCGAACCGGCGGTCTCCCACGCGATGACGTTACCCAGACGGTCGGTGAGGGTGACGATCGTGTTGTTGAACGAGGTCTTGATGTGGGCGTGACCCACAGCGATGTTCTTGCGCGTTCGCCGACGTACCCGGCCGCGTGTGCCCTTCTGACGTGCCATGGGCTCCTTACTTCTTCTTCCGCTGCTTGCCGACGGTCTTCTTGGGACCCTTGCGAGTGCGCGCGTTGGTCTTCGTCCGCTGACCATCCACCGGAAGGTGGCGACGGTGGCGGAGCCCGCGGTAGCACTGAATCTCGGTGAGACGCTTGATGTTCTGCGCGTGCTCACGGCGGAGGTCACCCTCGACCATCAGCTCTTTCTCGATGATGTCGCGGAGCGCACCGACTTCGGTCTCTGTGAGATCACGGATGTAAGTGTTCCGATCCACGCCAACGCGCTCAAGAATCTTGAGTGCGGTCGACCGACCAATGCCGAAGATGTAGGTGAGGCCAATCTCAACGCGCTTCTCGCGCGGAACGTTGACGCCAGCGATGCGCGCCATCAGCCCTGTGTCTGCTTGTGTCGGACATTGGGGCAAATGACCAGAACCTTGCCGTGGCGCTTGATCACGCGGCATTTCTCGCACATTGGCTTTACGGACGGACGAACCTTCACGGGGTCTCCCCCTCCTTCATCATTCGTGGTCGGCGCGAAAACGGCGCCCGCGCTGGGATCGGAAAACAACCCGGCAGCGAACCTCGCAAACGGTCCGGGATGCTAGCAGGTCGGTCATTCATACGAGCGTCAGGATCCTGGGCCCTGCGGCCGTCACGGCGACGGTGTGCTCAAAGTGGGCGGAGAGGCCGCCGTCGGCACTTGAGATCGTCCAACCGTCGTCGGCCATTCGGATGTCGGGGGTCCCGACGTTCACCATCGGCTCGATCGCGATGACCGTTCCAACCGTCAGCGTTGCGCCCGTGCCGGGCCGTCCAAAGTTCGGGACCTGCGGGGGCTCGTGCATCGAGCGCCCCACACCGTGTCCCACAAGGGCTTCGACGACATGGAACCCGGCCGCTTCGACGCACCCCTGAACGGCGGCCGAGATGTCACCGACCCGCCCACCGGGGCGAATCGCGGCGATGCCGCCAGCCAAGCTCGCCTCCGTCGCGTCCATGAGCCGTCGCGCCTCGTCGGAGATCGCTCCGATTGCCAGCGTGCGCGCTTGGTCGGCCACCCAACCATCCAGGATGACGCCCATATCGAGCGAGAGAATGTCGCCGTCGCGGAGCGCGCGCCCACCGGGAATGGCGTGAACAACCTCCTCGTTGACCGACGGGCAGATCGACCCTGGAAAGCCGCTGTACCCCTTGAACGCCGGTATCGCACCGTTGTCGCGAATGAAGGCCTCAGCAAGCTCGTCGAGACGCGCAGTGGTAACTCCGGCGACGACAGCCTCTTCGACAGCGACATGGCAACGCGCCAGCAGCGATCCCGCGGCGGCCATTGCGTCGATCTCACCAGGAGTCTTCAGTAAGACGCCGCCGGGCGCCGAGCGCCGGACGGCAGTCCCCGAGTTACGGGAGCGCCGCGACGATCTGGCCATAGACACCTTCGAGCGACTGCTCACCGTCAATCGCGGCGACAATCCCCTGAGCACCATAGTGAGCGAGCACCGGGGCGGTCTCCGCGTCGTAGACGTCGAGACGCTTGGTCACCGTGTCCGCCGTGTCGTCTGGGCGCTGGTAGAGGTCACAGTCGCCGCCGCCAGCTTCGCAGGGAGTACCCGGCATGTAAGGGTTTGAGACCTCGTGGAAGGCGTTCCCGCAACGGCGGCACAACCAGCGACCGGCGAGGCGGCGAATCAACTCATCGCGCGACACGTCAAGGGAGAGAACGACCTCGACAGGTGCGCCAAGATCAGCGAGCGTGGCGTCAAGCGCCTCCGCCTGGGCGAGCGTCCGCGGAAAGCCGTCCAGGAGGTAGCTGGATGCCGCGCCTGCAGCTAGGCGCTCGCGGATCATGCCAATCACGACCTCGTCGGGAACGAGCTTCCCAGAGTCCATATAGCCCTTTGCCTCTCGGCCAAGTTCGGTGCCATCCGCTACCGCCTTGCGAAGAATATCTCCGGTGGCGAGATGGGCGAGGTTGTGATCACCGCGTAGCCGCTCTGCCTGAGTGCCCTTGCCGGCTCCTGGCGGGCCAAAAATGATGGCGCGAGCTATCGGAGGAACCCTTCGTAGCTCCGCTGGGTGAGCTGTGCCTCCGTCTGTCGCATCGTGTCAAGGGCGACGCCGACCACGATCAAGAGGGACGTGCCGCCGAAGTTGAAGGTCACATCGGGAAGGTATTTGAACACGAGTGTCGGCAGGGCTGCGATGACGCCGAGGTAAATCGCACCGGGCAGCGTAAGCCGTGTCACAACGCGATCCAGAAAGATTGCAGTGGGGCGACCGGGGCGAACCCCCGGAACGAACCCCCCGTACTTCTTCAAATTGTCCGCTTGATCCACGGGGTTGAACTGAACCGCGGTGTAGAAGTACGTAAAGAGGATGATCAGGAGTGTTTGGAAGATGACGAAGTACCACGAGTTCGGCCCGAGGTTCTCCGAAATCCTCGACAACCAGTTGTTGCGCCCGGCAAGTGCGGCGATCGTCGGCGGAAGGATCACGACCGACGATGCGAAGATCACCGGGATAACCCCAGCCATATTCACACGAATGGGCATGTAGGTCGTCCCGCCTGAGGTCATCCGACGGCCAACGACCCTCCGGGCGTACTGGATCGGGATTCGGCGGACGCCTTCGTTCACGAAGACCACACCCACCGTCACACCGATCGCGACAACCGCGACAATGATGCGCGAAATTGGTGCGATCGTCCACCAGGCCCTAAGCCCACCGGGGATTCCCGAGACGATGCTCGCGAAAATCAGCAACGACATACCGTTGCCAATCCCGCGCTGGGTAATCAGCTCCCCGATCCACATCACCAGCGTTGTCCCTGCAGTCAGCGACAAGACGATGATGTAGAAACGACCCCAGGTAAAAGTAATCGCACCCGCTGACCGGAAGTACAAGACGTACGCGATGGACTGCACGAGCGCCAAAACGACCGTGAAGTAGCGGGTGTACTGGGTGATTTTGGCGTAGCCACTCTCACCCTCTTTTTGGAGCGCCTCAAGCTTCGGGATCACGACGGTCATCAGCTGGATGATGATGCTCGCGGTGATGTAAGGGGTGATCCCAAGGGCAAAGATCGAGAACCGGGTCAACGCGCCGCCGGAAAACAGATTCAGGAAGCTCAAGATGCTTCCCTGCTGATTCTGTAGCGCATCTGCCAGACCGTCTTTTCCAATTCCCGGGGCGGGAACGAAGGTCCCGATCCGGTAGATCAGCAGCATTGCCGCTGCGAACAGGAGCTTCTTGCGAAGGTCCGGCGCGCGGAACGCATTCAGCATCGCGGTCAGCATCGTGGCGCTACGCCTGCTCTGCTGCTGCCTCGGAGATCAGCTCAGCCGTCCCGCCCGCGGCTTCAATCTTCGCGCGAGCGCCAGCCGAGAATGCATCTGCCCGGATCGTCAGCTTCCGATCCAGCTCACCCTCGCCAAGAATCTTGACGGGCCAGGCGCGGTTGCGGTTGTTTTTGACGAGCCCGGCAGCCTCAAGCGCCGCGACGTCAACGACGGAGCCTGCCTCGAAGATGTCGAGATCGCCGATGTTGACCGGCACCGTGTGTGTCCGGAAGGGGCCCATTGGCATGGACATCTTGCGGTTTGAGCCGCGCAGCTTCGCCTGCTGCATGTAGATCGGCATCTGGCCGCCCTGGAAGCCAACCCGGGGCCCACCGCCGCTGCGCGAGCCATGGCCCTTTTGGCCACGCCCTGAGGTCTTGCCGTGACCGGAACCGATACCGCGACCGATCCGCTTGCGGGGACGTGTCGCCCCGGGGTTCGGGCGAAGCGATTCGAGGCGGATCGTTTCAGGATCGACCGGGGTAATCTCGTGTTCGCTCACCTTAGGCCTCCTCGACCCGAACCAAATAGCTGACCTTGCGAAGCATCCCCTTGATGACCGGGGTCTCCTCGCGGACGGTGCTCCGTCCAATCTTGCCGAGCCCGAGCGCCCGCAGCGTGCCGCGGTGCTTCGGAGTTGTGCCGATCTCGGAACGAATCTGGGTGATCTTGATCGACATCAGGATGCGACCTCCGCGGCCGCGACGGGGGCGGCCTTTTCAGGCTTCGGCATTCCGAGAACACGTCGAACGGTCAGCCCGCGAAGCGCGGCGATGTCCTCCGGGCGCCGTAGCGAGCGCAGGCCTTCCAAAGTCGCCTGAACCAGGTTGATCGGGTTCGTCGAGCCGAGCGACTTACTGAGGATGTCGCTGATGCCAGCAAGCTCGAGGACTGCGCGAACCCCACCACCAGCGATGACGCCAGTACCGGGGGATGCAGGCTTCAGGAGCACCCGCCCAGCGCCCGAGACGCCGGTCACCTGGTGGGTGATTGTCTGATTGTGCTTCGGGACCCGGACAAGGTTCTTTTTGGCGTCGTCGATCGCCTTCTGAATCGCGATGGGAACCTCGTTGGCCTTCCCAAAGCCAACCCCGACCGTGTCGCGTTCGTTCCCGACGACAACGAGGGCAGAGAAGGAGAACCGCCGGCCACCCTTGACGACCTTCGAGACGCGGTTGACCTGCACCACGCGCTCGTGGAGGTCCAGGCCCTCCGGATTTATCTTCGTTGTACCGCGCGGTGGTGCCACCAAATCCCCTTAGAACTCGAGCCCGGATGCACGGGCGGCTTCGGCAAGCGCCTGAACCCGACCGTGGTAGAGATATCCGCCGCGGTCGAAGACCACGCGGGTAATGCCCGCGGCGGTTGCCCGCGTGCCGAGGAGCGCGCCGACGGCCGCGGATGACTCCGCTCGAGGCAACGTGCGGACCTCGGCCTCATGTGAACCCGCGGAGGCCAAGGTGTGGCCAGCTTCGTCATCGATCAACTGGGCGTAGATGCGCAGGTTCGAACGAAACACCGCAAGACGGGGACGCTCGGCCGTACCACTGACCTTGCCTCTGATCCGACGCTGACGGCGCTTGCGCGCTTCATGTGTTGTGAGTTTTGCCATCTTCAGTTCCTATGCGCGCTTTCCGACCTTGCGGCGAACGGTTTCGCCTTCATAGCGAATACCTTTGCCCTTGTACGGCTCCGGGGGACGAACCTTGCGAATCTCGGCTGCGATCTGACCGACAAGCTGTTTGTCGATACCACGTACGATAATTTGGGTCACTGCAGGCACCTCGAACGTCACCCCGCCGCGGGGCTCGATGTTCACCGGGTGTGAGAAACCGACGGCAAGCTCGATGTTCGCGCCTTTAAGCTGGGCGCGGTATCCGACGCCGACGAGCTCAAGCTTCTTCTCGAACCCATCCGTGACGCCCTGAACCATGTTCGCGACCAGGGTCCGTGAGAGGCCATGGAGGGCACGATGATCCGACCGGTCCGTTGGACGGGTCACGAGAAGCTCGCCCTCGCCCTGCTCAACAGCGATCGGTTCGACAACCCGATGCTCGAGCGTGCCCTTAGGGCCGGTGACGGTCACGTGCTGACCCTTGATTTCAACGTTGACTCCCGCTGGAACGGGAATCGGCGCGCGGCCGATACGGCTCATTGTCTTGCCCTCTTCGAAGCGATTGTCGGGACTACCAAACCGTGCACAGAACTTCGCCACCGATACCGCGTCGGCGAGCGTCCTGGCCGGTCAAGAGGCCCTGGGAAGTTGACAGAACCGCGATGCCCATTCCGCCGAGGACCTTCGGAATCGTATCGTGGTCCGCATAGACCCGGCGACCGGGCTTCGAGATCCGCTTGATGCCGGTAATCACGCGACGGCGCTGGGCGTCGTACTTCAGTCGCACCACGAGCTGTTGATGCGGGATCTCGCCCGTCACCTCATAGCCTGTGATGTAACCCTCCCGCTGGAGGAGGTTGGCGACGCTCACCTTGAGCTTGCTGGTCGGCATCGGAGCCGCATCATGGAGCGCCATGTTGGCGTTCCGGATACGGGTCAACATGTCGGCGATGGGATCGGTCAGCATCTGGCTACCAGCTCGACTTCGTCATTCCGGGGATGTTGCCCGCATGGGCCTCAATACGCAGACAAATCCGGCAGAGGCCGAACCGGCGGAAGTATCCGCGCGGACGCCCACACCGGTGGCAGCGATGGTAGTTCTGAGTCGCGTGCTTCGCAGGACGCGCAGCCTTGACCCGAAGGGATGTTTTAGCCAACCTAGATTCTCCTTACCGGCGTCCGCGACGGCCAGTTTTACGCATCTTTTGACGCCGCCGCGCGGCCCGCTCTTCCGACGTGTACCCCTCTGTGCGGAAGGGCATACCCAGGTGGCGCAAAAGCGCGCGCCCCTCGTCGTCGGTCTCTGCAGAGGTTGTAATGCTGACGTTCAGCCCGCGGACCTGATCGATGCTGTCGTAGTCGATCTCAGGAAAAATTGTCTGCTCTCGCAGCCCCAAGTTGTAGTTGCCACGGCCGTCAAATCCGTCGGGATTGACACCGCGAAAGTCACGAATCCGGGGAAGCGCGATCGACGTCAGCCGATCGTAAAACTCCCACATCCGGGCGCCGCGGAGCGTCACCCGGCAGCCGATCGGCATGCCCTCGCGGAGTTTGAACTGGGCGATGGACTTCGTGGCCTTGGTGATCGAAGGGCGTTGCCCCGCAATCTGCGCGAGCTGCTCAACGGCTTTGTCGAGCGCTTTGGCGTCCGTCTTCGCCTCGCCGACGCCCATGTTGAGCGTGATCTTCGTGATACTCGGCAGCTGCATCGGCGACGCGTAGCCAAACTCCTCTTGAAGCAGGGGTTTGATTTCGCCGTTGTAGCGCTCCCGAAGGCGGGCTGGGGGCGCAGCCGTAGCTGCCGTGGATGTCGTCAAGGTTTCGTCCATCTCAGCTTCCGATTCTCACTCCGCTCTTGACGGCTACGCGTACGCGCTTGCCATCGACTTCCTCGATCCGAACCCGCGTCGCTGTCTTGCTCTTCGGGTCGATCAATGCCACGTTCGACTGGTGGATCGGCGCTGGCCGCTCCACCACTCCGCCCGGCTCATTCGGCGGGCGCGGCTTGGTGTGCCGCTTCATGATGTTGATGCCCTCGACGAGGACACGCTCGCCTTCCGGAAAGACCGTGAGGACCGTACCGGTTTTGCCGCGGTCTTTCCCTGAGATGACGATGACATCGTCACCCTTGCGGATGCGCGCGGGCATTACAGCACCTCCGGGGCAAGGCTGATGATCTTCATGAAGTCGCGCTCCCGCAACTCACGAGCCACTGGACCGAAGATGCGTGTGCCACGCGGATTCTTTGCGTTGTCGATGATGACGGCCGCATTTTCGTCAAACGCGATCAGCGTGCCGTCGGCGCGGGCGAACGACTTCTTGGTCCGCACCACGACCGCCTTTACGACGTCGCCCTTCTTGACTGATCCCTGTGGAGTCGCCTGCTTCACGGTCCCCACAATGACGTCACCGACGTGGGCGTACCGACGGCGAGAACCACCAAGGACACGGATGCAAAGAATTTCCCGGGCGCCGGTGTTATCGGCAACACGGAGTCTGGATTCATTCTGAATCATCGGGCACGCTCGATAATCTCGTCCAGGCGCCAGCGCTTCTGGGCCGAGATGGGACGACACTCGACAACACGAACAAGGTCGCCGACGTGCGCGTCATTGGACTGGTCGTGCGCGTGAAGCTTGGAGGACCGGCGTACGGTCTTCCCATAGACGGGGTGCTGGCTGGCGGTGTCGATGCGAACCGTGATGGTCTTCTCACGGGCATCGCTCGTGACGACGCCAACGCGACTCTTTCGACGCCCAGCGGGCGGTGCAGCGACCTCAGACATTGGCCAGCTCTCGCTCGTGGATGACGGTCAAAATGCGTGCGATTTCGCGACGCCGAATGCCAATCTCGCTGGTCTTCTCGAGCGCCCCGGTGGGGAGCTGGAAGCGCAGGTTGTAGTAGGCCTCGCGCACGTCGTTGAGATGGTTAACGAGCTCGTCTTCCTTGAGCTCTCGGAGTTCCTTCGCGGTCACGCCCCTACCCCTCGTCGCGCTTCACAAATTTGCACCGAATTGGCAGCTTCATGGCCGCCAGCCGCATTGCCTCACGGGCAAGCGGTTCGGTCACGCCAGCCAACTCGAACATCACACGGCCCGGCTTCACGACGGCGACCCAGCCCTCCGGGTTCCCCTTGCCTGAGCCCATGCGGGTCTCCAGTGGCTTCTTCGTGTACGGCAGCTGCGGAAAGATGTTGATCCAGACCTTGCCGCCACGCCGGATGCTCCGGTTGATGGCGATACGCGCCGACTCAATCTGGCGATTTGTGATCCAGGCGGGCTCCAACGCTTTCAGGCCGTACTCGCCCCACTGGACCTCGGTGTGGCCCTTCGAAAGGCCTTCCCGACGACCACGGTGGTGCTTGCGGAACTTTGTCCGCTTTGGCATCAACATTAGTTCGCCCCTGCGCGATCGTTGCGGTCGCCCCGGCCCGGACGGTTACTGTCGCGGCGCGGACGGCGCGGCGGCGGCTCCATATCGGTGATCCGGCCGCGCGCATCGGTCACGCCCTCCGGCAGGACCTCGCCCTTGTTGATCCAGACCTTCACTCCGATGCGACCGTACGTGGTCTTCGCCTCGGCGAACCCGTAGTCGATGTCAGCACGGAGGGTGTGGAGCGGCACGCGGCCTTCCAAGTAGAACTCGCGACGTGACATCTCGGCCCCGCCCAGGCGGCCAGCGCACTGAATGCGGCAACCCTGTGCGCCAGAGCGCATCGCTGAAGTCAGCGAGCGTTTCATCGCCCGACGGAAACTGACGCGATTCTCGAGCTGCTCGGCGATCGACTGTGCCACCAAGGTTGCATCAAGCTCAGGCCGCTTGATCTCGTTGATGTTGACGCGGATGTCCTTCTGCGTCATCGCGTTGAGCTCACGCCGAAGGTTGTCCACCTCCGAGCCGTTCTTGCCGATCACGATGCCGGGACGAGCGGTCGAGATGTCGACAACCAGTTCCTTCGAATCCTTGCGCAAACGGATGTCGGAAAGACCGGCGTGGCTGAGCCGCTTCACGATGTGCTGGCGAACGGCGCGATCCTCGTCCAGGTAGGCGGCGAAGTCACGGTCCGTGTACCAATTGCTCTTCCACGGATTGATGATCCCAAGACGGAATCCGTGCGGATTGACCTTCTGACCCATTTAGCGGCCTCTCCCATTGCGGACGCTGGACGCTTCAGTCAGCCCGATCGTGATGTGACAGGTTCGCTTCAAGATCGGGGTTGCCCGACCCATCGCGCGAGGACGGAAACGCTTCATCGTCGGCCCCTCATCAATCGTCACCCGGCTGAGCACGAGGCGGTCAGCATCGAGGGCGTGATTGTGATCGGCGTTTGCAGCGGCCGAGTCCAAGACCTTCCGGATTGGCTCAGCGGCGGCACGCGTCGAGAAGGCGAGGATCGCCCGCGCCGCGTAGATGTCCTTGCCGCGAACCAGGTCCGCGACGAGACGCGCCTTCCGGGCCGAGACCCGGACGTATTTGGCGGTCGCGCTTGCGACCTTGATGTCAGTTGCGCTGTCGCTCATCGACGTTTACTCGTCCGGTCGTCCTTTTCATGGCCGCGGAAGGTTCGCGTCGGCGCAAACTCACCCAGCTTGTGTCCGACCATGCTTTCGCTCACGAATACGGGAACGTGCTTGCGGCCGTCGTGCACCGCGATCGTGTGGCCGACCATCTCCGGAAAGATCGTCGACGAACGCGACCACGTCCGAAGCATGCGCTTCTCATTTGCCACATTCATGTCAGCGATCCGCTTCATCAGCTTTTCGTCGACGAACGGACCCTTCTTGAGCGAACGACTCATCAGCGACCCTCGGTGTGCTTGCCGCGCTTGCGACCGCGAACGATCAGGCGCTGGCTCGCCTTGTTGGTGTTGCGGGTGCGGTGACCATTGGTCGGCTTGCCCCACGGGGTAACTGGGTGACGGCCAGAGTTCGACTTGCCCTCACCACCACCATGCGGGTGGTCGACGGGGTTCATCGCCGAACCACGCACGCGCGGGCGAATGCCCTTCCAACGCGAGCGCCCAGCCTTACCAATCGTCTGGTTCTCATGCGTGGGGTTACCGACCTGGCCGACCGTCGCACGACAATCCAGATGGACCATGCGCATCTCGGTCGAGGGAAGGCGGACCGTTGCGTAGTCCCCTTCCTTCGCCATCAACTGTGCGCCTACTCCCGCGGATCGGCACATTTGGCCGCCCCGCCCGATCTGGAGTTCGATGTTGTGAACAATGGTTCCCGTGGGAATCTCACGCAACGGAAGGGCGTTACCGGGCTTGATGTCGGCCCCAGGGCCGCTCATCACGGTGTCGCCCACCTGCAGACGCAGGGGAGCGAGGATGTAGCGCTTCTCGCCGTCCGCGTAGAAGAGCAGCGCGATACGTGCCGACCGGTTCGGGTCGTACTCGATCGCGTTGACCTTTGCGGGAATGCCATCCTTCTGGCGCTTAAAGTCGATGATCCGGTAGCGGCGTTTGTGGCCTCCGCCAATGTGGCGGCTGGTGATACGGCCGTTGTTGTTGCGCCCACCCGTCTTCGAGATCGGGGCCGTCAGGGACTTCTCGGGACGCGACTTCGTGACCTCCTCGAAATCCGAGGTCGTCATGAAGCGTCGTCCAGGCGACGTTGGCCTGTATTTCTTGATTCCCATTAGACAGCGCCTCCGGCGCCTTCAAAGATCTCGATCGTGTCTCCGGCCTTCAATTCGACGATGGCCTTCTTCCATCCGGGCCGGTGCCCGCGAAAGTTGCCTCGGCGTTTTGGTTTCGCTGGAACGCTGACGGTCCGAACGTCGGTAACCGTCACGTTGAAGAGTTCCTCAACGGCCGTCCGGATTTCAATCTTGTGGGCGTCTTGCTGAACGCGGAAGGTGTACTGGTTATGGCGTCCGGCAACATCGAACGACTTCTCCGAAATCACCGGAGCGACCACGACACGCCGAACATCATCGCGTGCGCTCATGCGGGCGTCTCCTCAGTGGCGTCGGTAGCTGCTGACTTTTTGGCCCGAGGCTTCACCTTCGCTCCGGACTCAGCGAATGCACTGTCGCCACCACACCACCGCTCCCAGACGCCGCGCTCGACGAGCATGCAGCGACCGGCCATGATGTCGACCGTCTCAACCTCACTTGCGGCGAGTACGTAGACGCCCTCAAGATTCCGGAAGGCGAGCGAGTCCACCGAGTGAATATCAGAGAGCACGATCAGCAGGGGACGGGGAGAAAGCAGCTCTGGAAGTGCGGCCAACATGGCGGCAGCGCGCTTCGTTGAGGGCGTTTCCCACCCGGTGGGGTCGAGAATCCCGACGCTTCCGCGCTCGGCGTGTGCCTTCAACGCCGACCGGAAGGCCTGTGCGCGGACCTTCTTGTTGACTTTGCCGCCGTAATCACGGGGCTGCGGCCCAAACACGATCGCGCCACCGGTCCACTGCGGCGAGCGGTTCGAACCCTGACGGGCACGACCAGTGCCCTTCTGGCGCCAGGGCTTTCTCCCGCCGCCGTGAATCAACGCGCGGTTGCGAGTCGCGTGGGTACCCGCGCGACGCCAGGCAAGCTCGGCGATGACAGTTTCGTGGATGAGGTGCGGCTTAATCTGCTGATCGGCGATTGGCCCGGATGGGATCCAATCCCCAACGCTCGCGCCCTCACCATTGACGAGGTGAACGGACATCAGTCGGGCCTCACAATCACGATGCCGTTTACAGAGCCGGGAACTGCACCCCGCACCAGAAGGACGTTCCGCGTCGGATCGGCGTCAACGATGTGCAGACCGCGCTGGGTAATCCGGCGCGCGCCCATGTGGCCGCTCATCCTGATCCCCTTGAATACGCGCGACGGGTAGGCGGCGGCGCCGATTGAACCGGGTCCACGGACGTTATGTGATCCGTGCGTAACCGGTCCACGGCTGAAGTTATGCCGCTTGATGGTACCCGCGTAGCCCTTACCCTTCGACGTCCCGATGACCTTCACCATCGCGCCCGGGAGGAACTGTTCGACCGTGACGAGGTCACCAACCGACAGCTCGGACTCGAACTCGTCCGGGCTGAACTCGACGAGGTGGCGCAGGGGAGGAGCGCCCGCCGCGCGCAGGTGCCCGCGCTCGGGGGAATTGATGCTCTTCGGCTTGCTGACGCCATAGCCGAGCTGAACGGCCCGATAGCCGTCCGTCTCCTCGGTCTTGATCTGTACGACGTAGCAGGGCCCCGCCTCGATGACCGTCAGCGGAATCCGCTGGCCGTCTTCGGCAAAGATCTGTGTCATGCCCAGTTTCCGTCCGATGATCGCTGCCATTTCGCGACCCTCAGGCGATCTTGATTTCAATGTGAACGCCAGCGGGCAGGTCAAGACGCTCGAGCGCCTCGGCCGTACGAGGGGTCCAGGAATGAATATCGATGAGCCGCTTGTGGGTGCGGATCTCGAAGTGCTCGCGAGCGTCTTTGTCTTTGAACGGACCGCGGATGGCGCAGTAGACGTTCTTCTCGGTCGGTAGCGGGACCGGTCCGGAAATCGTCGCGCCAGAACGCTGGGCCGTGTCCACAATGGACGCAGCGCTCTTGTCGATCAGCTCGTGATCGTATGCCTTAAGGCGGATTCTGATCTTGTTCTGGTCAGCCACTGCGTTCCTAACACTCCTACCGAAAGAGAAGGCCCCGCCACCCTTATGGGCGACGGGGCCAGAAGTCCAGCAAACCTACTCGTGGATCTGAGCCACCACTCCGGAGCCGACGGTGCGGCCACCTTCGCGGATTGCGAAACGGAGGTTTTCCTCCATGGCGATCGGCTGAATCAGCTCGACCTCCATCTCGGCGTTGTCGCCGGGCATGACCATCTCGACACCCTCGAGGAGGTTGATGTTCCCCGTAACGTCGGTCGTGCGGAAGTAGAACTGTGGGCGGTAGCCCGAAATGAAGGGCGTATGACGTCCACCTTCCTCCTTGGAAAGGACGTATACGTTCGCCTTGAACTTCGTGTGCGGGTTGATGGACTTCGGCGCTGCAAGCACCTGGCCGCGCTGGATGTCCTCGCGCTTCATTCCGCGAAGCAGGCAGCCGACGTTGTCGCCTGCGCGACCCTCGTCGAGAAGCTTGCGGAACATCTCGACGCCGGTGCAGACCGTTGACTCGGTCGGGCGGATTCCAACGATCTCGATCGTTTCGCCAACCTTGACGATCCCCCGCTCGATACGACCCGTTGCGACGGTCCCACGACCGGTGATCGTGAAGACATCTTCAACGGGCATCAGGAAGGGCTTGTCGATGTCGCGCTCGGGCTGCGGAACGTAGTCGTCCACAGCATCCATCAGCTTCATGATCCCGGCCTCGGCGTCCGCGTCGCCATTCAGCGCGTTCAGGGCCGAGACCTGGAGGACGGGAACGTCGTCGCCCGGGAAGTCGTACATCGACAGAAGCTCACGTACCTCGAGCTCGACGAGCTCGAGAAGTTCGGGATCGTCGACCATGTCGGCCTTGTTGAGCGCGACCACGATGTAGGGCACACCGACCTGGCGTGCGAGCAGAATGTGCTCGCGCGTCTGCGGCATCGGACCGTCAGCAGCGGAGACGACAAGGATGGCTCCATCCATCTGCGCGGCGCCGGTGATCATGTTCTTGATGTAGTCGGCGTGGCCTGGGCAGTCGACGTGCGCGTAGTGGCGCTTCTCCGTCTGGTACTCGACATGTGACGTGGCGATTGTGATGCCGCGCTCGCGCTCCTCGGGAGCGTTGTCAATCGAGTCAAAGCTTCGGACTTCGGTGCCGCCGAACTTCTCCGACAGCACTTTCGTGATGGCGGCGGTAAGTGTCGTCTTTCCATGGTCGACGTGACCAATTGTGCCCACGTTCACGTGGGGCTTCGACCTATCGAACTTCTCCTTCGCCATCGATCTGCTCCTCTTGCGGCGGTGGCCGTTTCGCCCGGACGCGAGCTACGACCAGGTCTTCGTTTCTTGCGGGAGTTCACGGAGCGGCTCGACCGAACGGCCGGAGCCAGGCATGCAAACGCAACGCCCCGTGAAGCCGGGGCAGCGTAGCAGACCCGAACCCCTCACAACACTGCGGCGGAAGCCCCCGCTCCCATCCCAGCCCGGGGAACGCTACAGGTTTCGGAGCCGGTGTTCGAGGCCCCAAAGAACCGGTTGATTTGACCGTCCCCGTGCGAGTCCGCTACCCTCCGTCGGTGCGAGGCCCGATGATGCGAGCGGCAATGAGCGCGTCACTGCTCGGGACGTTCGGGATTTCAGCCGGTAGCGCCGCGCGAGCAACGATCGCGGCTCCACTGGAAATCCCGATCACGAGGCTCTCGGCCTCCGCTGTCATGCCGCCGGGCGGTCTCCCGGTGAGTCAGGCCAAGGCACGCGAACTGCTGAGCGCGCGCCTATCGACGTCGAAGAATCCTCGGGAGAAGGCCGACCTCCGGTGGGTACTGACCTTGGCGGACCGCTACGGCGGTCGCGGTCAGCCTCGCGGGCGACGGGCGACGGTCGGACGCGCGCTGCGCGTGAACGCCTGGTGGTACTCGACACGCCACTCACCGGCAAGCCGAGTCGTCCTTCGAGACAGCGACGGAATTATCTCGACCTATCGCGAATTTCACGGATTTATGGTGAATCCCGTTGCGACGATCGGCCGTTGGCGCGGCCTAAACCGCGATGTGCCGAACCCCGTAATGGCCAGATTGATCAGCGCGATGGCCGTTGACCGGACAATCGACAAACTGCCCGTGTGGGTTTGGGAATACTTTGATGTCGCGGACAATCGCCTCCAGATGCGCCCTGGCGTCTCGGGAATGGCCCAGTCGCGCGCGGCCCTTCTATTTTCGCAGTCCTACCGTCAGACCGGTGATCCCGCGTACGCGCGAGCAGCACTTAGGTCACTGAATGCCTTTCGGGTCCCCGTTGCCAGGGGTGGCGTCGAAAGCCAGGTCTCGATTGGCGCAAAGGCGCGGGCCGCGCCGTGGTACGTGGAACGTGCATACCCAGGACAGAGCCCGTGGAAGGGAGCGGCGCTCAACGGCTTCATGGTCAGTTTGCTCGACCTCGAGCGGGTAAGCGAGGTGCTCGGACGCCCGGCGCTTCCGTCCCCGGTTCCGGCCGAAGGCGAGTACTCCGCTGCCACGGTCCCGCCACCGGAGATCGCGGCAGGCAGGAACTTGAGCGCGGCCCTCGTCGACGAGGGACTGATTACGCTCCAACGTTTCCTCCCCGTTCACGATACGGGTAGCTGGAGCTTCTATGGACTACTGACCGGGGGCCGACCATGGCGACACCACGTGGCGGATCTGAACTACCACTGCTACCACATCCAGCTCCTGAGTCACCTGGAGAGTGATTTCCCCGGCCGGGGATTCGGGACCTACGCGAGTAGGTGGGCGGGATATGTCAAGACCCAGGCGCTCGCCTGCCCAGGAAAGTAGGCGGCGGCACCCGGGAACGCAGTACTGGCCTGGGCGGCTTAGCCGCCGGTGCGCTTCTTGACGATCTCGTCTGCGATGTTCTTGGGGACCTCGGAGTAGTGGTCGAACTGCATGGTGAAGGTCGCCCGGCCTTGAGTGGCCGACCGGACCGAGGTTGCGTAGCCGAACATTTCCTTCAGCGGAACATTCGACTTCACGGTTCCGGAGAGGCCAAGCTCTTCCATCGCCATGATCCGGCCGCGGCGGCCGTTCAAGTCGCCAACCACGGTACCCATGAATTCCTTCGGCACGACGACCTCAACTGCCATCATGGGCTCGAGGAGGACCGGTCCAGCTCGACGAGCGGCTTCCTTGAGCGCCATTGAGCCTGCGATTTTGAACGCAGCCTCCGACGAGTCGACCTCGTGGTACGAGCCGTCAATGATCTGCACTTTGATGTCGACCATCGGGTAACCAGCTGCGACGCCGGAAGCCATCGCCTCCCGGATTCCTTGTTCGGCTGGCCCGACGTATTCCTTGGGGATCGAACCACCAACCGTCTTGTTCTCGAACTCGTATCCCTTGCCGGGCTCGTTCGGCTGTACCGCAATCACGACGTGGCCGTACTGGCCGCGGCCACCGGTCTGGCGGACGAACTTGGCCTCGCACTTGTCGACTGCTTTGCGGATCGTTTCGCGGTACGCAACCTGCGGCTGACCAACATTTGCCTCGACGGAGAACTCGCGCATGAGGCGGTCGACGATGATTTCGAGGTGAAGTTCGCCCATGCCAGCGATCAGCGTCTGACCGGTCTCTTCGTCAGTGCGCACCCGAAAGGTCGGGTCCTCATCTGACAGGCGCTGAAGCGCAGTCGAAAGACGCTCCTGATCTTGCTTGGTCTTTGGCTCGATGGCGATGTCGATGACCGGTTCGGGGAACGTCATGCGCTCCAAGACGATCGGCTTCGAGGGATCGCAGAGCGTGTCCCCGGTTGTCGTGCTCTTCAGCCCGACCGCAGCGACAATGTCTCCCGCCGATGCGTTTTCAACGTCCTCGCGGGTGTTGGCGTGCATCATCAGCAGGCGACCGATTCGCTCTTTGCGGTCCTTCGTGGCGTTGATGACGGAAGCCCCGCTTGCCGCGGTACCCGAGTAGACACGCAAGTAGGTCAAGCGCCCAACGTAGGGGTCGCTCATCACCTTGAAGGCGAGGGCCGCGAAGGGTCCAGCCGGATCAGCAGACCGCTCAGCAGCTTCGTCGGTGTCTGGGTTGATTCCCTCGGCTGCCTGCACGTCGGTCGGAGCCGGGAGGTAGTCGATAACGGCATCAAGAAGGGCCTGTACGCCCTTGTTCTTGAACGACGACCCACACAGGACTGGCGTCACACTTCCGGCCAGAACTGAGGCCCGGATGCCCTTGCGAATCTGGGCGGGAGTCAGCGGCGCGCCTTCGAGGTACGCCATTGCGAGTTCGTCGTCGTGGTCGGCGATGGCCTCGATCAATGCGTCGCGGGCAGCGGTTGCGCGGGCCATGTTGGCCTCGGTTACCGGGGTGACGTCGACGTTTGTGCCGAGGTCGTCCAGGAACTTGATCTCGTTCATCTCGACGAGGTCAATCATTCCCAGGAAGTCAGCTTCCGCGCCAATCGGCAGTTGGATGGGGATTGCGTTCGCGCCGAGCCGCTCAATCATGGTGGCGACGGACCGGTCGAAGTCGGCACCAATGCGGTCCATCTTGTTCACGTAGGCGATGCGGGGGACACCGTATTTGTCCGCCTGACGCCACACGGTCTCGCTCTGCGGCTCCACACCGGCGACGGAGTCAAAAAGCGCCACCGCGCCGTCGAGCACGCGCAGCGAACGCTCAACTTCGACGGTGAAGTCGACGTGACCAGGGGTGTCGATGATGTTGATGCGATGGTCGCGCCAGAAGCAGGTCGTGGCAGCACTCGTGATCGTGATGCCACGCTCTTGCTCCTGCGCCATCCAGTCCATCGTGGCGGCGCCCTCGTGGACCTCACCCATCCGGTGCGTACGCCCGGTGTAGTAGAGGATCCGTTCGGTCGTCGTCGTCTTACCAGCATCAATGTGGGCCATGATGCCGATGTTTCGGACGTGATCGAGCGGGGTCTTCTTCATCGTCGTCGACACGAAATCCTCGTCTTCTCGTTGCGTGTTGCTTCGCTCTGAACGATCGTCAGCCGGCGGCCAACCTTGAGCGTCGCGCCCG
>JAYTQG010000067.1:0-2181 GCA_043746815.1 Thermoleophilia bacterium | reverse complement strand
AAGCTGCGGCCGTTCGCGGACCCGTCGTCAGGGAAGTTGTTGTAGGCCTGATAGGTATTGAAGGGCGAGACGTGGACAAACGTTGCCGGGCGATCGTCACGGACAACGAACGGCACCACGGCCTGGAAACGGTCGTCGGTGGTAAGCACCGCCACGTATACTCCTGAAACCCAGTCGGACGCAATCCGCTCCGTAACGCCGACCGACCACGGGCACTCGAGCATCCCGAAGCTGTCGGGCACCGCGCACTTGGGCTGCGTCGTACCTTTCTGCTCGGGCAGGTCGCGAACAATCCGCCCTCCCTGGCCGCCGTACCACCCCAGGCGGATGATCTGGGTGCGGAAGCGCCGCGTTCCCGCAACGGTGACGCTGAGCTGGAGATCCTCACCGACCTTGTAGCTCACTTGCGAGGAGAACGCGGCGATCTGAACCAGCACGTCGTTTGCCATCGTGTGACCCGACCACGGGACCTTCCAATGATCGGTACCCGGTAGGCGGTTCTCGGCGGCGATCGGCGAGCTGACCGGAGGTTGGGGGCCCGGTGGCTGAGGAGTCGGCGGTGGCGCGACGGGAGCTGGTGGAACCGTCACGGGAGCACCGCCAGCAGTCGACGTGGTGGTTGGACTCGGGACGCCAGACACCTGTGCGGTGACCTTCGACCGTTTCCCGGGCCGGGCGCGGTGGTCGCAGAACGGCCGAGCTTCAAAGGGGCGACGAAAGGCGGTCCGCCCGTCCCGACATCGCGCTCGATGTGCGCGCGGGTGTTGTTTCGTTGCGACCGAGCGCTTGACCGACGACTTGACGTTTGGACGGGACAAGTGCGCGACGGGTTCAGGCAACGCCGCGAGGAGCTGCGAGGCGATGAGGGCAGTCAGGACGACAACGGCAAGCGCGATCAACAGGGTCGGCCGACGTGACCGCGTCACGACGCGTTCATTGCTTCGATCGATCACGCCTCTCGACTCCTTCATTGCCCATCCTTGGGAGGGGTACGAGTTTCCCGCTTGAGCAGGGTGACCGTCGGGTGACATACCAGGATAGTCACGTTGTGAGGGAGTCCTATCAGGTAGGCAGGGCGCAGTGCACCGTCCGAGTGGATCGTGAAATACGGCCGTTCGACCAGTAGCAAGTCGCTATATGCATCGAGCCCGCCTCAAACGTGAAAGCGCTACTTCTGCGACGGAATTGAGACCGGGTGTGGAACGCCTGGCTTACGAGGTCTCAGCTTTTGTCCCGGAAACGGGGTGTTGGTGGGCCACAAGTTCACCGAAGCCGGGACCGACGCACCACCCGAGACAAGGAGTCTTCGCCAACCCGGTGGCGGACTTGTCGTTGCGAGGTTCACCGGCGCCGAATTGAACAAATGGTCAATCCTGACCATGACCATCGCAGGTAGCGGATTTAGCGTACTCAGTATGAACCGGCTCTCGAACTTGACCCGCCCCGCCTCGTGGACCCCGTTTCGCCGCGTGTGGCTCGCGACGACGATTTCTCGCCTCGGGGACGGGGTAATCGTCCTGACCTTGCCACTCCTCGCGAAGGCGCTCACCAACACGCCGTCGGCCGTAGCCGGTGTCGCGGTCGCGGAGGCACTCCCGTGGCTTGTTCTGGGTCTCTTGGGCGGAGCGCTCGTTGATCGGATGGACCGGCGCAGGGTCATGCTGCTCGCAGACGCGTTTCGCATGATCCTGATGGGTATCACCGCAGTCGCGGTCGTTGGCGGCTGGCTGACGCTGCCAATGATCTACGTCGCCGCCTTCCTTCTTGGCACGGGCGAGGCCTTCTTCGACTCGGCCTCACAGGCGATCCTGCCGGACCTCGTCACTGACGAAGCACTTGAGCGGGCCAATGCCCAACTTTCGAGTTCGGAGATTCTGACGTTCCAACTCGCGGGGCCGCCACTTGGCGCGCTCCTCTTCCTCGGTGCGGCGTTCCTGCCCTTGGCCGCGAATGCGGCGTCGTTCGCGCTCGCCGTCGCGCTGGTCGCGTCCGTCTCCGGGTCGTTCCGCTCCACCGGCGTCGACCCAGAACCGGACTTGGCCACCCCACGGGCCCTCACCCGTGAGGTCGGAGAAGGCCTGCGCTGGCTCGCGCGTCATCGCGTGCTTCGCACGATTGCCCTCATTCAAGGCGCAATGAACCTCTTCTTCATCGCGGCGATCTCAGTCTTTGCGATCTTCG
>JAYTQG010000066.1:0-26384 GCA_043746815.1 Thermoleophilia bacterium | reverse complement strand
AGTCGGGTTTCTAGAGTGCTGGCGGGAAAGGAGCCGTTGTGCCTCGTAGATACCCCGCTGAGATTCGTCGCCAAGTGATCGAGCTTGCCCGGTTCGGGACGCGCAAAGACGCAGCTTGCCTCGACATTCGGCGTGAGCGAGGCGACGATCTACAACTGGCTGCGCCAGGAGAAGATCGATCGCCGTGAAGTTGGTGGGACGACTCCTCCACTGTCGGCGGCCCTGCGAAACTCCTCGACCGACGCGGCCGGGGCGGATTCCTCCACCGTTCCTCCACGGTCCCCGTTGTCTTGAGGGGTACTTGGACCCCCAAAACGCCATGTTCGCTCGTTTAGACCACCGGACTAAACACCGGACTAAACGAGTCGTCAAATGCTATTTTCCAGGTTTTTCCTAGTCGGGATGGCCGGATTCGAACCGGCGACCCCCTGCTCCCAAAGCAGGTGCGCTACCAAGCTGCGCCACATCCCGAACGGGTGGAAGGCTAGCAGTGGGGCTACATGGCCCTCGATGTATGGAGTTCCTGGTTGACGCCACCAATCCTGAGGACCCCACCGCTTGCGGTCCAACGTCCTCCTTCGCGGGCGACGACGACCTCGGCGTGACCGGAAACCTTGGGTCCGTTGAGATCACAGGTAACACGCCCGTTGTCGGTTTCGCGCAGGCCGCTCGGTCGCACCGTCTCACCAAGCGACTGGTGGACAACGGGGTGACCGACGAGGAAGCGCCGGGCGGCTCCGGTACGGCCAATCAGACCGCGGTCGCGGGCCAGCAGGGCGACCAGGCCACCGATGAAGGCGACGCCAACGACGACCGCGAGGACGTCAAGGAGGCCGCGGGGGGCACCAAGCCTGCGGGCGAGATAGAAGCCGAACTCGAAGGCGGCAAACAGCACCGCCCAGAAGATGATGAGCGAACGAGGGGTCACCCGTGTGCGGCCTGCCACTGGTCCGCGAGGAGACCCATCACATGGCGGTAGCGACTGATCGTCTCGTCGCGTCCAAGGGCGTGAAGGCTCTCGTAGATGCCGGTCGACACCGTCTGGCCGGTGATGGTGATGCGCTGGGGCTCCAGGAAGTCGCGGGCGTTCTCACCGAGTACGTGGAGCTGGTCTTGGAGGGCGTCCTTGATGGTCGCAAGCTCCCAGTCCGGCATCGTCTCCAAGCGCCCGAGGCCCCCACCGATCACCTGGACCGAATGCTTCAGGTTCTCACCCACGAGCTTCTCCCAGGCCTCTGGGTCCATCTCCAGCGGTTTGAAGAGCCAGCCCGCGAGTTCTTCATAGTCGGCCAAGGTCGAGAGCTTTCGCTTCACGATCGGCGCGGTGGCGCGGACGCGGTCCCGGGCGTCGCCGGGTTTGTCGTCGAAGAAGCCGCGTCGCTCCAGATACGCGACAAGCACGTCGGCGAAGTCGTCGTCGGTCATCACGCGAAGGAAGCGCCCCTGCATGACGCGCAGTTTCGTGATGTCGAACACCGCGGGGCTCTTCGAGACGCGGCCGATTGAGAAGCGCTCGACCAACTCGTCGGTGGTGAACGTGTTGGTCTTGTCGTCGTAGCTCCACCCAAGGAGCGCCAGGCCGTTGCGGACGACCTCTGGCATGAAGCCGTCCTCCTCCAGGTCCTCAGTGGAGGCAGCACCGTGGCGCTTTGAGAGGCGCTTCTTGTCGGGGCCAAGGATCATCGCGGCGTGGCCGTATGTCGGGACCTCGGCTCCCAGGGCCTGCATGATCAGCATCTGCTTGGGGGTATTCGCGATGTGATCCTCACCGCGAATGACATGCGTGATCGCCATGTCGATGTCATCGACGGCGGCGGCGAGGTTGTACGTGGGTGTCCCATCGGAGCGGGCAACCACGAAGTCCTCGATCTGCGCGTGATCGAAGGTCACCTCGTCGCGGATGAGGTCCTGCCAGGAGGTTGATCCGGGGACGGGGACATTGAAGCGCCACACCGGCGCGCGGCCCTCATCCTTGAAGCGGGCGAGATCGGCCTCGGTCCAGTCGCGGCGCCCACGAACAACCGGGGCCTCACGCGCCTTGTGGGCCGCCTCGCGAAGAGCGGCGACCTCCTCATCGGTCTCGTACGCCGGATAGACGGCGCCCGCGTCCTTCAAGCGCTCAAACGCGGCGGCGTGGATGTCGACCCGCTCACTCTGACGGAAGGGGCCCTCATCCCAGTCGAGGCCAAGCCACGTCAGCGCGCGCAGAATTTCCGCTTCACTCTCGGGCGTGGAGCGCTCGCGGTCCGTGTCTTCCAACCGGAGGATGAACTTGCCTCCGGTGTTGCGTGCGATCAGCCAGTTGAAGAGCGCCGTCCGGGCGCCACCGACGTGAAGCGTTCCGGTGGGACTCGGCGCGAAGCGAACGCGGGCGGGTGTCGTGATTTCGGGTCGTATACGTGCCATGTCTGCCGGTGAGGCTACCCGATCCATGGCGGTGGTCAGTCCTGTTCGAGGGCCTCGGTACATTCCGCGCGCCGACCAGCGAGGAATGTCTGCTCCGCGACGTTCTTCGTCAACGCGATTGCCTGGTCGTAGGCGGTGATGGCGTCCGCGTGACGGCCGAGACGGACCAAAAAGTCGGCCTGCACGGCGAACAGGGGACCATAGGTGGTCAGTCGTCCACCGGCCGTAAGCGCCTCCACATGCCGGTACCCCGCCTGGGCGCCGTCGCGCATCCCGATCGCCACCGCGCGGTTGAGGGCGAACACGGGGGACGGTTCCAGGCGCATCAGTGCGTCGTAGTAGGCAACGATCGCCCGCCAGTCGGTGTCATCCCAGTTTGCCGCGAGGCAGTGCTCGGCCGCAATCGCTGCCTGCAGGGCGTACGAACCCGGTGACCCGCGTTCCATCACGCCGTCGAGTGTGGCGATCCCCTCATCGATGCGTTCGCGCCGGTAGCGACTGCGATCGTGGTGCTCCAACTGGACGATCCGACCGTCCTCGTCAAACCGCGCCGGGCGGCGGGCATCGTGCAGAAGCAGCAGAGCGAGCAGCGCTCGGGCGTCGGTTGCGTCCGGCAGAAGGGCCACGACCAAGCGGACGAGCCAGATCGCCTCACTGAAGAGGTCCCCTCGTACCGCCACCGGCCCGCTCGTGGTTGAGTGACCTTCGTTGAACATGAGGTAACAGACGAGCAGAACCGAGTCCACCCGCTGTTCGAGTTCGTCCCGCTGGGGAAGGTCCATTGACGGGCTCGCCGTGCGCAACTGTCGCTTCGCGCGAACCAGGCGCTGGGCAACCGTGGCCTCGCCGATGAGCAGGGCACGGGCGATTTCCTCGACGCTCAGGCCGACCACCAGGCGCAGGGTCAGCGTCAATTGGGCATCCTGACCAAGCTCCGGATGGCAGCAGGCGAAGACCGTCCGCAGACGATCGTTCGCGATCAGTTGCGGGGTGACGGCTGGTTCCAAAGCGTCGATCGATTCGCGAACCGCATCTTGGGCGGCGGTGCGTTCGAGGCGCTGACCCGTTCGGTTCCTTCGAATCCGGTCAATCGCCCGATTGCTCGCAGTGCGTGCCAGCCACGCTGCGGGATCCGAGGGCAGCCCATCCTCGGGCCAGCGGTCGAGTGCGATAACGAAGGCCTCCTGGGCACACTCTTCAGCGAGACTGATGTCGCCGTACTGCCGAACGAGGGAACCGACCATCTGCGGGAACCTGTCCCGGTACAGACGGTCGGCAACCTCGCGCGAATCACTCATCAGCGGGGCGGCAGTTCCATGATCGGGCGCACCTCAACGGCGCCACCGAACAGCACTGCCGGACACGCGGCGGCTGCGGCAAGTGCGGCGGCCTCGTCACATTCCAAGATGTAGTAGCCACCCATCTGCTCGCGTGCCTCGCCGTGGGGACCGTCGGTGACCGTTCCAGTGCCGGGACCCCGGACCGTCTTGCCGGTCATGCTCGGCTGGAGGGCATCACCCGCCCGCATGATCCCCTGGGCGGCAAGGTCGTCGGTGTAGGCGAACCAGGCCTGCATGTTCTGCTTGCCCTGTTCCTCGGACATCTGGGCCTGGCGGGACTCTTCACCGTAAATCAAGAGCATGTAACGCATGTCTCAGCCTCCATCTTGGATTACTGTCGATTGTAAGACGAACGGGGTTCGCGAAAATAGACCGAGTCCAGAGCGTTGGCGCAAGGTTGGCGCATTCGCGTCACTCATGGGCCTGATGTACAGCGTTACCGTGAAACCGGGAGGTGGTCCGGGGTGGCCCCTGGCGGACCCAGCTGGTTTTCGCGAAATTGGTCTACCCCCTACCGTGATCTATCGCACCCAGCGTCTTTCGGAGAAGCATTGATTTACGGCGATCATCAAGACAACACCCTGGCTCAGTTCAAGACCTGCCAGGAAACGGGCCCTGTCGTCGCAAGCGCCCTACTCGCCGATGGTCACCTTGGGTATGCCATGCCGATCGGCGGGGTCATTGCGTACGACGGTGCGATTAGCCCATCGGGCGTCGGGTTTGACATTGGCTGCGGTGTGCGCGCCGAGTCGACACCCCTGGCCTACGGGGACATTCGGGCTGACCTCCCCATGCTGGCGGACCGCATCTACTCCGAGGTTGCATTCGGCCTCGGCCGACGTGCAGCCACCAGGGTCGCGCACGAGGTGATGGACGACCCCCTCTGGGATGTCGTGGACTCGGAGGTCCGTGGCCTTCGCGATCTCGCCGCCAACCAGCTGGGAACCGTTGGCTCCGGCAATCACTACGTCGACATCGTGGTCGAGTCGGATGAGGTTGGGGCATTTGATGACGCCTCGCCCGTTTGGATCGTGACCCATTTCGGCTCCCGTGGCCTCGGACACAAGATCGCAACCCGCTACCTCGACCTGGCAGGCGGACGGGACGGAATGATGGTTCCGCCCGCCATCATCACCGAGGGAACGCCCCTCTTCGACGCCTACCTCCCGGCGATGGAGCTTGCAGGAAACTACGCGCGTGCTGGCCGCCTCTCTGTCGTGCGCCAAGTCCGCGAGATCCTTGGAGCTGGCCCCACCTCCGGCGCCGTGGTTGAAAACCACCACAACTTCGCGTGGAAAGAGAACGACGCCTGGGTGGTGCGAAAGGGTGCCACTCCGGCACACGACGGCCAGCAGGGCTACGTGGGCGGCTCGATGTGCGACCTCGGAGCAATCGTCGTCGGCGCTGGCGCCACCGAGACGGTCTCGTCAACTGTTCACGGCGCTGGCCGTGTGATGGGACGCGCGCAGGCCATCGGCAAAGTGGACCGGAAGACGGGTGAGGTGAAACGTGCCGGGCTCGTGTCTCCGGAGATGATGGAGGGAGCGATTGCGAACTTCGGAACGGTGCTCCGAGGCGGCGGGGTTGATGAGAGCCCGTTCGTGTATCGCCCGTTGAGTGGGGTCATCGCGGCGATGGGCGACACCGTCCGGGTCTCGCAGTGGCTGCGTCCGATCATGGTTTGCATGGCGGGCAAGGACGTTCGAGACCCCTATAAGGACTGACGCCTCGGCTCAAGCGCCACGCCTGGAACGTCACACTGTTGACGCTCATGCGTAACCCATGAGTCTGAGATTCAGCGTTACCGTGAAACCGGGAGGTGGTCCGGGGTGGCCCCTGGCGCAACCGCTTGTTTTCTGGCCCCGTAGGATGCAGCGATGAAATTCGGCGCGCACGTTTCCTCCTCAGGCGGTATCTCCAACGCGATCGACCGTGGCCTCGCCATTGGGTGTCAAACCCTCCAAGTCTTTACGCACAACCCGCGTACCTGGGCGCCAATCAACCATAGGCCCGAGGAAATCGCGGGCTTCCGCGAGAAGGCCGCCGCTGCCGGGATGACGTCGCTCGTCAGCCACGGGCTCTATCTGATGAACCTCGGGGCACCCGACAAAGACGTCCCAACGGGCCCGCCGGGCCAACCCGCAACGAAGCTCCGGAACATCCATCAGTCCTCACGGGAAAGCCTGCGTCAGCACCTCGAGATCGGCGAGGCTCTTGGCCTCTCAGGCGTTGTACTTCACGTCGGCTCGTCCAAAGGTGACACCACCGAGAACGCGATTGCCCGCATTGGTGATGGCATCCGCTTCGCCTTGGACGCCGCCCCCGGCGAGTGCGCGGTGTACCTCGAGAACACCGCTGGCGCGGGCGACACGATCGGCCGCACGTTCGAGCAACTGCGCATGGTGGCTGACGCCGTTGACCACCCGGACCGCCTCGGATTTTGCCTGGACACCCAACACCTCTTCGCGTCCGGCTATCCGGTTCACGAACCCGGTGGGATCGACCGAATTTTCGATGAGTTCGACCGCATCGTCGGGATTGAAAAACTCCGGTGCCTGCACCTGAACGACTCGAAGACACCGTTCGGGTCAAACCGCGATCGCCACGAGAACCTTGGTGATGGCGAGATCGGCGCCAATGGTTTTCGCAGCATCCTCGGACACCCCGCGCTCCAATCCCTCCCCGTTGTGCTTGAGGTCCCAGGCCTGGAGGGTGACGGCCCCGACGCTGAAAACATGGCGCGGGCACGGCAGTTTCACAGCGAAGGACTCGCGCTCCGCGCCTAGTGGTCTGGCTCTGGAATGAGGTGATAGGTCCGGCGAGCGAGACCGAGCCAGATGGGGCCGCCGTCAGGCGACCCCAGCGTCTGGAGTGTTGGACCATCGTCCAACACGGAAGGCAGGACGCAGTGTTGCTTGCAGATCGGGAATCTTCGGGGAACCCAGGACGCCCGTATCGCGATGCGTCGCAGCCGTCGGAACTGCGCCGGTATTCCGGTGCCAGACCACTAACTCAGGCGATCGATGCCACCTCGGCTTCAAGATCGGCAACCACGTGGACAATCGGCAGGGCGAACCGCTTCCGGGCGGCATCCACGATCCCCTCCTCCAGCCAGTGTGAACGTGCTGGTGGGTGGGTCGCGATGATGACCTGGTCCGGGCGAAAGACGCGGATTGCGTCATCCAACGCCTGAATCGGATCGGAGTCGCCCAACTCTCCGAGGGCAGGGATCCCATGCGCTCGCAGCGCTGCGACCGAGCGCATCAGGCGCTCGTCGGCGGCCGACCGGGCCGCGGCAAGGTCCGCACCGAGCCAATGCTTCAGACGGGAGGCCGAGAGCGCGGGGGCGATCACGAGCACCTCCGTCGGCGCATCAACCACGTCGACCTGTCGACGCACCTCGGCGAGCACTGCAGTGCTGGCACAGGTTTCGTTCGCAAGAATCAGGAGTCGCACTGGTCGCCTCCAACGTCGGGATCGCCGGTTACCCGTAGTTTCTACTCTTCCCCGCGTCTGTCAAGCAATCCATTTCTCAAGCGCTTCCCACCCGGTCAACTGGACCGGGGCCGCCCGACCGACATGCGTCACGCCGTCACGAACGAGCGTGACCGACTCCGGCAGGGAATTCACGTCAACGCGTTCAGTCTCGCGGCGCGGCGCGGCAGCCTGATCACGCCCGCGACCGCGATCCCGATCGCGATCCCGGGAGCCACCGCGGTCCGGTAGCGATGGAAGCCGCAGGAACCATTCCTCTCCCACGCGAACGACAACAACGCCATCCACAGAACTCGCGATTCGGGCCGTTCCAATGAGGGTGAGCTTGCCAATTCCGGGAAGGGCTATTCCGCCCTGACCAACCTTGAATCCACCATCACCACTGTCAATACGAACGGACGCTTGGTCGTCCTTGCGCCGGTAGCGCGGGCGACGCCCGGAGGTCTTGCGGCACTCGGCGAGTTCCCGTTCGGCCTCTCGCAGCGCCGACTCGACGATCGTTGGAGGAACCTCGCTCAACCACACCGCTTCCGACTCCACTGCGTCGCGAAAGCGTTCGCGAAGCTCGGCACCTGCGAGTCGTTCATTCGTACGGTTGGCGTAGAGCACCCAGTTGTAGGCGAACCGGGCGGCGCCGATGTACTGGGCGATGGTGTTCCGCTGCCCGGCGTCGGGCTCGAAGCGAAAGCTGATGGGGCCGACTGGGGCCATGGTCGTCGCGTACTCCTCACGGGGGGACATCAAGATGATGCCCGCTGCCAAGCCAGCGGTTGCCGAAATGGTTCCCGCGCGCCCGAACTGGCCGCCGTCTACCTTGGGCCGCTAGAATCCCGGCTACGCGGGAGTAGCTCAGTTGGTAGAGCGTCAGCCTTCCAAGCTGAATGTCGCGAGTTCGAACCTCGTCTCCCGCTTCGACTCCGCCTCACGAGATCGTCATGCTCACTCGCTGAGCACGGGATGTGCCGCGCCCGTTTCGCACCCTGGCGAAGATCTCGTACTTGCCTGGTGCCAAGCGCTGTTTGCCGAGAAAGCCAGCGAACACGACCTCGTTGTCTCCCGCCAGGCCCGATGACTTGACACTTCCGAGGAATCGCTTCCCGCGACGGAAAGTCAGGGTCACGTTGCCAGGGCTGGACAGTCCAAACCGAATCAACGTCTGACCCTTGCAGGGAATCTTCGACGGCACCGAGCACGGGGTCACCGGAACCTTGAATTTCTTCGCTGCTTTCAGGCCGAACAACACCGGGCGGGTCGAGCCGTTCAACAGGGTCGTGACAAACCCGTCGGCGGTACCCGTTGCAATGTCAGGTCGCGCATCGTTGTTGAGATCGCTGACAACCAGACCGCTCGGAGCCGAACCGGCGGCGAAACTGATCGGGGTCGTCGAAAACGCCGCGGCCCCAGTTCCAAGAAGAACTGACACGCGTCCCGACTGACTGTTGACCGTCACGAGATCCGAAACCCCATCGGCGTTGATGTCGGCCGATGCAAGGCTGTCGGGCTGAATTCCGGCGCGGTACCGCTCCGCTGGGGCGAACTGTCCGCCAGCGATCCCCGCGAAAACAACGACATCGCCGCCGCTCCGGGTCAGCGCAATGTCAAGGCGTCCGTCGCGATCTAGATCGTCAACGACCAGCGCTGCCTCGCCGCTGAGCGGCTGGTAACTCGGCACGTTGAGGGCGGGCGGGGCCAAGAGCACTGGTGCGTCAAAAGTGCCATCGGCGTGACTGAGGCGAATCGACACCTGTCCGAGGGCACTTGCCGTTACCAAGTCAGGCCGATTGTCGGAGTTCATGTCGGTTACCACCACGGCCGCCGGGGCAAGACCAACATTCACCGAGAGTTGGGCGGAGAAACTGCCGTCACCGTTCCCAAGGGCAACCGTGACGTCCTGCAGTCCTCGATCCGTGACGACCAAGTCGTGCTTACCGTCTCCGCTCAGGTCTCCTGTGGCAACAACCTGCCCCTGAATGGGCAGCCGCGTCGCCAACCGCAGCCCGCCGTGACCATCACCCAGCAGCACCGTCGTGCGTCCGCCAACGGCAACGATGTCCGCGTGCGCGTCCCCGTTGAAACTGCCAACCGCAAGCCACGCCACACCGCTGTCCACGCTCACGGGACGGCCCCGTTGGAAGGACCCATCGCCGTTTGAGATGAGGGGCACGAGCTGACTACGGTCCGCGGCGAACGCGACGAGGTCAGTCCGACCATCCTCATTGAGATCCGTCGCCACCAGAACCGTCGCTGTGCCGGGGCGGCCAACGCTAATTGGGCCACTGAAGGTGGGCAACGGTCCCGCCGCTGCTGAACCCGCCCCGATGAGCGCTGCAAGCGCCGGTACCAGATGAAGACCACGCGGTTTCATTGTTCCCCCGGCCGATTCGAACGCCTCGAATTTCGCCGCATGGTAGCGCCCGCCCAACCCGTTCTCCGACTCGCGGTTTTCCCAGACCATTCCCACCCCGCGGTACGCTACCGCAATGCTCATTTTCCTCGCCGTCGCCGCCGCAACCACACCATTTGCCGGGGCTGCCCTTCCGCCCATCGTCGCAACCTCATACCGCGTTCGCGTCCGAGAGGCTCGCACACCGATAGAGACCCGCTATGCGGCGACGGGAGAGCGGTTTCGTGTCACGACCGCCGACCCGCAGGATCCGGTGGACATCGGAGTCGCAGGAACGGAGTTTTACGGGCGCGCCCGAAGCGAGAAGGGGTCGGTCCTCAGCGAGCAGTTCGCCGTTCAGCCCGATGGCTTCTTCGCGCTGCGCGATCGCTATACCGACCTGGTGGAGTCGGTCACGGCGCGCGCGCGATCAGGACGACCCTTCGTACCGGCACGTGTTGGCGGGCTTCCCGCCTTGCGCGCTGATGTTGCGCTGCCCGCCAACAAATGCGCAGCCCTCCCGCCTCGGATCGCCCGGGTCTGGGTCTCCCCCGAGACGTTCTTGCCGTTGCGCGTGGAGGAGCGGATTCGAAGCACGGGACGGGTGCAGCAGGGCGCCACGTACACGTACGACCAAATCAACGCACCAGTTGCTGACAAACTGTTTCTTCCGCCGCCCCTTGCCGCTCGTCCCTACCGGGCAACGAGTCGCTTTCACCGCACGTCCGTCGCCGCAGCGGCCGCGAAGTTGCCCTACACGCCGCAGATGCCGAGCCTCCTTCCACCCGGGTTTGGCCTTGCCGTGTCGGGTTGGGCCCCGCGTTCGGGCGACACGGGAGCGGAGGCATCCATCCCTCCCTCACCCTGGCTCTTTGGTGCCTCGTTTCGTCGCGGTCAAGAGCGTGTCGACATTACGCAGCGCGCGGATGGGCGCGACTGGCCCGACGATCCATTCGGCGGCGAATGCCAGGAGCTGCGCACCGAGCAGGTCAAGATCAACGGTGTCGCCGCCACCTACGGCATCGGACCAACAATCGGTCCACATATCTACTGGCGGGCTGGCAAGGTGCGGTACACGGTCAGTGGTCCGTTCTCGCGGGACGACCTCGTCGCGATCGCCTCGTCGTTGCAGCCGATGGCGCCGTGAGGCCGATCGGTGACCGACACCCGTACTGACCTCTGCCGCGAGGTCGCATCCACTCGGGCCGCGTCGATCGCAACGACGCTGACCGGACGCGACGTCCTGGACGCCAGCGGGCTTGAGTGGGTCCAGTCCGCGACGCGCGCGCTGGTGGGCGTGATCGCCCACATTGATGACGACGCGGCGACAGTCGAGGTGGACGAGATCGGCCAGGCCGTCGCGAGGATTGGACAGTCGCCCAACCGGGTAGCCTCGTCCACGCAGATCGCAGAGCGGCTGCTGCTGCTCGCAGCGCACCTCGCCCCGCAGGTGTCCATCTTGGCGCCGGTCCCGCTTGGCGAGTTGGCCGTACTTGCCCGCGCCGAGGCCGAGCGGGCGGCAACGGCGCACGGTGTTGGCGTCCTGATCGACATCCCTCCGTATCCTGAGGTCGACCTGCCCCGCCCGCTTGCCGCGATGCTGGTCGATGTATTGGGCCAAGTGGTGCGCGGGGCGATCCAGTACGGCATTCCCACGGGAGGCGCACTGCGTATCAACTTCGAGGCTCCACCCGACGCGGTCGTCGTGATCGTCAGTGACCGAGCGGACCGGCTCGGCAGCGACCAGGCAGCCCGGGCTGAGGAGCGTGCGGCGACGCTTCGCAGCGCTGAGGCCCGTGTCGTTGCCCTTGGCGGCGAGTTGACATCCGGCGGCGGCCCGTGGGGTGGAACGAGCGTGACGGTTCGCCTTCCCCTCCTGCGTAACGCCAGCCGCAACACGTGGACTCGAAAATGGTAAATCAAGGAGACACGATGACGAGCAACCCCGCCCGATGGACCCCAGTCTGCAACCTGACCGACATCACCTCTGGCCGTGGAGTCGTGCTCATCGTCAACGGAGCGGAGATCGCCGTGATGCGCGACGGCGACGCGGTCTTCGCGGTCGGCAATCTCTGCCCGCACCGAGGCGGCCAGCTTGGCGATGGGTCCGTGAAGGACGGCAAGGTCATCTGCCCGCTGCATGGTTGGGACTTTGACCTTGAGACCGGAATCTCGCCCTTCAATCCTGCAGATCGCGTTCCGACCTATCCCACCCGCGTGCACGACGGTCGTGTCGAGGTCGATGCCAGTGCCGTCCCCGCTGCTCCCTTGCGTCCAGCGGGGTACCTCTCGCCGTGGTCACGGCGCGGAGCAACGGACCGGGGGATGTACCTGGTGCACCACCTCGCCGAGGGCTACGGGCCACTGGTCGAGGCGATGGGCTCCGAGCGCCGGGAGTCGGGAGCACCGCACCGACCAGAGCCGTCGCTTGACGATCTCGTTTTTCGTCCAGCCCAACTGGACCGCTTTCCGTTGCTGAGCAGCGAACCGGTGGACACCTGCGTGCGCCTCGGCACCCGCGCAGCTCGTCCGCTAATCCTGGAGATTCCGGTCTTCGTCAGCCATATGAGCTTCGGCGCGCTCTCGGCCGAGGCGAAGGAAGCACTTGCAACCGGTGCATCGGCTGCGGGGACGGCGATTGCGAGCGGTGAAGGTGGAATGCACCCGCGCGAGCGCGCCGCGGCCAGTCGCTACATCTTCGAGATGGCCTCCGGCTATTTCGGCTGGGATGACGAGCACATTCGCCAAGCCGACGCGATTGAAGTGAAGATCGGCCAAGGAGCAAAGCCGGGCCTCGGCGGCACGCTCCTTGGAAGCAAGGTCACCGCCGAGATCGCCGCAGTCCGGGGAGTCCCAGAAGGAACGACCGTCCACTCGCCCGCGCACTTTCCCGACATCAATTCCGTCGCGGACCTGCGTCGTCGTATCGACGACATCCGCGTCATCGCTCCGGGTATCCCCATTGGGATCAAGTTCGCCGCCGGACATGTCGAGCGCGATGTCGCGGCGGCACTGGAGGCCGGTGCCGACTGGATCACGATTGACGGACTTGGGGGCGGCACGGGCGCGGCGCCCACCCATGTGAAGGACCACGTTGGTCTCCCCTCCCCGTTTGCGCTCTATCGCGCCCGTCAGTTCATGGACGCCCAGGGTGTGAGCGACGTGCAGTTGATCGTGACCGGCGGATTTCGGACGCCTGATGAGGTCGCGAAGGGCCTCGCCCTCGGTGCCGACGCCGTTGCCCTTGCGACCGCGAGCCTGATGGCGATTGGCTGCCAGCAATATCGGGCATGTCACTCGGGGTCGTGTCCGGTCGGTATCGCGACGCAAATCGAGGAGCTGCGCGATCGACTCGACATCTCAACGAGCGCCGAGCGATTGGCAAGCTTTTTGCGTCAGACGGCCGCGATGGTGGTCGACTATGCGCGGATCTGCGGACATGATCGCGTGAGTGCCCTCGGACACAGCGACCTTGCGACCACGCATCCCGAGCTGGCCCGCGCAACCGACCTGGAGTGGATCGTATGACGGCCCTGCCCACACTGGAATCGACCTACGTGGACACGCGAAATGCGCTGCACCGAATCGCCGTCTACGTCATGTGGTCCGCCCGTTTTCCTGTCGATGGACGCTTTCGGTTGACACCGACCCCCGGGGGCTTCGGCTTCCAGAACGTCGGTGCGGACGGCCTTGGCGTTCGGGTTGATGGCACCGAACTCATTGTGGAACGCAGCGGCGCGGTCTCGCGCACGCCACTGACCACGCTCGTCGCTGCCCTCGCGGCGGCCGCTGTCGAGCTGGACGCGGAACGATCCACCGAGTCTGACGTTCCTCCCGCGGGGGACGCCGGTGCCCCACTCGCGATCGATCCCGTGGCGGCGCGAGCCCTGGCCAACTGGTTCGAATTTTCAAAGGATGTCCTGGGCGTGCTCATTTCCGACTCGCCCGACTCGGCCTCGGAGATGATCCTTTGGCCGGAGCACTTCGATTGCGCCTTCGACCACGGTTCGGAGGTCGATGGCAGCCGCGGCACGTACGGGGCCTCCCCCGGCGACGCCAACACACCCGAGCCGTATCTGTACGTCCTGCCGTGGCGCGGCACCCTCGGCGCCGGGTTCTGGAACGCCGAGGGATTTGATGGGGCCTGGCTGCACTACCGCGATCTTGGAGACCAACCACATGAGCGCGCCATCGCCTTCTTCCGGGACGCTCGCCACCACCTGACCGAAAGCCGCTAAATGGAACACCAGTGGCACCGGATCACGCCGGGTGACATGGCCGTTGGAACGGTCACGACCGTGGTCGCCGAGGGACGCGCGCTCTGCGTCGCGCGCACGGAGACCGGGTACGGCGTCCTTGATAACCGCTGCCCGCACCAGGGCGGACCGCTCGGCGATGGGCACATCGAAAACGGCTACGTCATCTGCCCATGGCACGGCTACGAATACTGCCCTCACGACGGAACTCCGCCCCCAGGGTTTCGCGACGCCGCCACCGCGTATCCGGTCGAGGAGCGTGAGGACGGGCTCTACGTCCAACTCCCCGTTATCGAGCCGAGTCCTTCGCTGATGGATCAAGTCGTCGAAACCCTCTGTGACTGGGGCCTCGACACGGTCTTTGGAATGGTTGGACACTCCAACCTCGGGCTCGCAGATGCCGTTCGTCGGGCCGAGGCTGCCGGGCGTCTGCGCTTTTTCGGTATCCGGCATGAGGGTGCAGCGGCATTTGCTGCAAGCGCGTACGGCAAGCTGATGGGACGCCCCGCGGCCTGCCTTACCATCGCCGGACCCGGTGCGACAAACCTCCTCACTGGCCTGTGGGATGCGAAGGTGGACCGCGCGCCAATCGTTGCCCTGACTGGCCAGGTTCAGACCCAGGTTCTCGGCCCCGGTGCGTTCCAGGAGGTGCCGCTGGCCCAGGCATTCGAGGCCGTCGCAGAGTGGAGTCAAACGGTGCTGACGCCCAGCAACGCGACCGAACTCGCGGCACTGGCGATGAAGCACGCACTGGTGAACCGCGACGTCGCTCACCTCATTTTTCCCGATGACGTTCAGGAGCTTCCCGCAGCCGAGAAACCGGCACCTCGGCCGATGGCGGGGCGCGTCGCGGACACTCGGATCGCCCCGCCCGAGGAGCCGCTCGCGACAGCCATCCAGATGCTCAGCACCGCGGAACGGCCGGTCATCATCGCCGGAAACGGGGCGCGAGCGTTCCGTGAACAGGTCCTGGCCTTCGCGGAGCAAATCGACGCTCCCGTCATCACGACCTTCAAGGCGAAAGGCCTTGTGCCAGATGCTCATCCCCTCGCGTGTGGGGTCTTGGGGCGATCTGGCACTCCTGTGGGGTCCGCGATCATGGCGAAGTCGGACTGCCTGCTGGTTCTCGGGGCATCCTTCTCGAACCACACCGGAATCGCAACGTGGGTGCCGACGATCCAAGTCGACGCAGACCCGATGATGCTCGGCAAATTCCATCCGGTCACGGTGCCGCTGTGGGGCGACATCGGTCGCACAATCGCCTTGCTCCGCGCCGCTGTGCCTGACCAAAAACGGCCCGACCGAAGGGTTGAGGTGGCGGCCCGCAGCCGCGCCTGGGACGACGAAAAGACGAGGCGAGAGTCGCTTCCCGATCCGCACGGGCGCATTCACCCCGCCGCCATCTTCCGAGCGCTCTCGGCGGTCACGCCCGAGGACGCAGCTCTCGCTGTTGATGTCGGCAACAACGCCTATGCCTTCGGCCATTATTTCGTCTGCCCGCGCGGTACCGACGTTCTCATGAGCGGATATCTCGGCTCAATCGGATTCGGCTTTCCGGCGGCGATCGGTGCCTGGGCGGCGACGCGAGGAGCGCGCAAAATCATCGCGGTGACGGGTGATGGCGGCTTCGGCCAGTATCTCGCGGACTTCACGACGGCGGTCAAGTACCGGATGCCGATCCTTCATGTCCTCCTGGATAACGGCGAGCTTGGCAAGATCAGCCGAGAGCAGGTCTCCGCGATCCGAGAGGTGTGGGCGACTGACCTCGTGAATCCGGACTTCGCTGCTTTTGCAAAGAGCTGCGGTGGGGCGGGATTTCATGTCGAGCGCCCTGATCAGCTTCTTCCCACCCTTCAAGCCGCAGCGGAGATCGAAGACCGGCCAGCCCTCGTGTCGATCCGGTCGAGCGCCCAAGCCGTCTGACACCCTCAGGCGGTGTCAGGCACCAGGAGGCGCGGGGAGGCGAAGCCACGCATCCAGGCCGCCGCCGTCACGCGGACTGAGCCCGGTATCACCGCCGTGGGCTCGGGCGATCATCCGGACGATCGGTAGCCCAAGGCCCGCCCCGGGCCCCGAACGTGAGGCGCTGGCACGCGCAAAGCGGTCGAACGACGAGCGCACCTTCGTCAGAGCGCGCCCAGGGTGAGGAGATCCTCGGCCAACTGGCGTAGCGCGTCAGCATCCCGTGAGGCACCCGGGAGCGCAGAGCGCAGCTCGCCGTGCGTGCGCTCGCCCCGCAGCGCCAGTTCCAACTCCATCTTGAGGTTCGTGAGCGGCGAGCGCAGTTCATGGCTGGCGTCCGAGATGACGGCCAGTTCATGCGCGCGCTAGGGATGGTGATGGCCAACAGATGCGTAAGCCCCGCGAGCACCGAGCATCAAGATCGGCGCCCAAACCCCCTCGCGCGGAGTTGACGGCAGGTCTCAAAGCCGTCAATCCCCGGCAAACATGACATCCAGAACGATGGCGTCTTAGGCACCGGAACGCGCGAGTTCCAGGGCACGCTCGCCGCGATTCACGACGTCAGCCGCGATGCCCTCTTCGCGAAGGCCGCGGCCGATGAGGCCCGCCATGCGCAGATCATCTTCGGCCAGCAGTAACCGCCCGCGCGCATCCCTCTCGTTGCCCGTTGGGGAAATCTGTCACCCGGAGGTGAGTGTCAGGTGAACGTTAATGCCCCGTTCAGGAAACAGGGCTACGGTGACAAACGTACCGACAGAGCACTGACAAAGGAGTGGGCGTGTCCGACCAGCCATTTCGCATCATCGTCATCGCGAATGAGACGCTGCCAGGAGCAAACCTCGACGCGTTGGTGGCTGGCTCACCGAACGTTGAGGTTCTCGTCGTGGCCCCAGCCCTGAATACGCGGGTTCGCCACTGGATGAACGACGACGCCCTCGCCATTCGCAGGGCCACGCGACGACTGCATGCCTCAGTCGGCGGTCTGATCGCCCTCGGCGTCGACGCTCGTGGCGAGATCGGCGACGCGGACCCGCTCCTGGCAGCAGAGGATGCACTGCGTCTGTTCCCTGCAGATCACTTGGTCGTCTCGACCCACCCCTATGGTCGCTCGAACTGGCTGGCGGTCAACCTGATCGAGCGTCTTCGTGAACGCCTGACGATTCCCATCACGCATCTGGTCGTGGAGTCCGCGCACCTGGACGTCCCGGTCGCGGCCTAACATCACGGTCAGGATCCCGTCAGATGAGACGGGCCATACTGATTGAATCGAGCCGATGACCCAACCCCCCGACCGGGCTGAACGCCGCGTTCGGCGCGCCCAGCAGCAGCGCAAGCGGCGTAACGGCGCGATGGGCGTCATCGCGCTGTTGGCCATCGGAGGCGTGGCGATTGGGAGTCGCCTGGGCGGTTCGAAGGTCTCAAGCGGCCCCACGCCGTCCGTCGGACACGCGAAAACCGGGACCGCCGCAACCGTCAACGCGAAGCCAGCCGTGACGGTCACGACAACTCGCCTTCGGGAGCGGAACCTCACAACGCTGACTGCCCCGGAGCAGGACGCCGCGGCGGCGGCAATCGGACCGGACAACGTGATGTTGCTTGGGGGCCTGACCGCCGCCGACACCTCGCGCTCGACGATCGAGGTGGTCTCCGCGAAAGGAGATCGGACCGTCGGCCAACTGCCGGGCGCGTTGCATGACGCAGCAGCGGCAACCCTCGGCGGATCGGTGTACCTATTTGGTGGCGGCGATGGTGTCCGCCAGCTGGACCAGATCCTGAAGGTGAATCCCAAGACGGGTGTCGTGAGCGCGGCCGGGCGCCTCCCTGCACCAAGCTCGGACCAATCAGCCGCATCGATCGGCTCGACGGCCTACATCGTCGGCGGCTACACGGGAACCCGTTGGCTCGACACCATCGTCGCCTGGACCCCCGACGGCGGCGGCAAGGTCGTCGGCCACCTCCCAAGCGCCCTGCGTTATGCCGCAGTCGCCTCCGCGGGCGGGCGGTTAGTCATTGCCGGCGGCTCGCGACCCGACGGTGGGGCAAGCGACCAGATCCTGAGGTTTGATCCCGCCACAGGGCGTACCACCACAATCGGCCATCTGCCATCGCCGACCACGCATGGTGCTGCTGCGGCAATCGGCGATAACGTCTACCTGATCGGCGGCCGGGGACCGACCGTGGGTACGCCGACCGACCGCATCGTCGAGGTCAACACAACGACCGGACGCGTGAGTGCGGGCGGGCGCCTCAGCTCACCCCGATCCGATCTCGCAGCGGTCAGCCTTGGCGATCGCATTCTCTTGGCTGGCGGGAAAGGGCGGAGTGGAACGATCTCCGCCGTGACCCTCCTGACACCCCGGACGACGACAACATCGGCGAGCGTGCCGCCCAATGCCGCGACGACTCCTCCGCGCACCTCCAATGTCTACGCGGCGGATGGCGCGAACAAGCTCAGCAAGGCAACCCAAGGCGCGCTGGAGCGTGTCTACGTCCCCAACAGCGACAGCGGGACGCTGGACGTCATTAACCCGCGTACCTACAAGATCGTCGCGCACTACAACGTCGGTGGCCTGCCGCAGCATGTCGTTCCGGACTGGGGCCTGCGGACCCTCTACGTCAACAACAACAAGGGCAACAGCCTCACGCCGATCAACCCTCGTACCGGCGAGCCTGGCAAAGCGATCGCGGTTGACGACCCCTACAACTTGTACTTCACGCCAAACGGCAAGCTCGCGATCGTGGTCGCCGAACGCAACGCCCGCCTGGACTTTCGTAGACGGGGCACGTTCCACCTCGTGAAGTCGCTCCCAGTGCCATGCAAAGGCGTGAACCACATCGACTTTGCGCCGGATAGCAGCTACTTCATCACCAGCTGCGAGTTTTCCAGTCAGCTCGTCAAGGTCGACATCGCGACCAAGAAGGTCGTCGGCGCACTGAAACTCGGCACCGGCGACGGCATGCCCCAGGACGTCAAGCTTTCACCTGATGGCCGTGTCTTCTACGTCGCCGACATGATGGCGGGCGGCGTCTGGATGGTGAACGGCGACCGCTTCACGGTAACGGGATTCATGAAGACCGGTGCCGGCACGCACGGGCTCTACCCCAGTCGGGACGCCAAGCTGCTGTACATCTCAAACCGTGATGCCGGAACCGTCTCGGTGATGTCATTCGCGACCCGCAAGATCGTTAAGACGTGGACGATCCCCGGGGGCACCCCCGACATGGGCGGCGTCTCAGCTGACGGGCAGGTGCTGTGGCTGAGCGGCCGCTACCGTGGTGAGGTCTATGCGCTGAACACCCGCACCGGCAAGCTCCTCGCCCGGATCAAGGTCGGTCAGGGTCCGCACGGCCTCAGTGTCTGGCCCCAGCCGGGCCGCTACTCCCTCGGGCACACGGGGATCCTGCGGTAGCGATCCCCCGTCTCGGGCGCGGGTTCGCTCCTCGTTGTCATACTCATCGGCCTATGGAGTCCGTCGCCGACGAGGTTCAAGGCCACCACGCCGGGCGTCGTCCCATTCCCGCCGCCAAGCCGGCGGCACGTGTCCGGGAGCCCCTGCTTCGTATCCGCGTCGCCGCTGTTGCCGTCTGGCTCGCCGCTCTCGCGACTACCAGCCGGGCCGAGGGGATTCCGTTCGATCGCGTTCGTCAGTCCATGTGGATTTTGGCGGCGATCCTGGCGGCCACCCTTGGCAGCCCCTGGCGACGGATCGTGCGGACACTCGCTGACTGGATACCGTGGGTGGGGTTCCTCTTTCTCTACGACTACACGCGCGGCTTCGCAGACACCCTGGGCAGGCCCGTACACCTCACACAGCCGCTGGCGGTCGATCGCGCGCTGGGCGGCGGGCACGTCCCCACGAGGTGGCTCCAGGATCAGCTCTACGACGCCCACCACCTTCATTGGTGGGATGTGGTTTCCTCACTCGTCTACACGTCACATTTCATCCTGCCCTGGCTGATCGCGGGCGTCCTCTACGTCCGAAGTCGCACGCGCTGGGCGGCCTTCGCACGGCGTGTGCTCGTCCTGTCATACGCCAGCCTGATCACCTACAGCCTGTACCCCGCTGCGCCGCCGTGGTTTGCAAGCCGGGAGGGATTGACGGAACCGATTGCCCGCATCTCCACCCGAGGCTTCTATGCGATCGGGCTTGACGCAGCCGCGCCCCTCATCACGCTCGGCCAGGAATCCGTGAACCTCGTCGCCGCGGTCCCGTCGCTTCATGCGGCGTTTGCACTCCTCATCTGCCTGCAGTTCTGGCGGACCTCCCGGCGCACAACGCGGACACTCCTGGCCGCGTATCCGTTAGCCATGGGGTTCGCACTCGTATACACCGGCGAGCACTACATCGTGGATGTCCTGATCGGCGCCGTGTACGCCATCGCGACCGTATTCACCGTTGGATGGATAGAGCGAGCCTGGGGACAACGGACCGCTTGCCGAGCCGCTGGTGAGCGGGCACAGTGTTAACGGTGAGACCACCCCCTGCACCCCCCGTGACGCTCCCGCTCCAGGCCGGATCGGAGCACCCACTGTCTTCAGTTTGGAGGGGTCCAGCCACTCGTGTCTCGTTCCTCGTCGCCGTCGCAGCCGCGACGCTCCTTGGGGTCCCCGGTCCAGCCCTCGGCCACACCGAAGTTGTCAGTACCGTGCCCGCTGCGGGCGCGAGTGTCGCCTCACCGCCAACGCACATCACGATCACCTACGAGGGAACACTCCTTCGGGTCGTGAAGGTCACCGTGACGCGCAAGGCCGGGGGGCAGATCGCTCGCTCGGCCAAGGTCAACGCGAAAAACGCTCACCAGGTCGTGGTGCTGACCTCTCCCGGGGCACCCGGTCACTACACGGTCGCTTGGAAGGTGCAAGGTGCCGACTCGCACGTCATGGCCGGAACCTTCACCTTCACGGTGAAGCGCTTGCGCCCGATCGCTTAGTCCACCGCGGTGGCGACCGACACTGCGAAGCGTCGGTCGCTATCCGTGTGCCATTCCGAGAGCGCAAATCCCGACTCGGCGTACATCTGGGCCACCTGATCTCTGGTGAACTTCGCCGAGATCTCCGTGAGGATTTCCTCGCCCGCCGCGATCTCGATGTCCATCTCAAGCGCCTCAAGCCGAACGTACTGGCGACTCATGGCACGAAGGCGCATCTCAATCCACGCTGGCTCGGCCTCAAACCGGGCGACGTGTTCGAAGTTGGCCGGAACGAAGTTTCCACCGAGTTCTCCGTTCACTACCCGAAGCACGTTTCGGTTGAAGGCTGCGGTGATACCCCGAGAATCGTTGTAGGCAGCCTCAGTGCGCCGAACGTCACCGACAAGATCGGTCCCAATGAGAACGAGGTCCCCGGGCGAGAGGAGCCCCCGTACCTCTCGAAGAAACGCGTGACGCTCCGCGGGCCGGAAGTTGCCGATCGTTCCCCCAAGGAATGCAACCAGCCGCCGATCCTCAGTCGGCGTTGGGATTCGGTCAAGGTGGATGCCAAAATCCCCAGCGACGGCGTGGATTTCCAGCCCCGGGTAGTCACCCGCAACCCGGGCCGCGGCGGCGAGTAACGCCTCAGGGGCAATGTCGAACGGCACGTAGCGACGCAGGAACCCCTCATCTGCCATCGGATCGAGCAGCGCTGATGTCTTCGTCGAGCTGCCCGAGCCCAACTCGATCAGTTCGCTGGGGGCGTGCCGGGCAATCAGCCCGGGCGCGACGTCACGCAGGATCGCGAGTTCCGTCCGCGTTTGGTAGTACTCAGGAAGGCGCGTGATTTGCTCGAAGAGATCGCAGCCGCGCTCGTCGTAAAAGTACTTGGGCGAGAGCGAACGCGGAGTCCGGCCAAGGCCACTCCGAACGTCGCCAGCAATGCTGGTGGCCCGGTTGCCGGGCGCCACGTGACAATCCAAGCGGTACGCAGGGCGCGGCGCGCTCGCGAGGGTGGTCATCAAATGTCCTCTGGTTCGTCCCAGGCCACCCGCAGCCCGGCGAAGATTTGGCGACGCTCAGGAAGGTCCCAGTTGCGAAACGTTGTCCGCGCAGCGACGGTCTGAGTGGCCCACGAGCCACCTCGAAGCACGGGATAGCCCCGACCGAAAAAGACCTCCGCGTACTCCGGGTACGGAAACGCTCGAAAGCCGGGGTATCCCTCAAACGGGGTCGAGGTCCACTCCCAGACATCGCCGATCATCTGGAGACATCCTGATGGGCTCGCCCCTGCTGGATACGCACCCGACGGTGCAGTCTCAAAGCTCATCGCCCCGAGGTTGGCGCGCTCGGCGCTCATGTCGACGCCCCATGGATAGGCACAGCCATCAGCGACTGCGCCGAAGGTCGCTGCGCGCTCCCACTCGACTTCCGTTGGCAGGCGCCCGCCGGCCCAGCGCGCGTGCGCATCCGCCTCAAACCAGGAGACGTGGCAAAGCACCCCGTCCGGCTCGACGGCACGAATTCGGTTGAACGAGCGAACGGCCCAGCTTCCCTCACCGTCTCGCTCCCAGTAGAGCGGCGCCTCAGCTCCTGCCTGTTGCAGCCAGGCTGCGCCTGCCGGGCTCCAGAGTTCAGGGCGACGGTATCCCCCATCGGCCATAAACGCCAGGTGGTCGCCGTTCGACACCAGAGTTCGTGCGATCCGAAATGAGGCGACGTCGCGGGCGTGGCGGGGTCGTTCGCAGTCGTACGCAAACTCACCCTTCCCTGCGCCCATCGAAAAGGTCCCGCCAGGGATGGTGATCTGAGTGGGACCCTGGATGCCAACGGGGTGCCGCGACATGCGCGAGGGCGGCACATAGCCGCCCGCTGGCCGGAGCTGGAGTGTCTGCAAGATCGTCTCGGCGTGTTGGGCTTCATGCTCAGCGACCAGTTCGAAGACGACCCCATCCCGGATCAACGGATCGTTGCTCTCAGCCAGATCCGCGGTGCGGAGAAGGTCGAGCGACTCCGCCCGTACCGCCTCGAGGTAGTCGCGGGATGCAGTCGGTCCGAGGATTTCCACCGATGCCCGCTGGGCGCGCGGCGTCTCAAAGGCGTCATAGGTCGCCTGAAGCTCCGGATACCGTGATGGGCGACCAGCGACCCGCTGGGTAAGCCAGAGCTCCTCGAAGGCCGCAATGTGACCAAGGTCCCAGAGCGGTGGGCTCATGATCGGATCCGGCGCGGCCCGAAGACTGGCCTCGTCAAGGGCGCCGACCAGGGTCAAGGTTCGGCTGCGGACGTTGGCGAGACGCCCGGCGATGCGGTCTTGGAGGGTCGTCATTCGCGTCACTGTAGCCCCGCACGGCCCTGCGGTCGAGCAGAGTTTTCCAGACCGTAAGATCTTCGAGAACCGCTTGCAACCTACGTTTTGTCCCATCACGAATCAGCTGCCCGTGGGCCGTGTCGCCGGATTCGGGCCAGCGTATCCCTGCCCGTTCAATCCGGGGCGCGCGCGTGCCGAAGAAGAACGGTACGAGGCCGATCAACGGAACTGAGCGTCCCAGTTGGAACCAACAACAACACTCACGCGTCCCCCGGCGCCAGCGCGCCCGCCGGAACGCACTCGGGTATTTCGACTCTCGGACGTCGTCGGCGGGCTCTCACGTGCCCTCGACTTGACCGAGGGCCAGCCCGTCGGTCATGCGCAGCGCACCGTCTTGATTGGCATGCGGATCGCCTATCAGGTTGGCCTCGATGCGACCGACCGCGCGTCACTCTTTTACGGCCTGCTGCTCAAGGATTCCGGCTGCACGAAGAGCGCGAGCCGCACGGCCGCAATCTTCAGCGCCGACGACATTGGCCTCAGACAAGACGCGAAGCTGGTGAATTTCAGCCGCCCGCGCGAGTCCATCGCCTACCTCCTTCGATCCGCCGGGGGCCTGCGCAACGCCCGTGCAGCAGTCCGTAGCGGACGCGCCTTCCGCGAAGCGGCACCCGAAATCGTCGCTGCGCGGTGTCAACAGGGAGCAAACGTCGTCCGCGCACTCGGGCTTGATCGTGGGACGTCCGAGACCATCATGGGCCTTGACGAACACTGGGACGGTGGCGGCTATCCTGAAGGGCTCGTTGGCGACGCCATCCCCCTTCTCGCGCGGATTGGTTGCCTCGCGCAGAACGTCGACATTTTCCTGAGTGCACGTGGGCGAGACGCTGCCCGCTCCATGGTCCAGGGCCGCCGTGGACGGTGGTTCGACCCCGACCTTGCCGGCATCGTCCTCGGTCTGAGCGACGGGGACCCGCTGTGGGAACGGCTCGACGCCAGCGATCGTTTGGCCGACTCGGTCGGCGCGCTTGAACCTGCTGATCGGGTAATCCAGGCCAGCGAGGAACACCTCGACCGCGTCGCTGAGGCCTTCGCACTGGTGGTTGACGCAAAGTCCCCCTGGACGAACTTGCACAGCCATCGGGTTGCCCACGTCGCAACTGCCGCAGCACGCATCCTCGGCATGCCCGAGCATGTGGCAGCCGACTACCGCAGGGTTGCCCTCCTCCACGACATCGGCAAGTTAGCCGTCTCAAGCCAGATCCTCGACAAACCTGGGCGACTGACCGACGAGGAGTTCGATCACATCAAACGCCACGCCCTGGTCAGCGAACAGGTCCTCGCGAGCATCCCGCTGTTCGCCCCTTGGGCGGCGATGGCCGGTGCCCACCACGAACGTCTCGATGGCAGTGGCTACCCCCGCGGCCTCACCGGTCGTCGAATTCCGAAGGGCGCCCAGATCCTCGCCGTGGCTGACGTGTACGACGCGCTCACCGCCGAGCGTCCCTATCGTGATGCCATGAGTCGCGAAAAAGCCCTGAGCATCATTCGCGCCGAGATCGATACCGCGTTTAGCCCCGAGGCGTACGCGGCCCTCATTGAGGTGACGCGCCCGCAATGAGGCGGGCCTCTCGCACCGCTGCATGCGTCGCGCTATTGGCGCTCGCGGGTGGGTTGACGGCATGCGGAGGTTCCTCCCGCCCTCAAGCTCCAACCGTTATCCCCGTGGTTAGCGGTCTGCCTCGCCCCGGCCAGGACGTGACCTGCACGGCCCGGCTGCCAAGCTCCGCGCACGCATCGGTCCGCTGGGAGTCCAAGGACACGGACGGACGCTGGACCGCCCTCCCCGATACATCTGGCGCGACCTACACGGTCAACCCGGCCGAGCCAGGGGGCCTACTGCGCTGCCGGGTGGACGTGACCACCCAGGACGGTCGGACAACCGGCGGTGTCTCGCCTCCCACTCAAATGACCGCTGGCTGGACAGGCCCGTCCAGTGTCGGCGACTTTCGCGCTCGCGTCTTCATAGACCGCATGCATGCCCGAATCCGGCCGAGCCGCGATGCGCCAGCTGTTGGCACCCTGAAGGGACAATCCGAGCTTCTCGGCGGGACCAAGTGGGTTGTCATCACCGACGTCCGGCGCGTGCACGGCAAACTCTGGGCAAAGGTCCTTCTCTCAACACGTCCGAACGGCCTGGAGGGATGGGTGCCCGACCAGTATTTGGACATCGCCCGAAGCCCAGTTCGTGTCCTTGTCGATCAGTCAGCGCACCGAATGCAGATCCTGCGTGCGGGCCGTGTCGTGGCGACGATGGTCGCGGGCGTCGGCTCCCCGACGACCCCAACACCCAATGGACGCTACGGCGTGGAGAGCCACATCCCGACCTCCGTCGGCGGCCCGTATGGGCCGATGGTCATCGTTCTGACTGGCCACTCGGATGTTCTGAAGCAGTTCGACGGTGGCGATGGGCGACTGGCCATCCATGGAACAAACCGGCCCTCAAGCATCGGGACAGCGCAGAGCTTCGGCTGCGTTCACCTCGATAACCGTGACGTCATGCGCGCCGCCCGGCTGATCCCGGACGGCACGCTGGTAACCATTCAGGCCTAGGCATCAGGCCACTAAAGCAAGCCGACGTCCTGCAGGAGGCGTAGCGACGCGCGCCCGTTGCCGAGGTCCGAGACGCTCACCGCTGGCGGACGCAAGGACGCAAAGGGACGAAGGGGCTTGGTGGTGGTGACACCAGAGCCAAGCGGGTACTCGTAACTCTCGGTGGTGGCGACGATCATCTGAGCGGGTTTGCTGACAAGGTAGGCCAGGAACCGTTGCCCCAACTTCGCCTTCTTGCTGGACTTGAGTGCCGCGGCTCCGGATACGTCCACCAGTGCCCCAGGATCCCTCGGTGCAAAGTAGTGCAGCGCGGAGTGAATGTTCTTCGCGCCGATCTCGTCGCGAAGTCGGAACCAGTAGTAGTGAACCATCACGCCGGTCGCGATCTCGCCCCGGTTGACCGCCGCCACCAAGGCCTCGTTATCCTCGTAGACGCGGCCCTGGTCTTTCAGCGCGGTGAGCCAACGCTCGGCCGTCGGACGCCCCTTCAGCGCGGTCACCGCAGCGATCAGCGGTTGGAAGTCGGTCTCGGTTGTCGCGAACCCGAACTTCCCCTTCCAGGCCGGCTTCGCGAGATCCAGCAGCGACTTCGGCAGGGTCGACTTCTTGACCTGGTCGGTGTTGTAGGCCAGCACCGCGGCTCGGGCCGAGACGCCAACCCATGCCCCTTGCGGGGAATTCGATCCCGGCCGGACGGCCTTCAGCGT
>JAYTQG010000065.1:0-4794 GCA_043746815.1 Thermoleophilia bacterium | reverse complement strand
TCGTAGACACAGTTGTGGAAGTACCGCACCGTCAGACTGCGGAAATGGCTGGCCTGGTGCACCGCAGAGAAGAGGCGGGAGACCATCTCGGTGTAGTCGTCCATCGAACCGCCGACGTCCAGCAGCAGCAGCACCCGCACGCTGTTGCGCCGAGGCCGACGGAAGGCGAGTCGCAGATTCCCGCCCTGGTCGGCGGTCGCCTTGATCGTCCCCTCGATGTCAAGCTCCGACCGCGGCCCGTCGAGGCGATCCGACAACTCGCGAAGGCGCCGGAGCGCCACCCCAAACTGCCGGACTCCAAGCTCCGCATCCGCCCGGTAGTCCTTGAACCGCCGCTCTGACGCGACCTGCACCGCGCTTCGAGTACGCGACTCGCCGCCGATACGCATCCCCTCCGGGTGATAGCCGGAGTGCCCGAATGGTGACGTCCCGCCGGTACCGATGTGCTTGTTCCCGCCGTGGTGGGCGCCCTCCTGGTTTTCGAGCCGCTCCTCCAGGCGACGGCGGAGCTCATCCAGGTCGAGGCGCTCCATCATCTCGTCGAGGCGGGCTCGCTGATCGTCGCTCAGGTTGAGGACCTGCGAGTCGTCACGTAACCAGTCGAGAACCTCGTCCCGCACCTCAACCGGGGCCGATTCCAGCCCTGAGAAGTAGTGAGTAAAGGCCAGGTCGTACCCGTCGTAGTGGCGCTCGGACTTGACCAGCAGCGATCGTGCCAGAAGGTAGAACCCACCCAGGCGTTCATCGGCGAGCCCCGCACCGAGCGCACCCTGGAGGGTCAGCCACTCGTCCGTGGCGACCGGGACGCCGTACGCGCGCAGCGTGTGGAGGAGCCCGTCAAACACCGCGAGCGGAGGATCGGGCGCGGACGGCCAGGTGCCGACGCGCGATCTCCATATCGTTTGGCTTCTTCAGGACCACGCCAAGGAAGGGCAACTCCGCAAGGACACGCTCCGGCGAGACACCACCAATCACGAGTGCCTGCACCCAGTCGATCAGCTCACTGGTGCTCGGGCGCTTGCCGAGGCCGTCCATCGCGCGGATGACGTAGAAGGCCTCCATCGTCGCGGCGAGTAGGCGTTCGTCCAGGTCCGGGTGATGGACCGCCACGATGCGCCGCATCTCCTCCTCGTCTGGGAAGGCGATGTAGTGAAAGACGCACCGGCGCAGGAAGGCGTCGGGGAGTTCCTTCTCCGCGTTGGAGGTGATGATCACAACGGGCCGTTCGATCGCGGTAACCGTCTTGCCGGTCTCGGGGATGTAGAAGCTCATCCGGTCAAGTTCCCAGAGAAGATCGTTTGGGAACTCGATGTCGGCCTTGTCGACCTCGTCGATCATCAGGACAACGCGTGAGGTTGCGGAGAAGGCTTCCCCCATCTTGCCGAGGCGAATGTAGCGCGCAACGTCGGCTGGGTCGCCCTCGCCGAATTGGCTGTCATAGAGGCGCTGAACGGTGTCGTAGACGTAGAGTCCATCCTGCGCACGCGTGGTCGACTTGACCGCCCAGACCAAGAGTTCGAGGCCCAGTGCCTCGGCAACCGCCTCCGCGAGGAGGGTCTTCCCCGTTCCCGGCTCGCCTCGGATCAGGAGCGGGCGCTGGAGCGCCAGCGCAACGTTGACCGACGACCTTAACTCCGCACTCGCGATGTACCGGTCGGTCCCTTCAAACCGCTCCCGCTCGCTCACCACTCGACTCCCCCTGGTTGCTCGGCGACGGAGGCTACCGCTCCTGGCGACCATCACGTCTATTCTTCGTGGGGTGCCAATCGACGACCGCCGCGGCACTGCCGCATGATGTCCCTGGCTGCCTCCACCGGGCACCTCCAGAACCTCCTCGAAAGCTATGGCTACGCGACGATCTTTGTGATCGTCGGCCTGGAGTGCCTCGGTATCCCGCTCCCTGGGGAGGCCGTCCTCACGACCGGGGCGATCTACGCCGCAACGACGCACCGCCTGTCGATCTTCTTGGTGGTCCTCGCCGCCGCGGCAGGAGCGATCATCGGCGACAACATCGGCTTCACGATTGGAAGAACAGCGGGCTACCGGATCCTTCGCCGGTTCGGCCGGATCATCCGGTTGGACGAGCGCCGCATGAAAATCGGCCGGTATATTTTCCTCAAACACGGCGGGAAGGTCGTCTTCTTCGGCCGCTTTGTTGCCTTTCTGCGGATCTACTCGGCGTTCTTGGCGGGCGCGAACAGGATGGGCTGGCGGCGATTCACCGTCTTCAATGCCGCCGGAGGAATTGTCTGGGCATCGCTTGTGGGCTTCGCGTTCTACTTCGCGGGCGGAGCCTTGACGCGCTCCCATGGCGTCATCCAAACGGTCATCATCGCCGTTGCGGTCGCCGTCATCATCGCCAGCCTCATCGTCGTCCGCCGCTATGAGGCCCGCATCGCGGAGCGCGCCGAAGCAGAGTTCCCCGGCCCGTTGGAGGCGACGTAAGACCCAAAACCGTAGGTGGGTGAGCCGTCTGCCAGTTGAAGCCTCCTCTCCATCTGAGAGCTTCCACGGACCAACGTCGGCCCGAGCCGGCTGCCGGTCACATACCTTCACCCCCCTCGCGGTGTGGCGACCATGCCTTCCTTCGGATCCGCACCCGGCGGGGGCCGCGGGTGGGTGAGCGGTGTCATGGACGACACCCTCACCCACCCGCTGTCAAGTTCGGCCTCGACTTATCCGGCCAGGGCCGGTGCGATCACGGTGTTGGGCCCGAGCCCCAAAACCGTAACCCGAGTCAGCGTTGAGGCTGGCCGGAACTGCGAGCGACAGCTCCACCGAGGGGAAGGCACGGCGGCGCTGACGTAACACTTGCGATGCACAATCTCGTACGTATGAGCGATCCTCCCGAGTTCAGTTGCTGTTGACATAACTGCCTACGTTGCATGTATCGACAATGCATATTAGAAACTAAATATTCGGGATGACTATCGTTGTGTTATGGAGGGATTCGATCGGTCTGTCGCGCAGGACGCCGTACCGGGTCGACGGGGTACGGCTCTTTGGCAACTCTTACGCGGGCGTGCTTCCATGCCTGTATCCAGCCCGAGACCCCCCGACGGAAGGCTCCTATCCGTGTCGTTCACCGGTTCGATGACAGCTCCTCTGCGCCGCGCCGCGGTGCTCGTTTCAGGCGCAACGCTCCTCGCGCTCCCGATCCCCACCACGTTGGGGGCGTCGACACCCGTCAGAATCGTCGTATCCCCTCCCAGTGTCAGGGTTGGCCAGCCGATTGACGTCCGCGCAACGGTCCCGAGAGGATCAACCTGCGAACTGCGCATCGGACGCCGGGCCACCATCTCCGGTCGGTCGAAGTCGACACCGGCCGTTGGAACGACGTTCACCTCTCGCCTCGTTGCTCCGGCCGGAGATGGCGCGCGTACGCTGACCGTTGCGTGCGGCTCGTCCGTCGCAGCCGTGCGTGCTGGCGGCGTTCGAACCTCTCGCCGGGGCATCGTGCTGCGCCCTGTGGTCGCACTGGCGGCGGTGCGGCATGGGATCGTCGATATCAACACACGTACCGCTGACGGTCTTCCCTTTGCAGCGGGCACGGGGATGGTCTTGACGCCAACGGGCGAGATCCTCACGAATGACCACGTCATCCGAGGTGGTCGCGGCATCACCGTGACCGACGTCTCGACCGGGACCGTTTACCCGGTGAGCGTCGTGGGATACGACACCACCAACGATGTCGCCGTCCTCCAAGTCCAGGGCGCTGCTGCGCTCTCACCGGTCGCAGTCGGCGACTCGTCGAAGGTAACGGTCGGCGCACCGGTCAGTGCGGTCGGGAACGCGAACGGCGCAGGAGGAACACCGACCGTTGCCAGCGGGAAGGTCACAAAGTTGCACCAGTCAATTGACGTCAACGAGGCGGACGGAGGCTCGCACCGGCTGCGTGACCTGATTCAGACCGACGCGTTTCTCCAATCCGGCGAGTCCGGCGGACCGCTGTTTGACGAGGGCGGCCAGGTTGTCGGAATGAACACAGCTGGGAGTGAGTTGAACAGCGTGGCGGCCTCGAACGAGGGCTTCGCGATCCCGATCAACAACGCACTGGCCATCGTCCGGCAGATCGAAGCCGGCACGGAGAGCGCCACTGTCCACATTGGGTCCACGGGTTTTCTGGGGATCTCGATACCCAGAAGCGCGTCGACGCGGGCCGTGATCGCCGGAGTCACTCCGGCTTCCCCGGCGGCGGGAGCGGGACTCAGGCAGGGAGACCTGATCACGGGGTTTGACGGCGTCCCGGTCGCGACCCGGGACGAGCTCATCACCCAGATCCACCGGCACCACGCAGGCGACGTGGTCTCCATCACCTGGACCGACGGCACAGGAGCCAACCGAACCGCAACCCTGACCCTTGGTGAGGGGGCGCCAGGCTGAGTCGCGGAGTTCTCGGGGCGCGGACGAGTGGCCTGGGCGCCACTCGCCGCTATCTGGGGCGCTAGTGGTCTGACTGGGATTTTGCGCACCATCCCGACGGCTGCGACGCATCGCGATGCTGTGTCCGAGACTTCCCACGTATTCCCGATACGCGAGAAGGTCGTCGTCCGTGCCTCGCTCGGTTTCGCTGGCCGGATCTGCCACACCAAATCGAAGTCAGACCACTAGCCAGCGACCGCCGGGGCAACCCCACTCTCGAAGGGCAGCGTCATCCGGTGACCTGCGCCGACGGGTGTCGCGTTGGTTGCGAGGGCCGAGGCAACACCCCGGACCGCGCCGCGGCTGGTCCGGCTCACGCGCAGGTGCAATGGGATCTGGATGGGCTTGCCAGCACGTAGGCCCGAGAACTTC
>JAYTQG010000064.1:0-11224 GCA_043746815.1 Thermoleophilia bacterium | reverse complement strand
GCCGCACCGCAGCGCGCGGCGCAACGAGCGCATGAACTCTCCCGATTCCCTTCGAGTACCCACCCCTTCCCTGAGGTGGGAGCACGGCTTCCCCGCCGCGCCTTAGTTCATGTGTCGGCGCGAACGCCTTTGGCCTGGAGCTGGCCGGGTCTAGGTTGCCAACGCGCGAAGCGACGCCTGCACGTCGTTTGTCGCCTCGCCGTCCAGGAACGTCCGGGCCCAGATCTCAAGGTTTACGAGACTCCAGAGCTCTTTGCCAGCGTCGAGTCCGCCGCCACGGTGACGGTCGAGGAGGTCACGGGCCATGCCCTGGTCAACAAGGCCGCGCGCCGTGGCGCGTTCTCCGAGGATCAGCTCGTGGGTCGCTCCACCCAACCAGCCGCGCATCCATGCGGCGACGGGTACGGCGAAGCCCACTTTTGGTCGTTCGAGAAGCGATTGCGGAAGGCGGCCCTCGGCGACCTTGCGCATCACGATTTTCGTCGTGCGCATCGTGGTCTTGAGGTTTGGCGGGAGGCGCGCGACGTATTCGGCGAGGGTGTGATCCAGCAGCGGCATCCTGGCCTCAATGGAGGCCGCCATGGTCATCTTGTCGCCACGGATGAGAAGGTTGTCCGCAAGGTACGACTCCACGTCCAGGGCAAGCATTGCATCAAGTGGCGCGAGTCCCGGCGGCAGCGAGCGCATCCGTTCGACCAGGGCGCCGTCGCCATTTCTGGCCAGTCCGGTTGACGGGTCGGCGCCGAACCAGGTTGGCCAACGGGCCTCTCGGCTGGTGCGGCTGAGAATGCTGAGCGCCAGGCGCTGCTGACGTGAGAGCTTCGGCAGCGACTCGACCAGCTGAGCGTACTTGGGGTGGCGAAACACCGGGCCACCGATGGCCGCAATCTTGCTGAACACGCGATCCGCGCGGTATTTCGGGTACCCGCCGAAGATCTCGTCGCCACCCTCGCCAGAGAGCACGACAGTGACCGACTCGCGGGCGAGGCGCGAGAGCGTCAGGAGTGGCACTTCAGATGGCTCGGCAAGCGGTTCGTCGCGGTGCCAGATCGCAGTGGGGAGGAGATCCAGGAAGCCCTGCGCGTCGAGGGTGACCTCGTGGTGTCGTGCGCCGAACGCCTCTGCCGCGACGCGCGCGTAGGGAAGCTCATCCGGCAGTCCGGCGCCCGTGAAGCCAACCGAAAACGTTGAGACGGGCTCGTCGCGCAGTTCACTCATCACCGCGAGGATCGTGCTGGAATCAAGGCCGCCGGAGAGGAAGCATCCCAGCGGCACCTCGCTGATGAGGCGTGCCTCCACCGCCTGGCGCAGCAGGGTTTCGACCGTTGAGGCGGCCTGGTCGAGTGTGACGTCGAGCTTCGGTCCGTAGACCAGGCGCCACCACCTGTCGATGCGCACTCCTGACGCGTCGGCCACCATGAGGTGCCCGGGAAGGAGCTGGCGGACGTCACGAAACATGGTCGCGGGCGCCGGGACGTAGCGGAGTTCAAGGTAGGCGGCCAGGCCAGCCTCGTCGATCTCGGACGGAACTCCAGCGGCGAGTAGCGCCTTGATCTCGCTCGCGAAGCGGAGCACCCCGCCCGCCTGGCTGTAGTAGAGCGGCTTCTTGCCGAACCGGTCCCGCGCGACGAGCAGGCGCTCGCGTCTGGCATCCCAGAGCGAGAAGGCGAACATTCCACCGAGGTGGTTTGGAAGCTCGTCGCCCCATTGCTCGTAGCCGTGAACGATCACCTCGGTGTCGCTCTTGGTGTGGAACGTGTGTCCGGCGGCCTCCAACTCGGAGCGCAGCTGACGGAAGTTGTAGATCTCGCCGTTAAAGACGACGATGACGGACCCATCCTCATTCTGGATAGGCTGATCACCGCCCGAGAGGTCGATGATCGACAGTCGTCGCATCCCGAACGCCATTCCCTCGCGGGCCATCAGACCCGACGAGTCGGGTCCTCGGTGGATGATGGTGTCCATCATTGCTCGGGTTTCCCCGTCGCCGATCCGACTATCGTGCTGCCCGTGAACTCCGCAGATTCCGCACACGCCAGGCAGCGTAGCCAACCACCGACCCGACCCAAGGATTTGATGTGCCGCTAGGACGTTTGGGGTGGTACGCGCGCCGCCTTCGTGCAATGGGGGTGAGTGAACTGGGCCTGCGCGTGGGGCGCGCTGCCCGTACAAAGGCCGGGCCGATCGCGGCACCGCGTTGGCCCAGGCTCGCGGCCGAGACTCCATGGGAAACGATCTACACGGCCTTCAAGGAAGGCACGGGGCGTCCCAATCTGTTCCACGATCGCGATACCGCGGCGATGGCCACGCGCCACGCGGCCGAGATTCCTGCACTGCTGGAACTGGCGGAACGGTGGTTGGATCACCGGGCAACCTTCTTCGCCTACCCCGAGGCATTTCTCGGCTCGCCGATTGATTGGCACCGCGACGCGCCAAGCGGAACCCAGTGGCCTGAGGTTCCCGCCAATCGTGTTGACACCCGCACCGCGCCGCCGGACCCGAAATGGATTTGGGAGCTGCACCGTCTTCAACAGTTGCCACTCCTCGCGAGCGCCTGGAGGCTGACCGGGGACCAGCGCTTCGCCGACGAGGCCCTCGAGCAACTGGATGGCTACATCACTGCGAACCCTCCCGGGATGGGCGTCGGTTGGAAGGGCGGCTTCGAAGCCGGGATGCGGGCAATCGCAGTCGGTGCCGCGATGCAGGGACTTGCGAACGCGCCGGGATTCACCCTCGATCGTTTTCGGTCCTATGCCGAGCTTCTGGCCGAGTGCGCGCGACGGGCTTGGCAGGAACGTTCGCTGCACTCATCGGCGAACAACCATCTGATCGGTGAGCTGGCTGGCTGCGTCGTCGCGGCGATGATGCTTCCCGAGTTGACAGATGGGCCGGAGCTGGAGCGTCGCGCCTTGGCCGCGTTGTCGGTGGAGGCGACCCGGCAGATTCATCCCGATGGGATGAGCGTCGAGCAGGCCTTTGCCTACCAGATCTTCGCCGCCGAGCTTCTCCTCGTTCCCGTCGCGCTTGTCACCTTGCGAGGGGAACGGCCGCCCGGCGCCATGTTGGCTGCGCTTGAACGCGGCGCAACGTTTATCGCCCAGATGATCGGTGATGGCAACCCGCCTCCGCGCTACGGCGACGACGACGAGGGATTCGCGCTCCGCCTGGGAGGTGATGTGCTCCGCAACCCGCGTGGGCACATCGCTGCCGTCGCGGCACTCACCGGGAACGGTGTCGCAACTGGCGTTGGCTGTCTCGATCTGACGGCCGATTGGTTGATCGGTATCGCGGAACTGCCAGGCGCCCATCACGAAACCCCAGGGTCGTTCCTTGCCCCGGGCGGCGGGCTCGTTGTTCTTCGCGATGGACCCCGGCGTGTGATCTTCGACGCAGCGCCGCTCGGCTACCGTTCAATTGCCGCCCACGGACACGCAGACGCACTCTCGGTGACCTTGGCCGAGGGCGGCATTGACCTGATCGGCGACCCTGGAACCGGGAGCTACTACGGCCATCCCGACTGGCGGACCGCCCACCGGGGGACGCGAGCCCATGCGACGGTCGCCGTCGACGGGGTGGACCAGTCCGTCATGGGCGGGCCGTTCTTGTGGACCGATCACGCTGACGCGACCCTCTTGGCCAGTGACCTTGCGGTCGGGTACGCCGCGGCCAGCCATCCTGGATACCGAAGGCTCGCCGATCCGGTCGATCACCAACGGCAAGTGGTGCTGGTACCGGGCGGTCCGCTGGTCGTTGTCGACCGCTTCACCGCGACCGCGGCACACGAGTACACGGTTTCGTGGCCGGTTCATCCAGATCTCGAGCTTGCGGACGGCGAACCGCACCGATTCTCGTTGGATGGCCACCCGCGACTCACGATCGTCTCGCGCACCACCGGCACCGACCAGCCCTTCCAGATCCGCGGGGACGAGGCAACGGCACTCGGCTGGTGGTCCGACCGGCTGGAGGCGCGGCGACCCTCATGGTTGGTTGGGAACCGGATGACTGGCGTCGGGACCATGATTGGCGTTAGCCTCATCTGGACATCTTCCACGTGGACGTCCACTTGGCCAGATCCCGGATTGCAGTTTGTCAGCGACGCTGATGGCGTTCTCGTCACCTGGCGAGATGGCATACAACACCGGGCCCTCAGGTTAAATCCGGACCACCCCCATATGGGACCCGTGCTCGACCCGGAATAACGATGCGGCTGCTCGCCACCGTCACCTTCAATCCCAATCAGCTCCGCGCGCACCTCATGCCGCTTCTCGCGGTGCCAGAGGTCGAGCGAATCGTTCTCGTCGCCGACACTGTTGACGAGGAGCTCGCCCGCGAGCCGAAACTCGAGATTCGCGTCCCGACCCCGTCGCAGCTTCGGGTGCTTGGACGGGCGGGAAGCAAGACCCTCCTCTGCCGTCGGGCAGCCCGTGAGATTCGCCCCGACTGGGTGATCTCGTGGAACATCATGCCCCACGGAGTCAACGCTCACCTCGCGGCGCGATCGGTCCGGGCCCGGTCGATGTACCACATGATCGGCGGTTGGGAAGAGTGGGAAGGGGGAGGCTGGGCATCGGACAACGCGCTCCTGTCACGTCTTCCGCGACCCGTTGCCGCGCTTGAAGCTGCGCTTCTCAAGGTCATCCGGTCCAGCACCCTTGTCGGAACGATGGGTACTCGCGGCAAAGCGCGGCTGGTCGCCGAGGGAATCCCGGCCGACCGTGTCGTCGTCACGCCCGCCTCGATCGACATGAACCGCTTCTCACCCGCGGACACTGGCGCAGAGGTTCCCTACGACCTCCTTACCGTCGGCAGTCTGATCGCCCGCAAGCAGCAAGAGGACTTCATCGCGGCCGTCGCGATACTCCGCGGAACACGCCCTAACCTCCGCGCCGCGGTCGCAGGTGAGGGCCCCTTGCGCGAGACGCTCGTCGCGCAGGCCGAGCGCCTCGGGGTTGCTGACGCCATCGATTTTCTTGGCCAACGTACTGACGTCGCAAGTGTCTACCGGTCCGCCCGCATTTTCGTTCTCCCCAGCCGTTTCGAGGGACTGTCGATCGCGATGATGGAGGCGATGGCCTGTGGCCTTCCCGCTGTCGTGACGGGCGTTGGCGACCTCGACGATCTTGTTCGAACCGGCCGAAACGGCGCCGTCGTGCCACTTGGTGACGTGCCAGCACTGGTCGCGGCGATCGCTCCATTGTTGGACGACCCCGGCCACTACCGGGTGTTGTCACACACGGCTCGCGAGGACGTCACGCGCTACGCAGGCTTGGAACACATGACGGCCCGCTATCGCCGCATGCTGCTGGCCTTGCCAGGGGAGTGGAACCCCCCGGACGTTCAGCGGGCTTCCGGTCAGGTGGGGGAAGCGCCGACAACCGTCGGTGCGATCAAATGACTTGGGCGCGCTGCGCCGGTCGAACGGACTCGAGCGAGGAATCAACGTGAACATCAGCATCTTTGGGCTGGGCTACGTGGGCTGCGTTTCGGCGGCGTGTTTCGCGGACCGCGGTCACCAGGTGATCGGCGTGGACGCCAACCCATCCAAGGTCGAGATGGTGACCGCCGGTCGCGCACCGGTCGTGGAGGAGCGCATCGGTGAACTGACCGCCGCGGTGGTCGCCTCCGGGGCGCTTCGTGCAACGACCGATGCCGCCCAGGCCGTGCACGGAAGCGATGTCTCGCTGGTGTGTGTCGGAACGCCCTCTGCGCCGGACGGAAGCCTCTCGACGGAGTACCTGGAGCGGGTGTGCGAGGACATCGGTCATGCGCTCGCGACCAAAACCGGACGTCACGTGGTCGTCTTTCGGTCGACGATGGTCCCGGGCACCTGCGAGCACGTTCTCATGCCGATCCTCGAAAACGCCTCCGGCAAGCGTGCTGGCACCGATTTTGGTGTCTGCGTCAACCCGGAGTTCCTCCGAGAAGGAACCAGCGTTCGCGACTTCAACGATCCGCCGAAGACGGTCGTCGGCGAGAGCGACGCCGTCAGCGGTGACCTGGTCATGTCGCTCTACGAGGGACTTCCCGGCCCCCGGTTCCGCGTTCCGGTGCGCGTCGCGGAGATGACGAAGTACGTTGACAACAGCTTCCATGGATTGAAGGTCGGCTTCGCGAACGAGATCGGGGCCATCTGCCAGGCCCTCGATCTCGACTCGCACGAGGTCATGGAGATCTTCCTGGCGGACACCAAGCTGAATATCTCAACGGCGTACCTGAAGCCCGGATTTGCGTTCGGCGGATCGTGTCTGCCGAAGGATCTCCGTGCCATTGTTCACACTGCTCGCAGTCGAAGTGTGGAGGTTCCGATCCTGGCAAACGTTCTTGCCTCCAATGATGCGCACCTGCGTCGAACACTCGACATCGTGATGAAAACTGGGCGCAAGCGGGTCGGTATCTTCGGCCTGTCGTTCAAACCGGGCACCGATGACCTGCGGGAGAGCCCGTTGGTGGAGCTCGCCGAGCGGCTGATCGGGAAGGGGTACGACATCAAGGTCTATGACGCGAACGTTGCGCTCTCGCACCTGATGGGTGCCAACCGCGAGTACATCGCCGAGCACCTTCCCCACATCGCGGAGCTCCTGACGGGTTCCGTTGACGAGGTCATGGACCACGCGGAGATCTGCATCGCCGGAACGAAGGAACCGGAGGTAGTGGAGGCCATCAGCAGGGCCAACGGCCGCCTGACGGTCATCGACCTGGTGCGCCTCCCTGACGCCGCCAAGCGTCGCGACGACGTTCGCTACTATGGGGTCGGCTGGTAGGCCGCGTGATTCTGACCGAGACCACCCTCACCGGGGCCGTGCTCGTGGACATCGAGATGATGAGCGACGAGCGCGGCGGCTTCGCCCGGACCTGGTGTGCTCGGGAGTTTGCTGCCGCTGGCCTTGCCGACGTGACGGTGCAATCCAGCATCGCCACCAACCACGTGGCCGGGACGCTTCGGGGGATGCATTTCCAGGCCGTCCCGCATGCTGAGGCGAAGCTCGTACGCTGTACCCGCGGAGCTATCTACGACGTTCTGGTGGACCTTCGTCCCGAATCGGCAACGTATCTGGAATGGATTGGCGTCGAACTTTCTGCCACGAACCACCGGGCGCTCTACGTCCCACCGGGAGTGGCTCACGGGTATCAGACACTGACCGACAACACGGAAATCGTCTACCAAATGTCCGAGTTTTACTCGCCGGATGCGGGCCAGGGCGTTCGTTGGGATGATCCCGTCGTTGCTATCGAATGGCCACCCACACTGCGACGAGTGATGTCCCCGCGCGACCGGGCGTACCCAAACTACGTGCCCGTCGCCGAGACGTCTCGGGTATGAGCACAACCTCGGGAATCGGATTCAGCGTCATCACGCCCGCGTATCGGACCGAACGGTACGTCGCAGAGACGATTGAGTCAGTCCTGCGGCAGACCCGGGCGGATTGGGAGCTGATCGTCGTCGACAATGGCCCCTCCGACGAGATGGCCCGCATTGTTGAGTCGTACATGTCGGACACTCGCATCCGGCTGATCCGTCAAGACAACAACGGGATCGGCGGGGCGCGTAACGTCGCCGCACGCGAAGCCCATGGCCGGTACCTGACCTGTCTCGACAGCGACGATCAACTCCTGCCCGCGTACTTCGCAGAGGTTGGTCAAATCCTCGATCGACGACCTGACGTTGCCATGGTGTCCTGCGACGCCCTCGTCTTCCTCGAAGAGAAGGGACGTCTGGCAACCCAGACCTACCTGAAAGGCATGCGGGTCCGGACGCCAGCATTGGACGACCCCGAACATGTCTTGGCCAATCTCCTCAGCAGAAATTTCATCTACGCGGGAGCCACCGTTCGACGTTCGACCCTCGAGGCGATCGGAGGCTTTGCGGAGGACCTTCCTGGTCTTGAGGACTGGGATACCTGGCTTCGTGTCGCTGGCACTCGTCAAGGGATCGCCGTTGTCGGACAACCACTCGCGATCTATCGCCATCGCAGTGATTCGGCATCGCGGAACACGGACCGCCTTGATTCCTTCGAACTCACCTCGGATGCAACGCTGGTCCGGGCATTGGAATGTCTGGATCTAAGCGGCGAACAGCGGCGGATTGCCCGCCGTGGCCTTGCGGATATCAGAGCGCATCGGGCACTGCGTTTGGCGCGCGAGGCGCTCCTTGCCGGCGACGACCAGCTCGCCCTCGAACAAGCACGCCTCTCCTTCTCGGCTCGCCGGAATCCGCGGAGCGGCCTGGTTCTTGGTGGTCTCCAGCTGTCTCCGACGCTCATGCGGCGCCTTCACCGACCCAAGAATCGCTTCCAGGGGTTGATCTCAGACGCGCAAGAGCGCCTACGTCGGGAGAGTGTGTTGACGCCGCCACGTCCGTCGCGCAGGCCCGCGGTCAAGATTCCATCACTGCCGACAACGCGCCCGACGGGCAACGTTCCGCAAGAGGGCGATGTCACCTTCAGTATCCTCTCCCCCGCCTTCGGAACGGAGTCTTGGATCGCCGAGTCCATCCACTCGGTTCTCGCCCAAACGCGCCGTGACTGGGAGCTGATCATCATTGATGATTGTTCTCCGGACAACCTCTCGGAGGTTGCGAGAGCGTTCGAGGGGTTGGCACGCATTCGGATTGTCCGATTGGGCAGCAACGTCGGACCCGGGGCTTCCCGTAACTATGCTGCCAGCGTCGCCACCGGACGGTACTTCACCGTCCTCGACTCGGACGATCTCCTGGCGCCAAATTACCTGGAACGTGTTGGAGAGATCCTCGAAGTCGACGAGCCGCCGGACGTCGTCGGCGTCCCACCCGTCCGCTTTTACGGCGACGGGCGCCCGAGTAGGGTCAGTCCGATGCCCGAGGTCTGGGGCTCCGGAGACCCCGAGGCCGCCATTCTCCACATGTTGGGCAATCCGTTTAACTACCACGGCACCACGATCACTCGTGAGGCCTTTGAAGCCGTGGGCGGGTATGACCCCGAGCTTCGCATTGGAGAGGATCACGAACTTTGGGTTCGGATTGCCACATCCGGCTACAAGATTCGGGTCGTCGACGAGCCGCTGTATTTCTATCGAATCCGCGAAGGATCGTTGAGTTTTGGTGGTGACAATGCTTCGGAGGTCGCAGAAGCGAGCCTTCGCATGCTGGAGCGCATCGCAGAACAGACGCCACTAAACGTCAGTCGTCGGGCGGCGCTGGATGTCAACGTTCGCGCCTCGGTCGGCGCACTCGACGTCGCGACGATGCGACGCGCGCTGCGCACGGGCGATCGTCCACTCGCGCGCCGGAGTGCGCTCAAGGTTATTCGGGACTCGCCTCGACCAAGAAATCTTGGCGTGTATGCCTTGACGTACCTCCCGGGTCCAGCAATCCGGACCGTGCTGTCGGTAACCGGGCGCGGGCCGCTGAGAAAGGCCGAAAAGTAAGTGTCGCGTATCCCCGAAACCCAACGCCAGACTGGCCAGGCCTCTGAACCGCACGTCGTTGAGACAGCGGAGGGTGTCACCTTCAGCCTTCTTATGGCAGCGTACGGAGCGGCCGAGCACATCGGTCCTGCGATCCAGTCGGTTCTCAATCAGACCCTTGCCGATTGGGAACTGATCGTGGTCGATGACCATTCGCCGGATGGCCTTGGCGAATGCGTTGCTCCATTTCGCACGGATCCGCGTATCGGGTATGTCCGACTTGCGACTAATGGTGGCCCTTCCGTCGCACGCAACGTCGCAGCAGCGATGGCTCGAGGTCAGTACTTCGTCATTTTCGACGCGGACGACCTTTTGGAGCCGACGTTTCTCGAGCGGACTCTGCGCGCGCTTGATGGTGGCGCGGATCTTGTTGCCACATGCGCGGTCCGCTTTTACGAAGATGGTGTCGCCCGAATCCAAGCGAACGATCCGCCTCCACTCGACACCTCGGACCGGGAGCGGGCGTTCCTTCAGATTCTTCGCGGCCCATTTTTCTACAACGGGTTGACATTTCGTCGCGCAGCGTTCGAGGATTCAGGTGGCTTCAATGAGTCCCTCGGGGCTGCCGAGGATCTGGATCTCTGGCTTCGCGTCGCAGCCGGAGGGTGTTTGGTCCGCACGATTCACGAGCCGATCTACCGCTACCGCGTTCAAGGAGCGTCGTTGAGTCGCGGGGGAGATGAACAGACCGCCGCGTTTGCGGCGAACGAGCTGCGTGTGCTGAAGAGCCTCGCCCGGACAATCCCGATGACGTACGACCGCCACAAGGCGTTGAGCGAACACGCGCGTCGTCCCCGGTCAAGTCTTCACCTGGCGCGGGCGCGCCTTGCGCTGCGTGACCGCGATCGGGTCGTGCTACGTCGTGAAGCGCTTCGACTGATAAGGGTTCGTCCAAGCGCCCGGGCGGCCACAATGGCAATCGGGAGCTATCTGCCACCCTTCGCAATCGACACGATCGAGAAGGTGTACCTCACGCTGAAAGCGCGTCGCCAGCGGTTCTAATTGCCGAGTGTAAGCGGCACCTTGCGGGCGTAGAAGGCTTCGGCCAGCCCCGTCGGCGACTGGCACTCCATCCCGCGGATTCGTGGGAGCGCGCGAAACAGGTCCGGCGTAAACCAGCCTTTGGACCGCTGGCTGGCGAAGTGGCGCATCAAGAGATCCACCTTGCGCTCAAGCACCTCTGGAGTGAGCGGCACGAACACACTCGGTGCTCCGAGATCGCCATCGAACTTCGGGATCTCGTATTCCAGGATGAGGTGGTCGCGAAATGTGTTCCAGGTGAGTTCGGCGCAGAGGCGGTGGTCTTGGTGCAAGTCATGCCGCCGTTGAGTGATCACGACATCTGGTTGGATGGGTTTGAGCTGCTCTTCGAAGAATGCCTTCACGCTCGCGCCGTCATAGGGCAGAAATCCGTCTCGAAATTCGCCCGTCATGATCTGGGCTGGCTGGGAAAGCCCCTTGCAAAAGTCGGCGGCACTTGCACGGGCCTCGCCTCCGCGCGCTCCACTTGCGCAAAGGACCACCCAGGACAGTTCAATCTCTGGTCGCGCGGCGATCAGGCTGAGAAGCGTCCCGCCTGCACCGATCTCGATGTCATCCGAATGACACCCAATCGCCAGCACCCGGAGCGCCCGTCCAGCCGGGCGGGGGAGTGCCAGCCCGATCACGCGTTGCCGTTCAACCAGAGCTGCCAGGGGCCTCCACCGGCTTCAACCATGGCATCGAGACTCTGTTTGTCCTTCAGGGTGTCCATTGGTGCCCAGAACCCCTCGTGCTTGTACGC
>JAYTQG010000063.1:0-4833 GCA_043746815.1 Thermoleophilia bacterium | reverse complement strand
GATTCCCGATCTGCAAGAAACACTGCGTCCTGACTTCCGTGTTGGACGATGGTCCAACACTTCACGACGCTGGGGACGCCTGGCGGCGGCCCCAGCTGGCTCGGTCTCGCTCGCCGGAACCAGCACCTCATTTCGGCGTCAGACCACTCGGCATGAGGCAGCGCTACTGGCTCGGGATCGGTGCGAACCTCGGCGACCGCGAAGGGAATCTCCGCGAGCTCCTCGCGGCACTTCGCACCGCTGGCGTGGACATCGAAGTGGTCAGTTCGCTGTATGAAAGCGCGCCCCGTGAGATCGAGGACCAACCGGCCTTTTTGAACGCCGCCCTGCGCGTCCAGAGTGACCTGACCCCGCGGGCGCTACTCGCTCTGATCAAGGAGATCGAGCCCGCACTCGGAAGGACGCCGGGGGTTCGCTACGGGCCGCGCATGATCGACTGTGACATCCTCATTTGGTCCGGAGGGCAGTACCGCGACGGGCTCCTCACCATCCCACACGAACGCATCAGTGAGCGCCGGTTTGTCCTCGTTCCGCTGGTCGAGATCGACGCTGATCTCAGCCTTCCTGACGGCCGCTCTCTTGCTGACCTGGACGCAGCGATCGACCCTGCCTCCCAACCCGTGAATCGAGTCCAGGGGCGTCGGCTAGACTGACAGACGATGTCGCACACCGATGAACTTGACGAGTACGACGCGGAGCTTGAGCTTCGCCTGAAGCGCGAATACGCCGACGTGTTCCCGCTGTTCTCCTACTGCGTGCTGACGCAGGAGGCGACGTACCTGTGCAATCACTTTGATCGCGAGTTCCTGCCGCAGGCGTCCTACCCGCTCTTCAAGATCACCATGCAGGACGTCTGGGTGTGGGACAAAAACCGACCCACTCGGATCATCCCGAAGGTCGAGATCTACACCACACAAGATGTGACGATCGAGATCCTGAAGAACGGCAACGAAATCCTCGACGATCCGACTGCGCTCTGACCAAGGGCGCGGACGGCGGGAGCGCGGCTGGGATGCTGCTTGCGATCGATGTGGGAAACACCCACACCGTGGTCGGTGTGTTCCAGGGAACCGTGCTCCTTCACAATTGGCGCGTCTCCACGGTGCGGGGTGCCACCGTGGACGAGCTTGCCGCCCAGCACGAGCAGATTCTGCAGCTGCGCGGTGGGAGTCTCACCGACATCCGCTATCTGGTTGTCGCGTCCGGCGTCCCAGCGCTGACCGCTGGTTACCGGGACCTCGCCGCCAAGTACCTGGACGAACCCGCGCTGGTGGTTGGCCCCGGCGTTCGGACGGGGGTGTCACTTGCGATTGACAACCCTCATGAGCTGGGCCCCGACCGGTTGGTGAACGCTCTTGCGGCCTACCGCCGTACCGGTGGGGCATGCATCGTCGTGGACTTCGGCACGGCGACGACGTTCGACTGCATTTCCGGTTCTGGTGACTACCTGGGTGGCGCAATTGCCCCGGGGATCGAGATATCCCTGGACGCGCTCGCCGGGCGCGCCGCGCGGTTGTTGAAGGTTGATCTCCAACAGCCTGCGCGGGCGATCGGCAAGTCCACCGTCGAATGCATGCAGTCGGGCGTGATCTACGGCACCGTCGCCATGGTTGACGGTCTGGTGGCCCGGTTGGCGGAGGAAATTGGGGAGGAGGTCACCGTCATCGCGACCGGCGGGCTGGCCGAACTCATCGCGCCGCTCTCCGACGAGATCGACGACCACGACCCGTTGCTGACCCTGGAGGGGCTGCGCATGGTGCACGCGTTGAACGTTGACGACCGCGGTGAGCGCCAATGAAAAAACGCATGCAAAACGTGCTCGTTGATCGGCGCGAGGACCAGGAATTCGACGCACTTCCCGGTGCCTGGGCGTTAGCCGAGCCCTTTCGAATCGGTTCACTGGAGATCGAAAACCGAGTGGTTCAAGCGCCACTCGCTGGGATTGGCAACTGGGCGTTTCGGCGTCAGATGCGTCGCCACGGGGCCGGATTGACGATCTCTGAGATGGTGGCGAGTTTCGGCGTTCACCACGGGAACGAGCGGACCCAGGCGATGCTGCGCACGGTCCCGGACGAGCATCCTGTGGGGATTCAGCTCTTCGGTACTGATCCCGCCGTGATGGCCGAGGCCGCCCTGGCGGCAGAAGCCGCAGGGGCCGATCTCGTCGACATCAACATGGGTTGCCCCGTGCGCAAAGTGTGCAAAACCGGCGCTGGCGCCGCGTTACTGGACGACCCTGACCTCGCTGCACGGGTAGTCGCTGCGATGAGCGCTGCCGTCAGTATCCCGGTCATCGTGAAGATGCGCCGCGGCATGACCCCAGCCACGTCGCGTCCGGTCGAAATGGCGCTGCGCATGGAGGCGGCCGGGGCGAAGGCGATCATCTTTCACCCTCGGGCCGCCGCCGAGGAGTACAGCGGCACGGCGGATCATCGCTACACCGGCGAGGTCGCGGCAGCAGTGTCGATCCCGGTCATCGCGAGCGGTGACATCACCAGTCGCAAGGGTGCGGCGAAGGTGATTGACGAGACCGGTTGCGCGGCAATCGCGATCGGCCGTGGCGGGTTGGGGAATCCCTGGCTGTTCGACTCACTCAGCACCGGTGCCCCGCTGGTTCGTCCCGACCTCGCCGAGGCCGTTGCGGAACTGCGCGCGTTCGCCGATGACATCACCGAGGCCCTCGGCGACTATCGCGCTGGTTTGTACTTGCGCAAGTTCTACGGCTGGTACCTCGATGGCCACGGTGTGCCGACAGCGATGCGTGAGGAAATCATGACCGCTTCGACCGTTTCGGACGCGTTTGACCTTCTCAACGCCCTCGCCGACCGGGTCGTTGACGTCAGCGCCGCCAGCGCCGCTTGAAGAAGCTAACCTGCTCAACTAACCTGGCACGCCGCCCGACGGCCCGCCGACCCATGATCCGGAGCACAGATGAATCGTGAGGTCATTCTCACCGAAGAGGGATACAACCGCCTGCAGGAGGAGCTTGAACAGCTTCAGACGGTTCGTCGCCGTGAGGTAGCAGAACGGATCAAGGAGGCGCGCGAGTTTGGCGACATCTCCGAGAACTCCGAGTACGAAGACGCCAAGAACGAGCAGGCGATGGTCGAGGGGCGCATCATCCACCTCGAAACGCAGCTCCGAAGCGCCCAAGTCATCGACGTCGCACACGTCTCCACGGAGACGGTTTCCGTCGGGGTCCGCGTGACCATCAAGGACGCGAAAGCCAAGGCGAACGTGGAGTATCTGATCGTCGGCTCCGGCGAGTCCGACCCGCGCAACGGCATGATCTCAAGCGAAAGCCCGATTGGCCGCGCGCTCCTTGGGAAGAAGAAGGGCGAGAAGGTCAGCGTCGGCACCGCGAAGGGCGCCGTCCACTACTCGATCGTGAAGATTGAGGCACGCGATCACGCGAAGTGACACGCCGTCTGAGGCTGCTGGCCTCGGACGCCTGATTGCGGAGCGTCGAGCCAAGGCTGAAGCGCTCCGCGAACAGGGGATTGACCCATTCCCCGCCCGGTTTCCTGACCGCCAGGCGATTGGCGACGTCCGCGACGCGAATGAGGCCCTTGCCCCTGGCGAAGATGCTGCCGGGGAGGTCCGCCTCGCGGGCCGAGTGATCGCCCGTCGTGGCCAGGGAAAACTGATCTTCCTCGATCTGGAGGACCGGTCCGGCCGAATCCAGCTGATGGCAACCCTCGACGCGCTCGGCGAGGATGCCCTCGAGCGTCTTGGAAATACGGATCTTGGAGACATCGTCGGTGTCTGGGGCCCGGTGCTGCGAACCAAGCGGGCTGAGCTTTCGGTGCGAGTGATGGGCGCCGAAATGTTGGCGAAGGCGTTTCGTCCGCCACCGGACAAACACCACGGCCTCAAAGATCCAGAGACCCGCTACCGCCAGCGCTATGCCGACTTGATCGCCTCACCGGAGGTGCGTGAGGTCTTCATGGTGCGCGCGAAAGTGGTGTCGGCGATCCGTCGGTTCCTCGATGACCGCGGCTTCTTGGAGGTCGAGACCCCGGTCTTGCAGCCCATCTATGGCGGCGCGGCTGCCCGACCATTCGTGACCCATCACAACGCCCTTGGACGCGATTTCTTTCTTCGGATCGCGACGGAGCTGTACCTCAAGCGCTGCATCGTCGGCGGCCTCGAGCGGGTCTACGAGCTTGGCAAGGATTTCCGGAACGAGGGCATCAGCTTCAAGCACAACCCAGAGTTCACGATGCTCGAAACCTACGAGGCCTACGCCGACTACATGGACGTCATGGCGATGTTCGAGCAGATGGTCGGGGCCGCTGCCATCGCCGCCACCGGCGGTACGAAGGTGACCTGGAAAGAACGCGAGATCGACCTCACCCCACCATGGACGCGGATGACACTCCGCGATGGCATTCTCGACACAAGCGGAATCGATATCCGGATCACGGCTGACGCGACCGGGCTGCGCGACGCGATGCGCGAGAAGGGTTACGACGCAAGCGAGACGGCGACATGGCCGAAGCTCGTGGACGGCCTCCTCACCCAGGCACTTGAGCCAACGCTCATCCAACCGACGTTCCTGCTGGACTATCCGCTGGCGCTCTCGCCATTCGCCAAGCGCTCGGCCGACGATTCGGAAATCGTCGAACGTTTCGAAGCCTTCTGCGGCGGCATGGAAATCGCGAACGCGTTTACCGAACTGAACGACCCCGATGACCAACGCCAGCGCTTTGCCGATCAACAGGCCGAGCGCGCCGCGGGCGATGACGAAGCCCAGCCGATGGACGACGACTTCCTCGCCGCCCTGGAACACGGGATGCCCCCGACCGGTGGCCTCGGTGTTGGGATTGACCG
>JAYTQG010000062.1:0-2213 GCA_043746815.1 Thermoleophilia bacterium | reverse complement strand
AGCGTGAAGATCAGCGTGGTCGGCAAGACCGTACGGGTCAACACCGCAACGGTCACTGCCGTCGACATCGTGGCCACGAATGGTGTGATCCACGTCATCGACACCGTCCTGATCCCAGCAGCCAAGTAGGGCCCAGCGGGCGGAGCGTGGCCCCGGCTTGGGGGGTCTGGGCCACGCTCCGCGCTACGTCTGATATGCCAAGCGTGCGTGTCGAACCGATCCCAGCCCAGCGTGAGCTTCGCCCCATTCGGGGCGTTTTGTCGTTGATCGAGGGGCCGCGGGCCACCCGGACGGACCGACGCCTGATGGCGGGCCTGCGACGCCAAGACCACGCGTCGACCCGGCAGCTCTATGAACGACTGGCCCCCTCGGTGCTTGGTTTTCTGACGCGCGCGCTTCCGGACCGCCAGGTGGCTGAGGACGTTCTTCAGGAAGTCTTTCTGGATGTCTGGCGGCGCGGGCCGAGTTTCGATCCGACGCGCGGCACGCTGACCGGCTGGGTCTTCACCATCGCCCGCAGTCGGGCCCTCGACCACCTGCGCCGCAGAGTGCCCGAGCCCCGCGATCCACAGGCCGTCGAGCTGGACGCCAGCGATGACGGCGCAATCGACCGTCTCCTTGGCGAATGGCGACTCGCTGCGCTCCTTGGTGATCTGCCAAGCGACGAGGCACGAATCCTGTCTCTGAGGTTCCGTGATGGCCTCTCGCAGAGTGAAATCACCGAGCGCACGGGGATTCCGCTTGGCACGGTTAAGATGCGGATGGTTCGGGGATTGGATCGCCTGCGAGTGCTTGTTGATCGGGAGGAGGAGCGAGGATGAGCGGTTACGACCCCTCCGACCACCTCGGCGAACTCACCGACCGGCTGGCAGCGCTCCCCGACGATGCGTGGGCCCCCCCAACCCCACCGGCGCTCGCGCCCCTGCCGGATCCGGAGAGAAGACCACGCCGCCGGATGTTGACCCTGCGACCGGGGCTGGCACTCGCGAGCGCAATCGGACTGGTCGGAGCTGGAATCGCGGGTGGTATCGCCTTCCAACGCTCACAGGGCGCCGGGCCAAGCGATCCGGTTCGCACCCTCGCGCTCGCACCGTTGACACTGGCGGGCCGAGGAGCGGGCGGGACCGTGCAGTTCGTCAGCAGCGCGAAGTCGCCACGCGTTCGGGTCATGGTGCACGGTCTGAAGCCGACGGGCGGGTCGCAGTCCTATGAGGTCTGGTTGATGAACTCGGCCACAAATCTCGTGTCAGTTGGCGGCTTCCAGGTCGGCGCCGATGGCAACGGCACCTTCGAGGCAACCCTGCCGCGTTCGACGACCGGTTTCCGCCTGGTCGACCTCTCGCTGGAGCCGAATGATGGTAATCCCGCTCACTCCAGTAAGTCCTTCCTACGAGCTCAGCTCTAGCCGATGACGGGCTCTCACCTCCGCGATGCGTGGCCGAAGTTTCTGCTCTCTGCCCTTGTCGGTGTCACGGTGGTTGGCGGGATTGCCGTGAAGCTGATCTTCGGCTGATGCCGGGCCACAACGCATGAGCGCCAGATGCCCGGTTGTCGTTCCAATGGCGCGCCCGCAACTGCGTCGAACGCCGTCGCTCGTCCGGGCGACGCTCGCCCGACGCGGAAGCACCAGCGTGACCCGCGGACAGTTCGTCGCAGTCAACCTTGAGAGCACTTCACGGATCGTGAGCCTGAACCGGTCCGTCGTCTGGTGTCGGCAATACGTTGGGCTCGCGGGCCTCTTCCGCAAGGACCGAGGACCGTCAAAGGAACTCGGCAGGGCACTCTGCGACGAGGTGAAGACGCGCTTTGGCTGTGATGGCTTCTTCACGACCGACGAGCTCCCGCGCTACGGGATCAGTCGCGCGTCGCGTCGCGCGATTCTTGCTGCGGTCGGTGCGTCAGAAAGCGACTGCGTCGCGGTCTACGCCTACCCTGAGGATGACGCTAGGGCGATCGACGAGTACCTGAACTCGCGGCTCGTTGCCATGCTCAACTGATCGCCTAACCGACCAGCTTTAGGCCGTCCCCACTCGACTCGCCGCACGTAGTATGGCCGCCATGATTCATGTAGGCGTCCTCGCGCCCGCCGACCATGAGGCCTCGCTGGCCGTGGTGTGTGATGCCCTCGCCGTTGGGGGCAGAACGACGGGTTCATATTGCGAGACAACACGCCGAGACCGTGAAGGATGACCCATGCCGCGAACAGATAACTC
>JAYTQG010000061.1:0-2220 GCA_043746815.1 Thermoleophilia bacterium | reverse complement strand
CCTTCCGTTCTGCAGGTCTGGCTCGGGGTCATCCTGCTCGTTGCTGCGGTTACGGCGTTGATTGGGCTGTTTGTTGTTCAGCCCAACGAGGCGCGCGTGCTGACGGTATTTGGAAACTACATCGGGACCTGCAAAACGCCGGGATTTCACTGGGCGAATCCCTTCGCATCCAAGGGCGGAAAGGTCAGCCTTCGAGTACGGAACTTCGTCAGCGAACGGCTTAAGGTCAACGATGCGGACGGAAACCCAGTTGAAATCGCCGCGGTCATCAACTGGCGGGTTGTGGACACGGCCCGCGCCAAGTTCGACGTTCAGTACTACGAGAGTTTCGTCGAGACCCAAGCAGAGACAGCGCTCCGCCACATCGCCAGCCTGCACCCGTACGACGCGGGCGATACAACCCGTTCCTCACTTCGAGAGCACGCGGACGAGGTTGGCGAGGACCTTCGGAAGGACCTCCAGACGCGGCTTGACGTCGCTGGCGTCGAGGTGATGGAAAGCCGCCTTGCCCACCTGGCGTACTCGCCCGAGATCGCCGAGGCCATGCTGCGTCGCCAGCAGGCCAACGCGGTTCTGTCGGCCCGCCGGACGATTGTTCAGGGGGCCGTGGGGATGGTGGATGACGCGATCCGTCAGCTTGAGGAGCGAGGCGTGGTGCAACTGGACGGTGAGCGTCGTGCCGCGATGGTGTCGAACCTCATGGTCGTCCTCACGAGCGATCGAACCGCGACGCCGGTCGTCAACGCCGGGTCGCTCTACTGAGCGAGCGCAAGCGATACCTGCTGCGGGTTGATCCGAAGCTGTATGCGGAACTCGAACACTGGGCGGCCGACGAACTGAGAAGCGTCAATGCCCAGATCGAGTTCCTGCTTGCTGATGCGGTCCGCCGCGCCGGGCGACGCGACCTCTCCGTATCGCCGACGCGCCCAACTCGTAGTACCGATCACACGCCATAGACTCACCGTCGAGTGAGCGACCACCATCATCACGACCAAGGCGACCACCCCGACAGCCACGCTCACGACCATCACGGACACTCGCATGGGCGCATCGATCCCTCAATCGTGCGATCCCGCGACGGAGTTGTCTGCGTTGCGAAAAGCCTTGCGATTTTGCTCCTGGTGGCCATCGTCCAGGCGGTCATTTTCGTCGCGACCGACTCGGTTGCGCTCCTCGCTGATTTGATTCACAACTTGGGCGATGCACTGACCGCGGTCCCGCTGGGTATCGCGTTCTTCCTTCGCTCGCGGCGCGGCGAGACGTTGGCGGGCTATGGGGTCATTGCGGCGCTTCTCATCTCCGCCGCCGTCGCCCTCTATGAGAGCGTCACCCGCCTCGCCGACCCTCCGCATGTTGCAAACCTCTGGGCGTTGGGCTTCGGTGGGATGGTCGGTTTTCTGGGCAACGAATGGGCGGCGCAGATACGTCTTCGCGCCGGACGGCGCCTATCCAGCCCCGCCCTGATCGCCGACGGCAACCACGCGCGGGTCGATGGATTCGTTTCCCTTGGCGTCGTCGCAAGTGCCGGATTCGTCGGGGCGGGCGTGCGCATCATGGACCCGGTGATCAGCCTCTTGATTACCGCTGTGATCTTGAAGGTGACCCTCGACTCCTGGCGCACACTACGCCGGGGATAGCGGCAACTACCGTGCCTGACACCGCGTCCCGATCGGCCACTCGATTGCCGTCCTAGGGACCACTAGTGGCGACGGCCACCGAGGGTGCGGAAGGCAACGTGGAGTCCGAGGTTGTCGACATCCAGTTGGCCCCCGCGGACCAGTGCCGCTGCCGTCCAGGCGAGAATTCTCATGTCGACCCACCAGGAACGGTAATCGACGTAGAAGCGATCAACAGCGAGCTTGAGCGGCAGCAGCTCTCGGAGGTAGTACTCCTCGAAGTCTGGCCCGACGAAGTGCTCGAACTCACGACGAAAGCCAATTTGGTTGAGGCCAGTGATCCCAGGACGGACCGTGAGGATCTTCTCGTAGGCGTCCGCCTGGATACTGACGTAGCGGGTGTCTTCTGGTCGAGGTCCGACGAAGCTCATCTGTCCGCGCAGGACGTTCACGAGCTGCGGAAGCTCGTCGAGCTTGGAGCGGGCAAGGAACCGGCCCATCCGCGTGAAACGATCATCATCTGCCAGCGTCAATGCCGGGCCAGCGGCGTCGGCCTTCATTTTTCGAAACTTCAGCATCGAGAATGGCTCGCCGTAGCGACCCA
>JAYTQG010000060.1:0-2229 GCA_043746815.1 Thermoleophilia bacterium | reverse complement strand
CCCGTTCCCGTTCGGTCCCTGGGTCGTTACATTCCCGCGGGGCAATCGACCGCCTCTCCTCGGAGGACATCTCTCCCCGAGCCATCAGAAAGAGAAAGCCGGGTCTTCAGGCCGAGGTCTTGTCGCGTCGGGGTTGCTGGCGCGGGGTGTGGGGCTTGGCAGCACGGGGTCGGATCTCGTACCCGCAGACGTAGGCGCCCGCTGCCTTGTGCGCGACCCGTTCGATCTCGGTCTCGGGGAGCGACTCGCGTAGGAATTCGAGTTCCGTGGTGCAGGCCTGTCCGTAGCGGGACGACACTGCCCAGATGGCGCAGTTGTGCAGGTTCATCCGGTAGGTGCCGTCGGGAAGCTTGTCGAAGTCGGCCAGGTACCCCTCCCCGTCGAGGATCTTGGCCAGGATCGCCACCTTCTCGTCGAGACTCTTGCCGACCAGCTGCTCCCCGGCTTGCTCGACACGCCGGCGTCTGCGTCGCTCGAAGACGCGGGCGACGAGTTCGGGGTCTTCCTCCTCGATGTGGCCGAGCAGCTCGAGCGAGAGGTCGCCGGAGGCTCCGGCGAACAGGGTCTCGCCCAGATCGGTGCCGTGGTAGAGATCGACGGGCCGTCCAGACCGACCCCTCTCCTGACGCGAAGCAGCGAGCCCGGCGGACCGGAGGACGGCCAGGTGTTGGCGGACACCGCTTGGGGTGACCCCCAGGGCCTCCGCCAGTTCGTCTGCTGACGCCTCGCCTTGTCTCTTCAGGGCGACAAATACGTGCCGCTGCGCCGCGGACAGTTCAGCTGACACGACAGGTGGGCAACTCACAATTGCAGCCTACACCGCAATAAAACCACGCGTAGCTTACCAAGTTGCAACTTGTATAATTACACTCAAATCCTGAGGACCGCCACGGCCTGGCGGCCGTCGAGACGACAAGGGAGACGATGGATGAGCGTTCTCACGATCACCGGGCACAGCACGATGGGGGAAGTCCTGCAGGCGTATCCGAGCGCCCAACGGGCCCTGTTTCGCCAGTACCACATCGGCGGGTGCAACAGCTGCGGGTACCAGCTTGGCGACAAGCTCGAAGAGGTGGCCCGCGGCCACGACATCGTCGATCTCGAAGAGATGATCGCCTTCCTTGAGCAGGCTGACGAGATCGACCGCCGTGCACAGGTGAGCCCCAGTGAGGTGGCGACGTCGTTGCGAAGCGATGAGCCGCCCCGCTTGCTCGATGTCCGGACTGCAGCGGAGTGGCGGCTCGCCCGGATCGAGGGTGCGACCCTGATGACCGAGGCGATGGCGGAGATCGTGATGCGCTGGCCTCACGACACCGCGATCGTGTTCTACTGCCACCTCGGGCAGCGGAGCCTCGACGCCGCGTCGTACTTCGCCGGGCACGGCTTCACCGAGGTCCGATCGATGACCGGCGGGCTCGACGCCTGGTCGGTCGAGGTGGACCCGGCGGTGCCCCGCTACGAGGTGGCACGCGACCCCTCCGATGGCGGGGCGAGCTTACGGCCGTTGCGTTCGATCGTGTCGCAGGCCAAGGGTTGCCAGAGTTCGAAGACGGCGCGATGACCGCCGTGTCGAGCGATGTTCGCGAATTGGCGAGTCAGGAGTACCAGTACGGCTTCGTCACCGACATCGACACCGAGGTCGTCCCTCGCGGGCTGAACGAGGACGTCATCCGGCTGATCTCGGCCAAGAAGAACGAGCCGGACTGGCTCCTCGACTGGCGCCTCAAGTCCTATCGCCACTGGCTCACGTTGGAAGAGCCCCGCTGGCAGAACGTCCACCACCCGCCGATCGACTACCAAGACATCATCTACTACGCCGCCCCCAAGTCGAAGACGGTGCTGGCGAGCTTGGACGAGGTCGACCCCGAGGTGCGGGCGATGTTCGACAAGCTCGGGATTTCCCTCGCCGAGCAAGAGCGCCTCGGAGGCGTGGCGGTGGACGCCATCGTCGATTCGGTGTCGGTGGCCACGACGTTCAAGGCGAAGCTGGCCGACGTCGGCGTCATCTTCTGCTCCTTCTCCGAGGCCGTCCAGAACCACCCGGACCTGGTGCGCACCTACCTCGGCTCAGTGGTCCCCTACCGGGACAACATCCACGCCACCCTCAACTCCGCGGTGTTCTCCGACGGTTCGTTCTGCTACATCCCCAAGGGCGTGCGCTGCCCGATGGAGCTTTCCACCTACTTCCGCATCAACGCCGCCGACACCGGCCAGTTCGAGCGGACCCTC
>JAYTQG010000059.1:0-11578 GCA_043746815.1 Thermoleophilia bacterium | reverse complement strand
AGAGTCTTCGGGCCTTCGACATCGTCTATGTCATCAACGGCGGAAAGAACGGCTTGGAGTTGTTGTCCGTCCTTGTGACCGACAACATCGTCGGTGAGGCCACCCGTGTCGGATGGGGCTCGGCACTCGCCGTCATGCTCCTGAGTATTTCTCTCGTCCCAATCATCCTCTACGTGTCACGTGCATTCCGGGAGGAAGAATGACCACGGCCACGCCCCCTGAGCGGATGGTTCGGCGCAAGGCACCGCTGCGGGCCTCCCGCGTCGGACTCCACGTCTTCCTCACGCTGATGGCGCTGCTCTGGCTGCTGCCGGTGGTGTGGACCATCTATGCATCGCTTCGGACCTACGACGACACAAGCCAACATGGCTACGTCTCCATCGCGAAGAGCCTGACCCTCGACAACTACAAGAACGCCTTCAACCAGGCGAGCCTTCCGCATTACTTCTGGAACACGATGATCGTCACAATTCCAGCGCTCATCCTGATTCTCTTCTTCTCCGCGTGCGTCGCCTTCGTCGTTTCCCGTCTGAGGTTCCGCTTCACGATTCCGCTCTTGATCGTCTTTATGGCGGCAAATCTCCTGCCTCAGCAGGTGATCCTCACGCCGCTCTACCAGATGTTCAAAGCGGTTCCCTTGCCGAGTTTTCTGAGTCCGCAAACCGGTCAGCTGTACGACTCGTATCTGGGAATCATCCTCATCCACGTCGCGTTTCAGCTCGGCTTCTGCGTGTTCGTGCTGGCGAATTACATGAAGACCATCCCGGCGTCGCTGGGCGAGGCCGCGCGGGTCGATGGCGCGAGCGTGGCGAACCAATTCTGGAAGATCATTTTGCCGTTGTGCCGACCGGCGCTCGCCGCGATCGCGACCCTTGAGTTCACGTGGATCTACAACGACTTTCTCTGGGCGAGATTCCTGATGCGGACGGGAGACAAGCTTCCGATCACATCTGCGCTTTCCGGCCTCCAAGGGCAGTTCTTTAGCGACTACAACCTGCTCGCCGCAGGTTCTCTGATCACCGCTATTCCAACAATCTTCCTCTTCGTGCTCCTCCGCCGGCAGTTCATCAGTGGCCTCACCCTGGGGGCGACCAAGGGGTGAGCGCCTCGGCTCCCCCGAACAGCAGAGGCGAACGCCTCACCCGCCTGACGGACCGGGAGGTTGACGTGCTCGTGATCGGTGCTGGCGCAACCGGAGCGGCGACCGCAATGGCAGCGGCCCGGGCGGGTGCCCGTGTTGCCATCATCGACCGAGGCGACGCGGCCGGGGCGACGTCAAGTGCATCATCGAAGCTCCTCCATGGCGGGCTGCGGTATCTCAAGTCGGCCCAGGTCCGACTGGTGCACGAAGCGCACCGCGAACGGCGCCTCGCCGCCACGGTCGTCGCGCCGCACCTCGCACGGCCGCTGCAGTTCGTTGTCCCGATCGCGCCGACGACGCAGTACCGGGCGACGGAACTTCGTGCCGGAGTTCTGCTGTATGGCGCCCTTTCCGGTTTTCGGGACGGGCGCTCGGGACGCATCAGCGCGGCGGCAGCTCAACAACTTGTCCCCGGGCTTCGCACCAGCGATCGGCGTTTCGTTTCCTACCACGATCACGAAACCGACGACGCACGCTTGGTGCTCGCTGGCCTCCAGACCGCCGAGCAATTTGGCGCGCTCTGGCTGAACTACGTTGCTGTTGAAGAACTCCTCATCGAAGGTGGCCGCGTCGTCGGTGCCGAAGCGCGAGACCGACTGACGGGCGAGCCGCTCCGAATCCACGCCCGCGTCGTCGTGAACGCGGCTGGGCCCTGGGTGGATCACGTTCGCCGTCTTGAGGATCCAGCGGCCGCGCCGAGTATTCGGCTCTCGAAGGGAGCCCATCTCCTGCTGGACGTCGAGGCTCCGTGGGGGGCAGCCGTCACGTCACCGATGGCAGAGGGGCGCGTCGCGTTCGGCATCCCCTGGCACGACATGTTGCTGCTTGGGACGACTGACGAGCCCTTCGAGGAAGAGCCAGAGTTTGTGTCGGTCACGGACGCGGACCGCGCGCAAATTCTCGATGAGGCCGCGGTCGCCTTGCTGCCAGAGACCATCGCACCCCATCGGGTTCGAGCGGCGTTTGCGGGACTACGGGTCCTGCCGTTGGGGCGAGGGGGAACGGCCTCCGCGGCGCGAGAAACGGTCTTCTCCGTTGGGCCGAAGGGCCTCGTGAGTATTGCCGGTGGAAAGCTGACAACCTGGCGCGCCATCGGTATCAAAGCGGCCACACATGCCTTGAAACAGATCGGCGGACCGACACCTTCGACGGACGCGTTTCCCCTGGTGGGCGCCACCCAGCCGAGGCAGGCGGAGCTTGCACTGGCAGCGGCGTACCCGCAACTTCCCGAGACAACGATTGCCAGTCTCGTGGGGACGTACGGATCCCTGAGCCACAACGTGCTGGCCGCCGCCGACCACGACCCGTCGCTGCTCGACCCAATCGTTGACGGCGCGCCCGAGCTCATGGCCCAGGTTCGGTACGCCATTGAGCATGAGCAGGCCTGCACGTTCGAGGACATTGTTCGCCGCCGAACCGCAATCGCCGTTCGTGGACTCGATGGCGCGGCCCGGGAGCGAATCGCGCCCTTTCTGTCCCCCAACATTCATTTGAGCGAGGTCGAGCGAGCACCATGACCAAGATTGCCTTCATCGGCGCGGGGAGCGTCATCTTTACGCGCAACCTCCTGCGCGACATTTTCGACTTCCCGGCGCTCGCCGACGCGCACATCGCTCTGCACGACATTGATCAGGAGCGCCTCGACACCGCTGAGGCAATGGCGCAGACAACGGCGACCGAGTTCAGCGCGACTCCGGTTATTACTGCGCATCTTGACCGCGGGGCTGCCCTGGATGGCGCCGACTTTGTGCTGAACATGGTTCAGATCGGTGGCCACGAGGCGACGCTCATGGACTTCGAGATACCAACGAAGTTTGGCCTCCACCAAACGATCGCTGACACATTGGGCGTGGGCGGCATATTCCGGACGCTCAGGACCGCGCCACACATGCTTGGCCTCGGGAACGAGATGGCAGAGCGTTGCCCTGATGCGTGGTTGCTGAACTACACGAACCCAATGGCGATGCTCTGTTGGCTGACCTACGCGGGCACGCCGACCACGAACGTTGTTGGCCTCTGTCACTCGGTCCAGCACACGACGGACCTGTTGTCGGGCCTCGTCGGCGTCCCCGCAAGCGAAGTTGACATTCTTTCGGCGGGTCTGAACCACCAGGCCTTCTTCCTTCGTTTCGAACACCGCGGCGAGGATCTCTATCCGCGCCTTGCCGAGCTGGCAGCATCCGACCCCGAGCTTCAACGCCGCGTCAGGTTCGCTGTCTACAAGCACTTCGGCTACTTTCCGACCGAGTCCAGCGAACACCTCGCGGAATACGTTCCCTGGGTCATGCACCATGCCGGTGAGATCGACCGCTACCGGGTCCCCGTTGACGAGTACATCCGGCGCAGCGAAGAGAACTTGGTGGAGTACGAGCGAGTTCGAGCGGCGCTTGACCGGGGCGACCTACCCCCCGTGGAGCGCTCCAATGAGTACGCCGCAACCATCATCAACTCGATGGTCACCGGGGAGCGATCGGTGATCTACGGAAACGTCGCAAATCATGACCTCCTGCCAGGGTTGCTTGAGGGGTCCTGCGTCGAGGTGCCGTGCATCGTCGATGGCACAGGACTTCATCCGCAGGCAGTCCCGAACTATCCGGCCGAGCTTGCGGCCTTGAATAGGACCTTCAACAACGTCGTCGAACTGACGGTACGAGCCGTACTTGACGGGCGCCCCGAACTCGTCCGTCAGGCCGCGCTGCTGGACCCAAATGCCGCTGCCAGCCTGACGATGGACGAGATCGCCGCCCTGTGCGACGAGCTAACCGCCGCCCATGGAGACTCCCTTCCTGAAGCATTGCGCGTAGGAGCCCTGCGATGAGTGGTATCCGCCTGGCCGGTGTGACGAAGGTCTACCCGAACGGTGTGAAGGCAATCGACGGCGTCGACATCGACATTCACGATGGCGAGTTCATGGTCCTCGTGGGCCCATCAGGCTGCGGAAAGTCGACGCTCCTGCGGTGCATCGCCGGACTTGAAGACATCACCGGGGGCGGGATCTACGTCGGTGATGTGGACGTCAGTGACTTGCAACCGCAGGCGCGCGATATCGCGATGGTCTTCCAGAACTATGCGCTGTACCCCCACATGACTGTCCGCGGGAACCTGGAATACGGCCTCAAGATCCGCAAAGTCGCCAAGCCCGACCGGGAGCAGCGCGTCAAGGAGGTCGCTGAAACGCTGGGCCTCAGTGAGCTCTTGGATCGCAAGCCCCAAGCACTTTCCGGTGGGCAGCGCCAGCGCGTCGCGATGGGCCGCGCCATCGTCCGCGAGCCGAAAGCGTTCCTGATGGATGAGCCGCTCTCGAACCTGGACGCGAAGCTGCGGGTGACCATGCGTGCGGAGCTTTCGCGCCTCCATGACCGCCTCGGCGTGACAACGGTCTACGTTACGCACGACCAGGTGGAGGCCATGACACTCGGCCAGCGCGTCGCCGTGCTGCGCGATGGTCTGCTGCAGCAGGTCGACTCCCCGCAGAACCTCTTCAACCATCCAGCCAACCTCTTCGTGGCGGCCTTCATCGGCTCCCCGTCGATGAACCTGGTCGAGGCTGACGTCGCTGGGAACACGCTGGCGTTCGGCGACATCACCCTGCCGTTGCCGGAGGGCTCCGACACGAGCCGCCTGCCCCCCAAGGTGATCCTCGGTATCCGGCCATCGGACTTCTCGCTGGCAGCCGACGCGCCCGCCGGGCTGCCAACGATTCGAGCGGTCCCCGAGGTCGTCGAAGAGCTCGGCGCTGAGACGCTCGCCATCTTCACCATCAATGCCCCGAAAGTCAGCGTGGATGCCGTTCGCGCCGCGCAAGACACGGAGGATGACGGCCCACTCTTCGCGGCGGAGAAGGCCCTGTTTACGGCAAGTGTGGACGGCCGCAAGGTCGTCACCGTAGGCCAAGCGGTCGACTTAGCCGTGGACCACCAGCGCCTCTACTTCTTCGATCCGGACAGCGGCCTCTCGCTCAACGCGGCAAGGGGATAGTTCGGGATCACGAGGATGGCGAACCGATCGAGGAAATCGAGCGTCGCGCACATCTCGAGCGGGTTCTCGATGAGGAACCCGCTCGGACGTGTCGCCATCGGGACGGGGTGGGACAACCTCGGGAGAACTCCGGTGAACCGTTAGTCCATCACGACCTGGATTAGATCGCGTCCCGTCTGACTGAGAGCGGTCACTACGGCGACCGCAACGAGGAGCAGAGTTAGGGACGCGAGCGCGACCTTCCACTTTTCGAACGGTCTGTTCAGACTGCCGCCAACAGCGAGTCTTGCAGGCAGGAGTAGGGAGAGAAGCACGAGCGCTGGCCAAAAAAATATGCAGAAAACGACCACATAGCTACCGGCCGAGGTCAAGAACGGGACAGCGCCGACCATGTCGTCAGATGCAAAGAATCCCCACCAGTCGCCAGTTTGATGACCGCGACACGGTAAGTGCACGCATGTTCCATAGGTGCCCTCGAAGAGCGCAAAGGGGAGAAAGAGCCCGAGGAGCCAGGCAACCGCGCAGACGCTGCTGACGCCGCAGCCAACCCACCACGTTAGAGTGCTCCTATTGCGACTCGACGTCTGTCCGAGAGCCACGCTCGTGTCCATGTCGGGGATGAAACCACCACGGGCCGGGTAGCGCAACACGCAGACGGATAGGTACGTCCGCCGGTCCCGTGCCAAGTTGGGTTGGTGTTGAGGTCAGCGTGGAGGGCTCGGAAGACGACGTCAGCGGATCGCCAGGAAACCCGCGAGGGGGCCGGAACCCTCGACGTGAACGTAGTAGCGATTCACGCGCACAGCGGAAATATCCCTGTCGTCGAGGCGAACTACGTGCTGACGGTTGACAAGTCCATCGTTTCGACAAGACGGCAGCGGCGCTCCCGGATGAGCCTCAGTCTGGTCTCCAGACGTGGGCCACCACCGGCGTTGGCGAGGTTGAGGCTAAGTTATCCCTGGGTTCTGGGCATGAGATGTCGATCGCGTGGAAAACGCCGTGAGCGCCGTACCGCGCGGCAACGATCGCGTCCCGGTTGCGGATCGCAATGGCCCCCACGGTGCACTTTGGGTTTGAGTCAGGCCCGTCTCCGTCCATGCATTCAACCCCCCACCGCGCTTCAGGGTATTTCGCCGCGAAGACACCAAGAACCTCGCGCTCGTTGCCCGTCTTGTCGTACCCGCAGCCTGCCGTCGCGGTTCCTAACGCGAGCGCCGCGACGGCGAGGCATCTTCTCGTCGAGCGCATTTCGCCTCCCCGTGCCTCGAGGCGCCCAGATGCTCCCCACGCCACGTCCGGGTCTCGAGCGTGGGGGAGGTCGCCGCGTGTGGGGTACCTGACCGTCGTACTCATGTTCAAACGTCAGATCTACTTGCCGACGGTGGAGAACACGAGGGTGGAGTCGACGAGGTGGCAGCCGAGCCGTCGCGAGATATCGATCTTGCGAGGAACTGACGCGCCCCGGCACCTGGCCGCCAGTGCACGGAACTGGCCGTGATCGTCAAGATGCGCGGGGACAGTGGATCGCCAATTCTTCGCGTAGAGGCTCCTGCCTTCAAGGTTGTAGTGCAGGTTTAGCCGGTAGTACTCCTCAACTGTTGGATTGGGCAGAGTCCTCACTTCAAACCCCACGTCGCAGCTCGGTTTCGCGTCCGCTCCAACCTCTTCGACGCATCTAACGCCCCACCGGGCCTCCGGGAATTTCGCGGTGTACGCCGCGAGTATCTGCTCCTCGTTACCCGTCTTGTCGTATCCACACCCGGTGAACGCGAACGACACGAGCGCCGATCCGGCCGTTGCCAGGGCCCCCAGCAAGCGCGGCACATCTCTCGTCATGGAACGATCGATTCGTCAGAAGTTACGATGGACAGCGCTGGGCCGGTTGGTTGACGTCTGAACGTAGCCGAATGTTGGTCGCCTCCAGGTTCACCCGGTTGCCCCGGAACGTGATCCCGCCGTTTCAGCCGGTCCCAGAAATCGCCTCTCACCTACGGTATCCGCGTCCACAGCCGATAGGGCTGCCATGGCGGCGGTGCCATCTGATTCCGACGCAGCCATCATTGCGTCCTCTGCGACCGAACCTGCGGTCTTCGCAACGATCTTCGATCGCCACGCCGTCGACGTGCATCGCTATCTGGAACGCCGAGTCGGTCGAGACCTCGCGGACGATCTGATGGGCGAAGTGTTCCGCATTGCGTTCGAGAGTCGCAAGCGTTTTCGTGCCGTGCATGACAGCGCGCGCCCGTGGCTGTTCGGCATCGCGTCAAGACTGATTCTGAAACACCGACGCACCGAAGTGCGGCGTCTCAGGGCGTTCACCCGTGCACCTGTTGACGGCGGATCGGCAAACGAGGAATGGGAATCAGTCGATCAGCGAATGGACGCCCAACGCTCACAAAACGCGCTCGCAATGGCACTTCTTGCGCTCTCCCCAGGCGACCGGGGCGTTGTGACGTTGGTGGCCTTCGAGGAATTCACATACGAGGAGGTCGCCGTGGCGTTGGCCATCCCCATCGGGACCGTCCGCTCGCGGCTGAACCGGGCGCGCAAACATCTGCGTGAACTCGTTCCGGAGATCGGGAATGAACCGGTTGACAGGACCAAACTGCAGGCGGCCACGGACGGCCAACACCGATGACTGACGAACTGCACCGTCTCCACTCGCTGCGTCCGATGGCATCTGGGCCCGACCCGGATCGCTTGCGCCAATCACGGAGCGAACTCATGGAACACATCACTGCGCAGCGCAGAACGGAGCGCGTGCCCGGCTCATGGCGGCGACCCAGGCTCGTCGCGGGCACCGCGGTCGTGGCAGTCGCGGCCATCGCAATTCCCCTGGGCATCGGCCTCCGTGCGGCTCCCACAGCAGATGCAGCCGCGGCGGCATTCCTCAAACGGATGTCGAGCGTGGCATCGGCACAAAACGACGCGGCGACCAGTCCAGGCCGTTTCGCCTACCAGCGCACGACCGCAATCAACACGCTGGATGCCCCGCTCGGCGGGGATGTCATCCACGTTCAGTTGCAGCAAAACAGCGAGCATTGGATTGCGCCCGACGGCTCTGGACGCGACCTTGCCTCAGAAGCGCAATTGTCGCTATCGACGACGGAGGACCAGCGGACGTGGACGGCGGCCGGATCGCCGGATCTCCGTGCGCTCCTACGCTCACACGCCATTGAAGCTGGTCACGATGTGGCGGTCCCAGCCGGTTCGGCGCCATCGTTCGCATCCGGGATCGGAAACCTCAATGCGGCCCAGATGCGCGCGCTGCCGACGACCGGCCCGGTCGCCCTCCGCGCAGCACTGGTCGCGGCAAACGTCGGTCACGGCAACTCTGAAGACGAGGAGCTCTTCGTGACCGTCGGTGACCTCCTCAGGACCCCGGGCCTGCCGCGAACGCTGAGAGCGAACCTTTTCGCGGTTACCGCGACGATCCCAGGGGTATCCGTTCAACCCGAGGCGGGTGGCCGTAGCGGTTCCCGCGGACCATCTCTCCTGACATTCAAGGCGGTGTCTGGCGCGGTGAGTCTCGCGATCGACCCGAGCACATCGCTCCTCGTTTCGCAAATCACGGAGCGTCCCGACGGCCCCGGCCCAGAGATCGTCTTCTACGAAGAGACCGCGGCGAACCTCACGTCAACTCTGAAGCGGCCGGACGGCACGACGGTTCGCCACGGCCACACGGTGTGCACCGGGACGCCTGTCCATTGCCGCTACATCGCCGGAGCGGTTTCGCCCTAACAAACGCGTGCATACTCTCCCGATGAGATTCCACGCGAGGCTCTTGCAAAGCGGCAAGTCCGCCACGGGCATTCAGGTTCCCGACGAGATCGTTGAGGCACTTGGAGACGGGAAGCGGCCGCCGGTCAGAGTCAGCATCAATGGGTTCACCTACCGCACGACGGTTGCGTCGATGGGGGGCCAGTTCATGATTCCCGTCAGCGCCTTGCGTCGGGCGGCGGCCGGTGTGGCTGGTGGTGACGACGTGGACGTCGACATCGAGCTGGACACCCAGCCGCGCGAGGTGACCGTCCCCGTCGACTTCGCCGCGGCGCTCGACCAGGACCCAGACGGAAAGCAAACCTCCGAGGCGCTCGCGTTCAGCCACAAGCAACGGTGGGTGGTTTCGATCGAGGACGCCAAGACGCCCGAGACGCACGAACGACGCATCGCGAAGGCAATCAGCACGCTCCGAGAGGGATGAGCGCTCGGCTTGAACGACAGACGCACCGGGCAATCGGTGTCGATGTCGCCCTCCCGAAAAAGGGCCTCGACGTCGTGGTGATGGATGGCCTGGACATCGTCGACTGCCACGCGCAGGTGCGGGTCGCGGATCTCACAGCGCTCATTCGTTCGTCCGCGGCAGACGTCGTCGCGATCGACTCCCCGCCTGCGTTCGGAATCGAGGGACCCTCACGCCTCGCCGAGCGCGAGCTACGACGAATTGGCATCGGGGTCTTCTCGTGCCCGTCGGCGTCGGTCGGCGAGCACCACGCGTTCTACGGATGGATGCGCGAGGGGTTCCGAGCGTTTCACGCCGCGGCTGCGGCGGGGTTTCCGACATGGTCCGGGGTCGTGGGCGACATCCGCGGCCACGCGTTTGAGGCGTTCCCCCACGCAACCGCCGTGGCACTTCGCGGGGCCGCGCCACCGAAGGGATTCGGTGTGAAGAAGGCGCTTCTGCGGGAGTGGCGTCGTCAGGTACTCATCGGGGCCGGAGTCCGCGGCGCAGACGAGCTGCGCGGCCTGGATCAGGTCGATGCCGCGCTGGCTGCCCTCACCGGGGTTCTCGCCCTCCAGGGAACAATCACCTGGCTTGGGGACCCGGCCGAGGGTGTGATGGGGATACCGATCGAAGCCCTACCTGCGATGCCGTTCCCGCGCGAAGGAGTGGGTCATGATCTCCCACGGGGCGCGGTCCTCTCGTGAGCGATGCTCGAAAGCCGCGCCCGCATCTCAGGACCAGCTGCTGGAGCGATCAACGCGCGAGTACTTTCGAACATCCCCACGGGAAGCTGGTCGGTCGGAAACCACTCGGCGTTGCCCTCTCCGATGCCTCCGGTTCGTTCACCGGCGAGGCCAACAAATAGGTAGTCGATGTGATGGTGCTCGGGCTCGGCGGCCCTCGCGGGAATCGTCTCGACGCATACCCACGCAGCGGCGGGGAGGAAGACTGCTTCGGACTGCCCACCGAGCCCCTCGGTGAGGCCACCGCTCACAAGATGGACCTCGTAGCCGGTCTCCTCCAGCACTTCCCGTTCCGCCGCCATCCAAGGTTCTTCACCAGGATCCACATGGCCTCCGGGGATCATCCACCGGTCGAACTTCGCGTGGCGGACGAGCAGGATTTCCTTCGCGTCGGATCCACGAAAAACGAAGACACTCGCCGCCGCGTGGAACGGGAGGCCGCGGTAGGTCGGGTCGCTGGTGCTCATGCGCGTGATCGTAGTGCCGGGCGACTGGAATGAGGAGAGACGTGTTCGCCATACGGGCACTTTGGAAGCCAGCGCCGCCGAGTGCAACATGTATGGCATAATATAAGGCATGAGGAAGACGACGGTCTACTTGCCCGACCAGCTGAAGGCGTCGCTGTCTCGAATGGCAGCTGCCACGAATCGCAGCGAGGCCGACCTGATTCGTGAGGCAATCGTCGCGCTGACCGGTGACGACGATCCAATTCGGCCGCGCTTGCCGCTCTTTGAAAGCGGCGATCCAATCGCGGGGCGTGTCGACGAGGTGCTCGCCGAAGGCTTCGGCCTCGATTGATCCTGATCGACACCAGTGGACTAATCGCAGCCGCCGACGGCAGCGATCCGCGCCACAGTGAGGTCGTTGCTGCCCTCGCGAAGGAAGTGCCCCCGTTTCTCATCTCTCCGTTTGTGCTCGCCGAAGTGGACTACCTCGCCCTCACCCGGTGGGGTGTCGAGCGCGAACTGGCGTTACTCGACGAAGTCGCGCGTGGCGCATTCCAGCTCGCCCCATTTGACGCCGCCGACCTCGAGGTTGCGCAAAAACTGATCGCCCGATACGAGGATCAGGAGATCGGCCTGGCGGACGCTTCAATCGTCGTCCTGGCGCATCGGCACCGAACCCGGCGTGTCTTGACCCTCGATCACCGACACTTCCGAGTCCTCCGTGGCCCCGGTGGTAAGCCCTTCACCATCTTGCCGGGCGACTGACTTCGGCCCCGACGAATCTCATATGCGCCGATGTCGTATGCGGTCGCGCATATGAGATTCGCGTCTCGCCCGAGGGACCACAATCGCGTGGATCTGAGTCGGGCCTCGACCCTGACCCGCGGGCGACTCGGCACCACTCATTAGGGCACACGAACTCGGCGGGTTCATTGCGCGGGAAAAATGGAGCTAAGCGGAATCGAACCGCTGACCTCCTGGGTGCGATCCAGGCGCTCTCCCAGCTGAGCTATAGCCCCGCAGCGGGCGGATTCTAGCGCGCCGG
>JAYTQG010000058.1:0-4947 GCA_043746815.1 Thermoleophilia bacterium | reverse complement strand
GGACGGCGATGGCCAGAAGATGAGTAAGTCGAAAGGCAATGTCATCGAGCCATGGGCGGTGCTGGATCGCCAAGGTGCCGACGCATTCCGCTGGTACCTGTTCACGGCGCAGAGCCCATGGGACTCGTTCCGATTCAGTCTTGATGCCGTCGACGAAGCACTGCGGTCGCTCTTCACGCTCTGGAATACCTATGCCTTCTTTGTGACCTATGCCGGGCTTCCGGATGGCTGGCAGCCGGGTGCCGCCGTGCCCGCGCGCTCGGATCGCCCCGTGATCGATCGGTGGGTGCTCTCGCGCCTGGACGGTGTCGTCGAGCAGGTAACCGCGGGCCTCGCGGGCTACGACGCAACGAGTGCGGGACGCGCGATCAACAGCTTCGTTGAGGACCTGTCGAACTGGTACGTCCGGGCCAACCGCCGCCGCTTCTGGCGCGGCGCGAAGACGTCGGACGCCCAAGCAGCGTTCGCCACCTTGCACGAATGCCTCGCGACGGTTGCGAAACTCATCGCCCCGTTTTGTCCGTTCGTGGCCGAGGAGATCTACGGCAACCTTGTTGCCGCGCACGACGTTAACGCGCCAGAGAGCGTCCACATGGCTGACTGGCCGAAGGCCACTGGCCGTCCGGACGCTGCCCTGGACGGAGCGATGGCGGTCGCCCGTGAAGCGGTCGAGCTTGGTCGAGCGGCACGCACCGAGTCAAAACTAAAAATGCGTCAACCCCTGGCTGAGGCAATCGTGGCCTGCCCGCCCGCCGCGGCTGAGGCGATGGCGGACGTCGCAGATCTCATCGCCGCCGAGCTAAACGTCCACGATGTGCGGTTCGTCTCGGACCCGGGCGCACTCGTTTCGGTCGCGCTAAAGCCCAACTACCGAACCCTCGGACCCCGCTTTGGGAAAGGAATGCCCGCAGCTGCGCAGGCGGTTGCCGCACTGGACCCCGCAGCGACGCTGGCCCTGATTGACGGTGGACAAGCTGCATCGATCATCATTGACAGTGAAGCGCACGAGGTCACCGACGCCGACCTCTTGCGAGAGGCACGTCCCTCTGAGGGATACGCGGTTCAGCAGTCCGGACCAATCGCCGTTGGTCTGGCGACCGAGATCACCGAGTCGCTGAAGTTGGAGGGCTTGGCGCGTGAGGTTGTCCATGCCGTCCAGAACGCTCGCAAGGCGGCAGGCCTTCGCGTGGAGGAGCGCATCCGCCTTCACCTCGATGCCTCGGCGGTCCTCAGGGAAGCGATCGACGCGCACCGGACACACATCGCGACGGAGACCCTGGCCGACGAGTTGTCGGTGTCACATGGCGCACCGTTTGCGGGGATTCACAACGAGGCCCACGTCCTCGACGGCGAGCCGCTGGCGATCCGCATCGACCGGTAGTTGGGTCCTACTAGCGTTCTGGCACGTCTTCGCAAGACCGATGTATTCATGCCTGCACTCATGATACCTTCTCGGCATGCCTCAGCTAACGATTCGATGTGACGAAGACCTTAAGTCCACGGTTGCTGCCGCCGCACGGTCTCAAGGGCGCTCCCTCAACGAATATGTCTGCACCGTCCTCACAGCGGCAACAAACCCGGACCTTGCTGGTTCCGAGGCAGAACAAATTCGGGAGCGCCTCGCGCGTGCTGGCTTGCTCCTCGAACTCCCGCGACTGACCACGGCTCGTCCGCCCCGAGAGGCGGTGCTTGCTGCGGGCCGCCGGGCCGCCCAAGGCAAGCTTGTCAGTGACATCGTCTCGGAGGATCGATGACGGTGTTTGCCGATTCGTCGGCGCTCGTCAAGATCTACATTCCTGAGGCTGGCCACCAGGCCATCAGTGAGAACCGGGAACCGGTGGTCATCTCGCAGCTGGCTCGCGTCGAGGTGCCCGCCGCGTTTTGGCGCAAACATCGGACAGGTGAGCTTGCCGCGTCCGACGCTGCCATCCTCGCCGAGGATTTCGAACACGACTACCAAGGGGACCCTGCGGGGCCCCCGCGATTCTCCGTGTTGCCGATCAGCGAGGAGCGCCTTCGAGTGGCCGCGCTGGCGGTCGCGCGTCACGGTCTTCGCGCCTACGACGCCGTTCAACTGGCCTCGGCGCTCGCCGTGCGTGACGGCGCAAACCAGGCCGACCTTCGCTTCGCAACGTTCGACCGTCAACTTCGCAGTGCCGCGCTCGTCGAAGGCTTTACTCTCCTGCCCGAGATCGCACAGGTCGTCTAGCGCCAAGCGCCCATGCAGTTCGACTGGCCGCGATACACCGACTTCACGTTCTTCTGAGACCACTAGCGAATGAGGATGACCTGACCCTCGGTGGCGGATGTCCACTGCCGGTCGGCGGTCACGGCTGGAACGCCAAGTCGAGTCGCCAGCGCAAGGCAGCAGCGATCAGCGAGAGACAGACCGAGCGACCGTGTCGGTTCCCGGAGCGCTGCGGCCGCCTCTGCGTCGGTCAGCTCCAACGCAGCAAACGCCAGACCGGCGCTCGCGAGCGAAATTCGGATCTCGGCAACGTCGCTGCCGACGGCGTGGCAAACCTGGGCGACCTCGGCCCAGTTGACAGCCGAGATCACTGACCGGTCGATGTACTCCTGCGCCGTATCGGCCCCAGGCTCGTCGAAGAGGAATGCCAGAACAGCGGATGCATCGAGGACAGCAGCGGGACCGCTCATTCGTCGCGTTCGCGCTTCGCGTTGCGTCGGCGTTCGGCGATCAGGTGCTCAACGACGTGGCCGTCCCCCTTGTGTCGAAGGATTCCGCGAAGTTCGTTCACGCGAACGCGAGACGGGGTAAGGATGAGTGCATCGCCCTGTCGGTGAACGTCGAGACGATCACCTTCTCCGATCTTGAGCTCCCGTCGCAGGTGAGCGGGGATGACCAGTCGCCCTTGTTTTCCGACGACAAGGGACTCGTAGTCATCAGACGTTCGTGCCATACCGCAAACTATGCCACAGACCGTGAAATGGCACAAAACGGCGATAGAAGGAGTTCTCCCGTGGCTCTAGCGCTGGACCTGTGAGCCGCCGACCACCGAGACCTCACCAGACGCAAAGCGCACGAGCGCCTTATTCCCGCCGTCGTAATCAGGTGCCCAGAGCAGGAGCGTTGCCGGCTCGCCGCGAACGCTGACGGCCTCAGAGCCTTCGGCGTCGAGATCCCGCCAGATGCGAACGAATGGGTTCTGTTCCCACTCGATGCCGATCGTTGTGGCCTCCCGGTGACCCGGATGGACGCGGGTCTCAGGGGGCAGGGTCATCAGCCGATCCATGATTGATGTGCGCAGTTGGTCGTAGTTCCCGCCGGGGCCGCGATTCCCGCCGACGGTGCCCTTGAAGAGCACATCTGCCGTGATGCAGTCGGTCCCATTGATCAGAAACGCGAAGTGACCTTGGCAGTGGCCGGGGGTGTCGATCGCCGCGATTTCGAGTGCGCCAGAACGAATGACGTCCCCGTCGGCGATGTGCCCGTCGATGACGCCGCCGCCAACTTCCTGAGCGGTGACGGGGTGGGCGAGCGCCGGGACACCGAAGCGCGCCTTCAGATCCGCGATCCCGACGACGTGATCGGCGTGGTGATGCGTCACAAGGACATGCGTGATCGTGATCCTGTCGCGCTCGATGCGGTCAATCAGCGGACCGACCACACCATTTCCGTCCACCAAGACTCCCGACCCGCCGGGACCCTCCGCGACCAGATAGGCGTTTGACAGCCAGTTCGCCTCTTCCACTCGGTCCAAAATCACGAGAACGTCACCACGCTGCGGACTCCGTCCTGTTGTTCCATCAGTTCAAAGCCATGATTCACATCCTCCAGCGGCATACGGTGGGAGATCAGGGAGTCGACGTCGATCTCTCCCTGCATCCAGCGTTCAATCAGCTGGGGCACCTGCGTACGTCCCTTCACGCCTCCGAAAGATGATCCGGTCACGCGCCGGCCGGTGATCAGGTACCGCGGGATGATCTCAAGGAGGTCACCCTTTCCGGCGACCCCGCACATGGTCGCAAGCCCCCATGCCTCACGGGCCGCCTCGACGGCCTGTCCCATGACCGCAACGAGGCCGGTCGCCTCGAAGGTGTAGTCGGCTCCGAAGCCACCTGTCTCGGCGCGAATCCACTCCACACTCTCAGCGTCCGCGATGCGGGTATCGGTGGCACCGTGGTGGCGCGCTAGAGCGAGCCGGTCCTCGGAAAGGTCAAGCGCCATGATCCGCTCGGCGCCAGCGAGGCGGGCACCGATGACGGCGCCGAGACCGACGAGGCCGCAACCAAACACGGCGACGGTGGCGCCGGGCCGCATTTCGGCGGTGTAGAGCGCGGCGCCGATCCCGGTGGACAGGCCACAGGCAAACGGTGCGCAGCCGTCAAGTGGCGCTTCCGGGTTGACTTTCGCGAGCGCGATCTCGGGGATGACGGCGTACTCGGCGAAGGTGGAGGTGCCCATGAAGTGGCGCAGTTCCTCGCCGCCACGAGAAAGGCGTGTGGTTCCATCAGGGAGGTAGCCACGGTTTTGTTCGTCCCGAATGGCCATGCAGCGGTTGGTTCGGCCGCTCTTGCAGTGCAGGCACTTCCCGCACTCGGGGGCGAACAGAGTGACGACATGGTCGCCAACCCGCAGTGATGTGACATCAGCACCGAGGCGCTCCACAACCCCGGCACCCTCATGTCCAAGGACGCACGGGGCGTAGCCGGTTGGGTCGACACCTGAGGCGGTGTACATATCGGTGTGACACACCCCGCAGGCACCGAGTCTGATGAGTACCTCGCCCGCCTTGGGCTCCGCCAAGTCCACCTCTTGCACGACAAGCGGCTTCCCGAACTCCTCCAGGACGGCCGCCCGCACCTTCACTAGGCGTTGCCCTTTTGTCCCCAGGTGGCCTGCCTGCGACCGGTCAGGTAGTCCGTATCGGCCCGCAGGCGCGGCCAGACCTTCTCGGAGTCGATTCCCGCCTTCGCGCAGATCTC
>JAYTQG010000057.1:0-27047 GCA_043746815.1 Thermoleophilia bacterium | reverse complement strand
GTCCCGGTCGCGATCAATGGCGCGGAGTTCGCGGACCAGGTTTCGCTTGTGACCGAGGCGAACCGCATCGGCGGTCGTCACGGCCTCGGCATGAGCGACCAGATTGAGAACCGCATCATCGAGGCGAAGAGTCGGGGCATCTACGAGGGGCCCGCGATCGCGCTCCTCCACATCGCGTACGAACGTCTGGTCAGCGCGGTCCACAATGAGGGCACCATCGACAACTACCGGACGATGGGCCGCAAGCTTGGGCGCCTGCTGTACGAGGGCCGTTGGTTCGACCCGCAGGCGATGATGCTGCGCGAGTCGTTGCAGCGCTGGGTGGGCTCGGCGATTACCGGTGAGGTCACGCTGCGCCTGCGCCGCGGGGACGACTACACCATCCTCGACACGACCGGCCCGAACCTCACCTACGAGCCCGAGCGCCTCTCCATGGAGCGGACCGAGGATGCTCCATTTGCTCCGCTGGACCGGATTGGCCAGCTGACGATGCGCAACCTCGACATCAAGGACACAAGGGACAAGATCGCCGTCTACCGATCGGTTGGGACGCTTCCCCCCGGCGACGATCTTCGGCTCATCGAGGGCCCCGAGGCGAAGTAGTTTCGGGGCCTGCCGTGGTGTCCCCCCGCACCTCGGCCCGGCGGAGCGCCCCACCGTAGAGACGCTCATCGGCACGAGCGCGCTCGGTATCAGTCATCGGCCCACCGGACGCTTCGAGCATCTCATCAAGAAGGTCCTCGAGTGACTCAGGTTGTGACCGTTCAGCCATCGCATCCATCCGTATCGATGCTACGAAAGGTAGAAATACAGCGCGTAGAGCAGCTCCACAGCGGGGCTGGAGGTGTGGACGGTGACGTCGGAGGGCACCGTCAAAAGGGCGTCCGAGTAGTTGAAGATGATCTTGACGCCCGCGGCGACGAGGTCGTCGGCGATGGTCTGCGCGACCCCGCTCGGAACCGCGAGCACGCCCACCTGGATCCCCTCCTCCACGGCGACGCGCTGGAGGTCGGTGTAGTGGCGCACCACGGTTTCGCCGAGCGCCGTCCCGACCTTGTCGGGGTCCACGTCGAAGATCGCCGTGATCCGAAAGCCATGGTCGCCAAAGACGCCCGAGGTCGCGATTGCCTGGCCGAGATTTCCAGCCCCAAATAGGGAGATGTGGTGCTGACCCGACGTCCGCAGGATCTTCCGGATCTGCGCGACCAAGAGTTCGATGTCGTAGCCGACGCCACGTTTACCGAACTTCCCGAAACCCGAGAGGTCACGCCGAATCTGCGTTGGATTAATGTTGGTGTACTCGGAGATCGCCTGAGACGAAATCGAGGTCTTGCCCATCTTCTTGGCCTGCGTAAGGACCTGCAGATACCGAGAAAGTCGGGACGCAACCCCGAGGGTCAAGCGATCGTTTGCCATATTTTCACCGAGTCTTTGTAACGGATTCGCACAAATGATAGTGACAGATGGCACGATGTGTCAACGAGAGGCGACAGGCCCGAGCGTTGACCGCCGAAGCAGTCAACGCTCGGTTGTTCCTAACCGGTAACTGCCGGGGAGGCGCGCGAGCTCCGCTTCGAGCGAACGATGAACGTCGCCGACGCGTTGGTTGGCCCGGTGACGTTGGTTGCCGTGACGACCGCACGGTTGACGAACGTGCCCACGGTGCGCGCGCCGGCCCGGAGGGTGATCTTCACCGTCTTCGTGGCCTTCGGTGCGATCGTTCCAAGATCCCAGCGCACCGAACCCGCGCGAAGCTTGCCGGGCGTCGCCTTCTCATTTTGCACCGAGACCACCGTCATCCCGGCGGGGAGACGATCAGACAGGACCGATCCCTTCGCCGTTTCCGGACCAATGTTGGTGACGGTAATTGTCCAGGTTCCGGCTCCACCTGCGGTGAGGCGCGCAGAACCGACCTTGGTGATCCTGAACTTCGGCTCTCCGGGCCTGGCAACACCGAGGACCGCACCTGCCGACGCGGAGGCATCCGCCCCTCGAACCGCCGAGACGGCGTTCGGGGCGCTGGCAACCGCGAGGTTGTTGATGCGTCCGGTTGTGGGCCTGGTCAGAACGGTTGTCACGATGTCCAGATCCTGCTCGTAACCGGGCTTTTGGACGCCGAGATCCCAGCGAACGACATCTCCGACGAGGCGGGCGCCAAGCGTTCCCGAGACGAAGCGGAGTTCCTTGGGAAGCTTGTCCGTGACCGTCAGCGGCGACGCATTCGCGTTGCCGGACACTCCGACGTGAATCCGGTAGGTCACCTTCGCCCCGACCGTGACCGTCGTTGAACCGACGATCTTCTTCGAGATCGAGAGCACAGGGCCCGACTGGACGGTGTTACTCGCCTTGCCAGACACGGGCGGCAGATCGCTTTCAACCTTCGGCTCGGTGATCGTCCCACCCGGACCGGCGTTCCACTGCTTGCCGGTCAGGCCAGCGGTGTTCGGCAGGAGCGTTCCATGGTCCAGGACATCGACGACCTTGACCTGGAATGTCTTGCTGCCAACGGCCGCCATGTCGAGGGCACCGATCGTCCAGCGAAGGCCCTGAACGCTTGCCGCGTCGGTGGGCTCGGCTGGCTGCCAGGCGTCACCGACACGGAACTGGGCTCCGGCGGCGCTCCCGGCGACGTAGGCGGTGTTCGCGGGGATGGAATCCTCAAGAACAACCGCGTGCGCATCGGTCGGGCCGGTGTTGGTGTAGGTGAGGGTGTAGGTAAGGCTGGCCCCGGGAGCAACAACACCCTCGGGGGTGACCTTCTTTGTGAGCGCCAACACCGGCTTGGCCCGAAGGGTCGTGGAGACCGGATTGGACGTGGTCGGTGTCGGGAGGGTTTGCGTGCTCGTTGCCTTGGCCGTGTTCGGAACGACGGTGCCGTTCAGGACGGGGACGTCGACATCCACCCCAAACCCGACCACGAGCGGAGAACGTCCCGTTGTGACGGGGAACGAGGTTGTGGTGTTGAGGCTTGGCGTGCTCCAACGAATCTGCGTAACCGAAGCAAGGTTGGCCGGGCAGGTACCGAAGGTGAAGCTTGGTCCCGCATCGATGGCGCAGGCAACGCTTGCCCCACCGGCCGAAATCGAGGCGAGCTTGGTTGCCACGGGGGGACCGTCGGTAACGACGACGTTGGAGGCATCCTCGTTGCCGGTGTTTGTGAGGGTGAGCGTGTAGTTCAGGCGACGTCCCTCGGTGTTTGTGTCGAGGTCGGTGTCGCTGACGGCTTTGACCAATCCGAGGATCGGAGCCGTGGTTACGGGGTGTGTCAGCGAACCATTTGCGATCGGCTCGCCGATTGGCGTCGGTGGGATTGGCGCGGCAACGCCAAGGTCGTCAACGTAGTTCCTCTCTTCATCCGAGGTAATGGACGCGATGTTGGACACGACGGTGCCGTTTGCGAGCGGCTTCACGACCTTGACCGAGAAGCGGACGTCGCCGTTGTGATTGGGGCCGGCCGTCGTGACCGTGCCGAGAGCCCAGCGAAGCGCCTCCACCGAGGCCGCGTTCGTCGGCTCAGCTGCCTGCCAGGCGCCACCGACCTTGAACTCCACCGGGTGCGCGGGCGTCGCACCTGCGGAACCGGCGACATAGACGGTGTTCGCCGGAATGGCGTCGGTGAGGAGGGCGTTGCTCGCGTCCGCGTTGCCCGTATTGGCGTAGTGGACGGTGTAGGCAATCGGGTCCTCAGTTGTCAGCGCCGTCCCCATCGCGGGAACCGACGACTTCACGGAGGGCTCCGCCAGACCGAGCCAGAAGGGCTTAGAGGTGATCTGAACCGCTCCCGTGTCGAACTTGTCCGCCGGAAGTTCATCCGAGTGAACCGACGCCGTATTGGTGATGTTGGAGTTATGCGTCCACGGGTTCGGAATGTCGACCAGGTAGTAGATCCGGATCGTCTCGCCGGGGTGAACGCTGGCCACGTGGTAGGTGATGGTGGTCTGGCCAGCAGCCGGGGTATTCGCCGCCGGCGCATCCTGAGTGAAGGCCGGACCGACGACGTTGGTGTATGGGGCAACCGCAGCGGCACCAGCTGGGAACGGCAGGTTGGCCGAGCCACACCCAGGCGGGTTGCAGCTGACCGCTGTTTGCGAGCCATTCGTGTAGACAAGACCTGCAGGCAACACGTCACCGACGACGAGGTTGGTGGCGTCGGCCGTTCCGGTGTTGGTGATGTAGATGGCAAATGGAACGGCGGTGTCTCCCGCCTTGACCGGAGCCCCACATGTGGCATCCCTGGCACCCAATGCACAGTCAGGCTTCTTGCTGATCGCAAGGGCCGGTGCAAGGAGAGGGGCTGCGGCGGTGTCGCTGTCCGGCAGGGTGTCAGCGTCGGGGCCATCTGCGTACGAACCGTCGGCACTCGAACGCACGCCTGAGGCGTCGGCAGTTGTCGCGACCGCGGTATTGACGTGGTTGGTCGCCGTACCGGGATCCACTTCGGCACCTGGCTGAGGTGTCGCGATGTAGGTCACCGTGACGGACCGGCCGGGGTCGAGGTTTGCAATGGCGGTCCAGTCAAGCTGCCGGCCGGTTGTGAGTGTTCCGGTGACGACCGGAGCCTGGTTAGCCGGGACGACAAGCTGGGCGGCGGGCCCAGTGACGGCAATCGTGGCCGGGCCGGTGTATGCCCAGTTGTGGGGGAGCGCGTCGCTCAAGTTGATGTCATGGGCCACGACGGTGCTGTCGTTGGTCACCACGACCTTCCACGTGAACGGCTTGAGGATCTCTGCGTTTGCAAGCTCGGTGCCTGCACCGGTGGTCTTTGCGATCGTGATGTGGGGCATCGCCAGCGTCAGCGTGACGGTGTCCTTCAGGGTCGGATCAGCGGCCGGGTGGCGGTTCGTGTCGTTCGGGTAGTTGGGGAAGGTCCAGGTCGGGTTCGCCGCGCGTGCGGCCGCGGAGACACCGAAGTAGTCCGTGACGCTCGCAGTGTTTTTCACGAGGTCGCCAGCGTGCAGCGTGGACGAGGCGGCAAGGGTTCCGGTGTAGTGGATCGTGACCGTCTCACCAGCCTCAAGTACATCGACAGACCAGGCCATCGAGGGGTCAGCGGCGGTCCAGCCATTGGTCAGCGCGACGGTTCCGGCGCCGGATGACGTGGCGGTCACCGCGGAGACGTTCCCAATTTCCGTGTCCGGCTGGTCGGCAATGACCGCGTTGTAGGCCGCAGAGGTGCCAGTGTTGGTAACAACCACGGTGTAGGTAAATGGTCCCGAACCCGGTTCAATCGAACAGGCGTCGGAGGTATCCGCCGCGGTCGCAGTCGTCGGGGCGGCACCATCACAGGAGACGTGCTTGTTCAGGCGCAGGTGCGGCTCGACGACGTTCGTTGTCGTGGTTGCCGGTGCCTTCGGTGGGTGGGCAGGGTTCGTCGTGTCGACCGGGACTCCGTCAAATCCGGCGACCGGAATCGATGCGGGCGTCGCCTGCGGCTGTTTGTCGGTGACGTTCCAGCCGGTGTTCGCGGCGTTTTGCAGCGTATTTGTGTCAACAACGGGGGCCCCGGCCACGGGTGTGCCGGTGCCACTGTAGGTCGCGGTTACGTGTGCCCGATAGGTGAGGGCGTAGCGGCGTGCAACCGGAACGGTGGCAACAAGATGTTCCGCTGCGTCGCCGACCCACCAGCCAAGGCGAGTGGAGCCATCACCCTGCGGCTCGGCAGCCATCCAGTGCGAGCTGTCGGCAAGCCAGGCATCAAGGGGCGATCCACAAACGTAGCCGCCCACCGTCACGCAGGTTGCGCTGACGTATCCGTCGAACGCGAGGCCGTCGGGGAGGGTGTCGTAGATGGAGCTGTCGAAGACCTGCACACCGGCGGGCAGCGTGTAAGCGACGGTAAAGGTCACCTGCTGGCCAATCGTGCGGGGGTCGGGCGTGGCGGTCTTGGTGACCGTCGGGAAGCCAAAGCGCAGGGTGTTGGAATCCGTGGCGCCGTAGCCAGCCACGGTGGTGCTCGCGCCGTCACGCTCGGTCGCCGACGCGCCAGCAAGGCTTGTCGTTGTGACCTTGGCGGTATTCGTGATGGCGCCACCAGCGGCAGATGCGGCAGTGATTTGAGCCGTGTAGTGCACCTGAACGGCGCCACCGGGAGCGATCGTCCCAAGGGCGGCGACCTCGGCAGTGCGCCATGTGATCGTGCGGCCGGTGGAGTTCCAGATGCCGCCCTCGGGCCCGACCGGATCGCCGTCTGCGGCGACAATCGCTGTCACACCCTTGTACGGGATGGCGCCGGGTGGAAGCGTGTCAACGACGACGGAATCGTGCGCAGTCGCTGCGGATGCGGCGTTTGTGATGTTGAGGGTGTAGGTGACGTCCTGGCCGGAATCGACATAGCCATCGGTGTCGTTGTTGGCCTTTTGGATACCAATCTTGGGTTCGACGATCGTCGTCGTCGTGTTCGCCGAACGGCTCGGCTGATCGACGGCCGCCTGGTTCTTCCAGTCCAGCGACGCCGTGTTGCCAACCGTTCCAGGGGCCACGTTTCCGGCAACATCATCGACACGCGTCGAGTAGGTCAAACGAATGACATCGCTACCCGAACCGGGAGCATTGACATACGGAGAGGCCCAATTCAGCCTGATGGTGTTGCCAGCGACGGTGACCTCGAACGCCCCGGGAGCAGAACCGAGTACCTGCGGGGTTCCATTTACGGTGACCGTAGGCGCTGGAGTTGCCAGCAACGTCTGTCCGGCGGGAATCGCGTCGATCGTCTTGCCGCTGTAAACCGTCGAGCCTGCCGGGACCGTCACATCGACGGTGTAGTTGACCTGCTCGCCGATGGTCGCCTCGCTCGCCAAGTTGTTGCCAGCTTCGGTGATTGAGGTCGCTCGACTCTTCGCAAGGACCACATCCTGCGTATAAATGTCCGATGGGTCATCTGCAGCATCGGTGGTGTTGAACGCCGTCGCGACCGCGGTGATCGCGGGATCCACGTTGTTCGTCGGGTAGTACGTGAACGGAGTTCCGGTGTTGGTGGGGGAGGTGTAGCTCCGGACACCGGCTCGGTTATTCAGCTGCTGGTTCGGAGCAACGTTCGCGGGCACCGTGACGTCGTAGGTCAGGCGCACCTTCGCCGCGGCATCGGTAGCGAGCGTTTTCCCTGCAATTGTGGGAATGGTCCAGTTGATCTGGGCGTCGGGAGCCGAGCCGGAACAGGCTCCTCCTCCGCTGATCGCGCTGACACCCGAGCAACCAATCTCCGGTGGGAGCAGATCGCGAGTTGAGATGGTGTTGGCCGTTCGGGAGCCGACGTTCGAAACGTCGACATAGAAGCGGGCGACATCGTTCGCCTGGACCGCGATGTGGTCCGGGTCAGCGTTCGATCCGGCGCCGGGAGCTGCGCCATTGATCGTGAGGACTCCCTTAAGGAGGCGAATCTCCGCCTCCGACCAGGTGTAGTTCTCCTTGTCGCGCAGTGGGTACGTCAGCCCGTCCGAGTCGTTGTACGTCGACTTCATCAGGTTGTCGACGATGTCGAAGGACGCGCCGGCGCTCACCGTGGTGATCGTGCTTCCGAAGACATGTTCAAACACTTTGCCGCCAACCGGAATCAGGCGGTTCGAGCCGACCGTGGTGCCAACGTCCCATTTCACGGACTCCGGAACTCCAGCAGTGAAGGTTGGGGCAGATGCAACGGCCGAGTTGAGCCCGGTCGTGCGATCCGTCCCCGTCAACGCCGCCATTCCCGGCGGGAGGAAGTCGGCGACGGTTGGATTCTTGGTCTCTGTACTGAGAGGGTAGGTCACCTTCAGACGCCAACAGACCGTGTCACCCGGACCGAACGAGTCGGCGGGGCCGTTCTGGTAGGCGAGGGGTGCGATGGAGCAGGTTGTGGCACCAGATCCCGGGACGGTCGCAGGCGTCATGACGTCCTTCTCGATGAACGCCGGGGGTGCGACGATTCCCGCTGAGCCCTCATCCACGATGGTGGTGTTGGGAAGCTGGTCGTGCGACACGGGGGTACCGGCGCCGAGGCACTCGGGGTCGCCCGCGCCGCAGCGGGGGTACTGCGACCCATCCACGATGACCCTGTTCGTCAGCTTGTCGAGCGCGGAGATCGGGTCGTTCAGGTCGTCCGCGCCGCTCTGCTGAAAGTAGTGGCGGGTCTTCGTCCAAAAGGTGGTGACAACACTCGCGTTGGGGGCCATGTGCGCCAGGCGCGGATCACTGGTCTTGTCCCACTTCAGTGTCCACGAACCATTCTGCGCTGCGGTACCGGCAGTGATCTCCGCGACCGACAGGAAGGGAACGTTTGGGTTCTTTCCGGCAACGGGGTCACACTCACCGCCGTCGCTCGCGTCGTAGTCGACGCTCGCCGAGATCGGGCACAGCCCATCGGGAACGGTGTCAGTAATAGTGACGTTGTCGACATTGCGGTATTCGCTTGTGTCGGTGGTGATCGTCCACTGAAGCAGACCACCGATGGCGAGCGACGCTCCCGAGGCGGACTTGGACTGGCGCAGATCTTCCGAGGTCACGGTCGCCGTGGCGGTGTCACCTGCCCGGCGGGCGGGGTTCAGGTCGTAGTTCCCGTTTGCCTCGGAGTAGTTCGTGATCGCCGTCTCGTCGAGGATGTCTGATCCGGAGTTATTGTCCAGGTTTGCAGCTTGTTTTGTCGTCGCAGGGGCCGGAGTCGGACCGGTGAAGGTCATCGTGTTCCGGCGAAGCGGAACACCTGCCTTGTAGGTAATCGACTGACTCGCGCTCGGCGCAAGCGTTCCGACGTTCCATTGCACATGGGTATAGACGCCAGCGGGCCGGGGTCCGGCACCGTCCGGGTCGAACGCTGGCCCGAGCGTTTCCACCAGCGCGGGAGTGCTGCAGGGCGCGGGTGCAAGGGCGGGGGCCCCGGGGTACTCCCGGGTGCTGCCGGGATTGGTCGGCGCGTCGGTCGTGTTGTCGGCGGCGCCGCAGAGCAGCTCAAGCTCAGCGGGGAGGTAGTCGTCAACGACAATGCCGCCGGTCGACTTCACCAGGTTGTTGTCGACCTTCAGGGTGTAGGTGATCGGGTGGTTGTGGACGCCGCGCAGTGCCTCACCCTCGGACGCCGTCTTGGTGAGTTTCAGCGGGATCAACTTGCTGGTCGCGGACGTCGTCGTCGACCCGGTGTAGCTCCCCGCGTTCGGGAGCCCGGCACCGGTGAAGGATGGAACGAAGTTTGGGCTCATATTGACGTAGGCGCCCGCACTATTGACGTAGACCGCGGGAACGTCCATTGCCGCCGGGTCGTGATGAACTCGGTAGGTCAGCGCGAACGACGACTGGGGGCTGACATCGGCGACGTTCGCCCAAATGAGGGTCGTGGAACCAGCGGTGGGCTGGTTCAGCAGGATTTGCGTCGGTGCCTCGGAGCCCGATCCGGGCACGTATGTAATTCCTGGCGGCAGGATATCCCGAAAGCCGACGTTGTAACCCCAGGCGCCCCCGAGGGCCTCGGTGTCGGTGACCGTCAGGGTCACCGGCGCGTCGGTCCCATACAGCACCTTTGCCGGCGTCGCTTTCGTCAAGGCGAGGTTTGGGGCGGCGCTCGCAATGGTGGCGGTCGCAGACAGTGCGGTGAGCACACCGACCATCAAGCGACGTCGAGAGAATCCCTGCATGTTGGTCCAGCTCCTGGGTCTCGGGGGAATTACCAGGGAGCCGCACGATGCTCCGGGTCACCACTCGGTAGGCGCGCTACCGAACTTGAACGTTGGGGTCACTCCCCAACGCGGCGCAACGTTGACAGCAACCGCGCACATTCCAAGGGGCAGGGTTCTGTCGGAACAAGGAGCACCGTCAGAAGGTGCGCTGGCGCTCTCGGCTGAGGAGGAATCCGTGACCGGACCGGTTGCGACAGCTGAAGTTAAGGCGGGAGGAACGGCAGACGATGCCGCCCTGAGCAAAGGATGTGCCGTAGGCGATCACCTTGGCCTTCGGGTCAAGCGCCGTGTCGCCGTGGCACACACCGTGGGCTCGACCGTTTCGCGCAAGCTGGTACGAGTCACCCCAATCCAATAGGCACCCCTTCGGACGGCCCGCCTTCGGATGCGCCTGTTGGATGCGGATGTCACAGCGGACGCCCGATGGACCAAGCCCGTTCGAGTAGATACACCCGACGTTCCCACTGGGGGAGCGAAAGGCGATCAGCACGCCAGCACTGGCCGGGCCAACCGCCGCAGCCAGCACTACGCCCGCCAGCGCCGCGCGCCCGACCATCACTTGACGGCGAGTTCGCCGCGCCGCAGCTTGCGGTAGAGATCCAACGACTCGCGGATGATCGTGATCGCTTCCTCGGGGCCGAGCGGGTCCTCGATGATGACGGTCTTATGCTCGAGGACCTTGTAGTCCTGGAAGAAGCGCTGCATCTCACGCAGGACATGGCTGGGGAGCTGCTGATGGTCCGTGTACTCGTAGACCGAGGGGTCGCGCATACTGACGGCGACGATCTTGTCGTCGATGCCCTTGTCGTCGCGCATCCGCATGACGCCGATGGCACGGGCCATCAGGATCGACATCGGGACCACCGGCTCCTGACCGAGCACGAGGACGTCCAGCGGGTCGCCGTCATCGCAGAAGGTTCGCGGAATGAAGCCATAGTTGGCCGGGTAATGAACTGCACTGTAGAGCACCCGGTCCAACCGTAGGAGACCGTTCTCCTTGTCCAGCTCGTACTTGTTCTTACTGCCCTTCGGCACCTCGATGACGACTGGGAACTCGTTGTCGATGCCTTCATCGTCGACGTAGATGTCATGCCATGGGTGCAATGGAGGGCTCCGGGTTACTTGATTGTGAACGCCCCGCTGTCACGAACGAGGGGCGTGCCGTCGGGTCCGACAGCGGTGACGCGCAGACGATAGCGGCCGGGCGCGATCGGACGCCCATCCGAGAGTTTCGCGGAAACAAGAAAGCGGTAGTCCCCCGCCGGAAGCGCACCCGATGGTTTTTGGCCCGTCAGCGCCAGGGGGGTCGCACCGGTACCCGGAACCAGCCACAGCCCGAGGTCGTGCAGCGGCGCACTCTCAATGGCCTTCCCAGCACGGCGGAGCAGCCCCACCCGCACGCTGACCTCACTCGTTGATCCGCGTGGGGACACCAGCGGCAGCCCAAGGGCGGCGATCGGTGTCGGCGCGGGCTGACCGGCATAGAGAATGGCCCGTGCGACCGGCACGGCTGCTGCGTCGTCGGCGCGGCTGACCGTGACGATCCCCTCATAGGCGCCAAGGCCTGCGGGAATGCGCAGACGCCGTCCAACACGCACATCCGCGGGGACGTCCACCGGTCCGCCAAGGTCGCGCGGTGTCGTGTCGCCGGGACCCTGGAAGTGCAGCTGGTACCGCCCTCCCAAACCGGTGAGGTCGTGGAGGGTGAAGTCGACAAAGTCGCTCCCGACCGCTGGCCGTGTTCGCGTGATGACCGGCGGATCGATTGCAAGGGGTGCGGTCGCCGGGTCGATGACAGCACCGGTGCCTTGGTCCACGCTGCCAACTCCGGGCAGCGCCTGGCCGCCCTGGACGATCAGACTCCGGACATCCTCCGCCCGCAGCTCTGGGCGGTCGATGCGAAGGCGCAGTGCCATGGCAGCCACCTGCGCGGCCGCGGCGCTGGTACCCGAGATATGGGTGGAGAGCGGCCGCCCGTCAGGCGCCCGCCCGGGGAAGGCAGTCGCCAGATCGACCGCCGGAGCAAGCAGATCCGGCTTCAGACGTCCATCGGCCGTCGGTCCGCGCGACGAGAACGCCGCCACGTGCTCGGCGACTGTCTCGACTGGACGGGCACTGATGGTGACTACCGGCGGAGTGGATCCACGAGCGAGGGCTTCGAGGGTTGCACCTTGGCGCGGGCCAAGACCAACGACGGGAAGGGGCCAGTCGTCACCGCCCGCCGTCCCTGGGAACACTCCGTTGCCATGCTCATCCCAGACGGCCACGGCAACCGCGCCAGCCGCAGCGGCGTTTCGGGCCTTGTCGACCAGCTGCCCCCCACCGCGCGACACCAGCACCACCCTCCCGGTGACGAGGCTCTTACCCGTCGCGTCACGCAGCTCTGAAGCGTCGTTCCCGGAGGCGAGGCCGTCACCTCCAGCGACAACGACGACCGCCGCGCTCAGGCCTGCGGGATCTGCACCGAGGAGTGGAACGGGGCCAATTCCCGTCGCCCCACCAACTGCGAGATCGGCCGTGCGCGGCGTAGTGGTCGCAGAGCGTCCGCCAACCGTCAACACACCGGGTGCTGCCGCGACGCTGCCAATGCTTCCCGCGGGGCCGAATGTCGGCCCGTCATTTCCAGCTGCCACGACGACGACCGTGTCCAACAGCGAGGCCGCATGCAGGGCACTGGCGACCGGGTCCACACCACCATCGTCGAAGCCGCGCGCGAGGCCGAAGAGGATGACCTCCGGCCGATCGTCGGTGACGCCGTCGCCATTCGGATCAACCGCCCGCTCCAGGGCGGCAAGGACACGATCCGTGCGCGCCAGGGGACGAATCCGCCCCTCCACGAGCTCCGGCGCAACCACGCGGTATGCGAGCAGTCGCGGGATTTTCTCCGCGGGCAGATCGCCGAGCCGTGGCGAGGCGAGAACGAGGGCTGCCATCGCCGTCCCGTGGGCCTCCGCGGCGGCAGGGGATACGTCGGCCGTGGGGTCGTCATCGTTCCCAACGAGATCCGCGCCGCCGATGACCTTGAAGGTCGAGCCGATGCCGCCGCCAAGCAGTGGATGTGTGGGGTCGATCCCAGCATCGATCAACGCGATGTGCGCGGCCCGAACGGTCTCGGTCGTGGGAGCGACAGTCGGAGCGGCGGCGGCGCTAGCAGTCACAGCGGCGAGGGGCTTGGACTCCGCCGGTGCCAAATAGCTGACGGGAACAACCGCAGCGACATCCGGGAGACGCGCGATGTCGGAGAGCCCGCCTGTCGGGACACGCACCGCGAAGCCGTTGACCAACATGCGGTAGCGCTGATAAACGGTGACGCCAAGCCCGGCGAGCGTCGATCTCACGCGGTCGGCTTGTGCGGCGGCGGCCGCCGCTCGCTCGGCTCGGGTCGTGGGCGCGCCCGTGGCGATGGCTGGCTCGGTCAGTACGACGATCGCCGATTCGGTCTCCCCTGCCGGAGGGAGCGCCGGGATGCGCACCGCATCCAACGAATCGCGCCATGCGGCGGCCCCTGCGAGCGCACGCAACTCAGGGATCGCGTCTTCCTCGTTCGCCGCGTCGGCCAGGAGCGTCGGCACGCTGATAAACACTGCGGCCGCGGCCGCAAGTCCCGCGCGATGTGCCCACTGGCGGTTCACGCGGTGATTCCCCCTGGGGCCATCGTTGGCATGGCGTCGAGGGACAAGAAGTCTGGCCATGGCGTTGCGTCGGTGAATTGAGCCGCGGCACCGATCATGGCTGCATTATCGGTGCACAGTCGGCTGTCAGGAACCACCACACGGATGCCATGAAGTTCCGCGAACTCCGCAACGAGCACTCGTAGCCGCCCATTCGCGGCAACGCCGCCGCCCAGGGCGACGGCTGGGACGCCTTCGTGGACGGCCGCGCGAACCAGACGCTCAGCCAAGGGACGCATGACGGCCTCCTGGTACGAGGCGGCAAGATCGGCCCGCTGACGGTCAGTCTCATCCGGCCCAAGGTCCCGAATCTTGTAAAGCAGCGCGGTCTTCACCCCAGCAAACGAGAAGTCACGCTGCTCCTGACCGGACAGCCCAACAGGGAACGCAAATGCGGTCCGGTCGCCACCAGCCGCGAGGCGTTCCAGGGCCGCGCCGCCTGGGTATCCCAAACCCAAGAGGCGGGCCCCTTTGTCGACCGCCTCTCCCGCCGCGTCGTCGCGCGTCTCACCAAGTAGCTCCGGGGTCCGATAGTCGCGAACGAGCGCAAGGCGGGTGTGGCCGCCCGACGCCACCAAACTCACGAACGGCGGGTCCAATTCCAGGGGGGCAAGCCAGCTGACGGCGATGTGTCCATGGATGTGATCCACCAAAATGAGGGGGACCTCGGCGGCGTAGGCCAACGCCTTTGCCGTGGCAACACCGACCAACAGTGCACCGATCAGGCCCGGACGCTGGGTGACGGCAACCGCAGCAATGTCGCCCAGACGCAAGCCCGCCTGGGCCAATGCCTCATCCACAACTGCGTTGACGGTTCCCAGATGGTGGCGGGCAGCCACTTCAGGGACCACACCACCGTAGGGCGTGTGGATCTCCGCCTGGCTGGCGATGATGTTTGATCGAACACTGCGCCCCTCAACGACGGCGGCGGCAGTTTCGTCGCAGGAGGTCTCGATCGCGAGAATCGGGCCGATCACGAGATGAGCCCGTCGCGGACTCGGTACATGACCAGCGCATCTTCGCGATTGTCAGAGTAGTACCGAGGGCGCAGGCCGTTGTCTGCAAACCCGAGTTCGCGGTAGAGCGCGATCGCGCGGTCGTTGGACGTGCGAACTTCGAGGAGCACGCCATGTTCGCCGTTCTCGGCGGCGTGGGCGATGATCGCAAGCATCAGTGCACGCCCGATGCCCCGGCGACGCGTCTCCAAACTGACACCCACGTCTAGGACATGCCACTCGTCGGGGAGGCGCTGCGCGACAAGGTAGCCCGACAGCATCCCCGTCGCATCTGCGTCCGTGACGAGTGCAATGACGTTCGTGCCGGTGATGGTCTGCATCAACAGACGCTCACTCCATGGAATCGGATTGCACTCCGCCTGAAGACGCGCGATCTCCCGCGTGTCGTGAATGCGGGCGCGGCGAGGCTCCCGCGTGGAGACCACGGCGCTCACCGGTTGGCCGCCGCCAATCGGTTGACCTCGGCGTCGGGGAGGCGGTGATAGTCCGGGCGGGCTGGTCGCGACGCGCCAGCGTCAACACGGGCGATCAGGTGCCGTGCACGAAGCTCGTGGCGCAGATCGACACCCGGGCACGGCGGGAGGCCAGCGTCCTGGAACATCGACTGGTATGCGAGCGCCCCCGTTCCGACGCAGATGGCCGCGGGGTCCTCGCTGGCGACGGCGGCCGCAAACGATGATGGCGAGTACGCGCCAGGCGCTACGCGCTCCTCCAACCCAACCACCCCATGACGGTAGGCGGCGGCGAAGACCTCACCCCGCCGCGCGTCCGTTACAGCGGCGATGGTCGACCCGACCGGGGAGGTCTCCGCGGCGCCGAGGGCAAGCGCTTCAAGACTGCTTGCTCCGATCACCGGGATGCCAAGTGCCTGGCCGAGGCCGAGCGCAGTCACGACAGAAATGCGGACCCCGGTGAAGCCGCCTGGGCCGATCCCCACGATGATGCGCGTCAGGTCGCGCGCGGTGATTCCCGCATCGCCGAGGAGTTGGTGGACAAGCTCCAGCACCCGTCGCCCAGCCGTCGGCGAGACTCCAGGGTCCAACTCACGCGGTGGCGACCCCCGAAGGGTCAGTGCCAGACTCGGGGCGGGGGTGGACATGTCGAAGGCCAAGGTTGCCAAGGTCGCGAGAAATCTCCGCTGAAAGCGTAGCGTCAGGAACCTCGAACGCTAGCAATCGCTCCTTCGGACCCTGATGGAACAGACGTACCGTCAATCGCGCCGCAGGAAGCGCGCCCGCAAGGGCATCTGGCCACTCGACGATGGCGACGGCGTCCTCCCCAATCGTCTCAAGTGCCAGGCCGAACTCTTCGTCGTCGGGATGTTCGAGGCGGTACCCGTCAAGGTGGGCAACCGCGACGCGACCGAGGTACCGATTCGCGACCGAAAACGTCGGGCTCGTGACCGTTTCCGTGACACCAAGCCCGGCAGCGATTGCCTTCGCGAGGGCAGTCTTGCCCGCACCCAAGTCCCCGATGAGCAGAAGAACATCCCCAGCGCGAAGGTACGTGGCAAGCGCTCCACCGACGGCGGCCGTCTCCTCCGGACTGCGACTCTCGATGGTGAAACTCATCCGAAGAGGTCCATTTGTTCAACCGATGGGTCATGCTCGACGGAACGGCTCTGAGCGGACGTGCCGAGCATGGCGCCAATGGCACGGAAATCCATCTCCAGGGCGCGGCGAAGTACCTCAGAATCGAGCACCGCACCGGGATCGTAGAGTGGAACGACATCGATCTCACGACCAGCCACGACGATCGTCAGGGCACGCCCCCTTAATGTTGTGATTGGCTCGTCCCGTGAGAGCACGGTCTGTGTCGCAAGCGATCCGAGGGTAACCACGAGACGCGGTCCAACCAGCTGAATTTGCTGATGCAGATGCGCCTCGCAGGCCGAAACCTCATCGCGGGCGGGCTCGCGTCCACCAGGCGGTCGGCACTTGACCAGTGTCGTGCAGAACACCCTGCGCCGGGTCAGCCCAATATCGGCCAGACAACGATCCAGCAGGTCCCCTGCCGCCCCGAGGAATGGCGCGCCGCGACGGTCTTCCTCATATGTCGGCGCACGTCCGACGAGCATCAACTCCGCCCCCACCGGACCGGAGCCAGCGACGACCTGGTGTCGTGTCAGCGACAGCGAGCACCGCATGCAGCCCGCTACCTCGTCGCGGTGATACTCCCCGAGGGAGGTGTCAGCGCCGGAAGATCTTGATGCCATAGCCACCGTTGTAAATCCCTGGAATCGGTTCCGCTCGCCCCTCGGCCCTCGCAGGAAGCGCGGCGAGTGCGCGGTCTCGCAGCCGCGGAGTCAGCCACGGTCCGAAGTAGCGAAACGGCGCCCGGGCCGCTGGAATCGTCCGTACTGCCTTAACGATCCGGACCCGACGGCTTCCTTGCGTCTCGGCATTCGGCGCCTGACCAGCTCTGGGCCCCGCCGTGTCGGCTCCCCGACAGGAGACCAGGTAGAACGCCACCAGCAGGAGTGCGAGCAGCGCCACCGCGCCAACGACAATTGGAAGCTCCGACGCACCCTCGGAGGGGTCCCTCGGGTCGGCGTTTCGGTTGAGGCTCATCGACGTAAGCATGGCACGCTGACCCGGACGCCCGTTCGTCAAATACTTGCCCTTTTGCCACCGGCCGAGGTACCATTCGCGCACATCGATTGCATCGCCTGGTATCCCGGATGGGAGCTGGAGCAGAAATCGAATGCCACCTCGCCGCAACCCGCGGTGACGTTGGCCCGATCCTGCGATGGCGTCCCGCCGACCGCCGCGCTTCTCGTGACGACCACCCTCCCACTCACCGCCAACCTCTCCGTCGCGCGTTCCGTCGTGGACCTGCGCGCTTGCGTTGCGGAGCTTCGGGCCGCGGGTCGGCAAATTGCGTTCGTTCCCACAATGGGAGCGCTGCATGCTGGACACCTCTCGCTGATCGCAAACGCGGCCACGAACGGCAGCGCCGTGGTCCTCAGCATCTTCGTCAACCCGACCCAGTTCGGACCGACGGAAGATCTCGCGGCCTACCCACGCAGCGAAGAACGCGACTTGGAACTCGCCGCGGTGGCAGGCGCAGAGCTGGCCTTCTGCCCCGACGCCCTAATGATGTACCCACCCGGCGCGACGACCCGGGTCAGCGTTTCCGGTCCGAGTGAGGGCTTGGAGGGTGCGATTCGCCCGCACCACTTCGGTGGCGTCGCGACGGTTGTCTGTGCCCTGCTGAACATGGTCCGTCCGGATCGCCTGATCCTCGGACAGAAGGACGCACAACAGGTTGCGGTGGTGCGCCAAATGATGCGTAATCTGGCCTTCGATGACGTTGAACTTGTCGTCGCCCCGACCATCCGCGAGCCCGACGGGCTTGCCATGAGCAGCCGCAATGCGTACCTCGGCCCGGACGATCGACGTGCGGCGCTGGCGCTCTCTCGCGCACTCGCCGCGAGCGCTGCCCTCGTGTCAGGTGGCGAGCGTGACGCCCGCGCCATCGAAACCGCGGCGCTCAGTGAGATGGCGGCCCAGCCGGGCTGCGAGCCCGACTACGCCGCGCTTGTCGATCCCGAAACCTTCCTTCCACGCGAGGTCCTTGACGGGCCAAGCACGCTCTGTGTGGCGGCCCGGGTGGGTCCGGCACGACTGATCGATAACGCTGTCCTCATCCCAACGCACATCACCCCGTAAGGAGTCCCGGAATGCCCCCCCGTACGCGAACGATGATGAAGAGCAAGATTCACCGCGCCACCGTCACGGACGCGAATCTGAACTACGTGGGTTCCATCACCCTGGACCGTGATCTGATGGACGCCGCCGACATCCTCCCGTTCGAGCAGGTCGCGATCGTCGACATCAACAACGGCGCACGCTTTGAGACCTACGCGATTGAGGGTCCGCGCGGTGGTGGCGACGTCTGTCTGAATGGTGCCGCGGCTCGCTTGGTGCACCCTGGCGATCTGATCATCATCATCACCTATGCCCAGTACGACGCCGCCGAGTTGGCGGACTTCGCCCCGACGATCGTGCACGTCGACGAAAAGAATGCCCAGACCGAGGGCACCGTCACCGACATGGTCCCGGAGATTTGGAGCCGGTAGTGGGCCTCAGCCCGCAGCAGATTCGGGCCTCGAAGGGCCGTCGAGCCCTGGCGATGTTGACGGCGTACGACTACCCCACAGCCCTTGCATTGGACGGCGCGGGGCTAGATTTGATTTTGGTTGGCGACAGCCTTGGGATGGTGGAGTTGGGCTTCGAATCCACCCGAGATGTGACCCTCGCCATGATGTGCCACCACATTGCAGCCGCTCGCCGTGGCGTCAGTCGAACCCATCTGGTCGGCGACCTCCCTGCCGACACCTACCGGACACCCGCCGAAGCGCTCGCAACTGCACGCGCATTGGTCAAAGCGGGCGCCGACAGCGTGAAGCTGGAGGGCGCGCTGATTCCGCAGGTCCGGGCCATACTCGACGGCGGAATTCCGATGATGGGCCACGTCGGCCTGCTCCCTCAAACCGCCGAGCGTTTCCGCAAACATGGCGTCAGCTCGGAGGAGTACGCGGCGATTCTGGACAGTGCCCGGGCGCTTGACGACGCGGGCTGTTACGCGATCGTGATCGAAGCCGTGGTTCCGGGACTCGCCGAGGAGATCACCGCCGCGGTCAGGACCCCAACGATCGGTATCGCCGCTGGCCAAGGGTGCGACGGGCAGGTACTCGTGTCGACGGACCTCATCGGTCAGCTGCCAAACCCTCCGGTGTTCGTCACGCCGAAGGCGGATGTCTTCGGGACTGTGTCCGCGGCGGCAGCGGCATTCGTCGCTGAGGTACGCGGCTAACGCCTCGTGCTAGCCGGACACCGACCGCAGGCCGGGCAGACGCTGGATGCCGCGAAGAAGGGGGTCCGTGAGGCGAGCGAGCCCGTTCACCAGGGGTAGCCAGAAGACGTGAAGCCGTGTGACAAGGATCGCGACCACCGCGCCGACAGCCGCCCCCGCGAGTGCATCGGTCGGATAGTGGGCACCGACCGCGACCCGTGAAAGCGCGACAACGACCGCCACCGCCAGCAGTACTCGACCGGCGAAGCGGTACGTCAGAAGGGCCGCCACCGCGATTCCGAACGCAGCGGCGGCGTGGTCAGACGGAAACGACGAGTCCGGTGAGATCGTGGTGAGCCCGATAATTTTCCCGGGATGCGCCTTCGGCGGACGCGCCCGGTCCCAGAGCAGCCCAAGGCCCTGATTTGCGAGCATCGCGAGCCCCGCGGAGATCAACGCGGCCGCGGTCGCTCGCTTGCGAAGGTCCGCTCCCGGGCCGCTCATCAGCCATGGAACAAGTGCGCCGACCGCGATCAGCGGGACGATCCACGTGGCGATCTGAACAACCGCGTCGGCAAAAAATGGGTGATGGCGAAGGACCGGGTTCAGCCACAGCGCGAATGCGTGATCGATCGTCAGTCCCCTGTACGGTCGGCAAAGTCGAGTGACGCAGAGTTGATGCAGAAGCGCTGACCGCCGGGCCCGGGTCCGTCGGGGAAGACATGACCCAAGTGACAGCCGCAGTTCGCGCACTGGGCCTCGACTCGCTCCATGCCGTGGCTGGTGTCGCGAAGGAGCTTCACCCCGGTCTCGTCGACTGGTGTCGTGAAGCTCGGCCACCCCGTGCCAGAGTCAAACTTGGTGGCCGAGTCAAAGAGTTCCTGGCCACAGCAGATGCAGCGGTAGCGTCCATCGGCGTGGTGATCCCAGAAGGTTCCGGTGAACGCCCGCTCAGTGCCGCCCTTCCGGGCGACGGCGTACTGCTCGGGTGTCAGGCGGGCGCGGTAGTCGTCATCGTGATTGCTCATGGGCGAAGAGTGCCAGACGACGTGGCGACTAGCGACGCTTGGCCCAAGTGAGCAGTGCCCGGGCCGTGCCAGTGCGCTCGATGTACTCGACACGTATCGCGTGTTTCCCACGGGTAAGCGGCCGGTCAATCGTCGACAGTTCCACCTTGCCCTTCCAGTGGTTGACGATCAGCTTCCCGTCGATCCAGACCCGGATGCCGTCGTCGCCGATGGCCTTGAAGCGCGTCGTTCCGCCGGTGAAGTCGAACGTGCCCGCCCACCGGACGAAGAAGTGATCCTTAGGGGCACCCGTGACTGGGCGGCGCAGTCCCCAACGGGCGTTGACGGCCTTCTCACAGCGCGTCAGGAAGGGCACACGGTTGGCCTTACTGCCGACGAAGTAGCGAGCGACGAAGGTGTTCTTCTTACAGGGGTTCGCCTGCAATTCGGCCTGCGTGAGGGCAACCCCCCCAATGTCCACCTTGGCGATCGCCTGTGCGCCAGCCCGATCGGTCACCCGAACGCGGACCTTGGTCGCTCCATCGGTAACGTAGGTCTTTGCGATCTTGGCGCTCGTGCCGTCGTCGAAGAGGCCGTCACCATCGAGGTCCCATGCGTAGGTGATCGTGTCGCCAGCTGCCGCATCAGGGTCGGAGGAATCGCTGGCGTCAAAATTGACGACGAAGGGAACCTTGCCGTCGGTGCGGTCGCTGGAGAGCTTCGCGACCGGGACGCCGTTTGTGAACGTTGCAATCAACGATCCATCGGTGGCGGGGGCAATTGCGACGTGGCTTGATGCTCCGTTGTCGGACCACCCCACGAAGGCCCGGGTGACGCCATTGAACACCTGCGGTGACGCGACATCGACCTCGGTCCCGGACACCGCGACGACCGTCTTCTTGAGCGGCCCTGCGGCAGCGGTGGCGCCGACGCTAACGACCCCGCCCGATGGCTTGGTGTCCACCAACCACGAGATCGCCGTGGGATCCAGACGGACCGACTGGGTCGCGCGCGCTCCGCTCACATCCGTGACACTGACCGTCAAGACGAGGTAGCTCGGGTAGCCGTGATCTGGGGTCGAAAATGATCCCGTCGCGCCAGTGGAGGACACTAAGGGACCGTGGTTGTGACAGGCATCGCCGTTCCCGACCTCACAGTGACGGAGGTTCAGCGTCCACTTGAGCGCGCTCTCTGGAAGCACACCCTCTTCGGCATCGATCGCGTTTCCAGCGAAGTCGACCTTGTCTCCGACTTTCCAGTGCAGTGCGGCGGTCGGCGTTGAGATTGTGATGATTGGGGCACCCGAGTCGAGTTCGATCGAAGTGAAGTCCTTGACACCCATGCTGCTCGTTACCTGCAGATTCGCCGTGTGATGCCCAGGACCGTAACTCGTCGCTACCGTGACGCCATTGGTTTCGAAGGTGCCGTTGTCATCAAGGTCCCAGGCAAAGGTGAGCGGACCGCCCTCCGGGTTCGACGAACTCGCGCCGCTCAGCGACACCGCGAGGGGGGCGGGACCGGTCGTTTGGTCGGCCGTGATAACCGCCGTTGGCGCCGAGCCAAAATGAACCCGACGAATCTCACCCGAGTCCTTGATCGCGCCACCATTGCCGTCGAATTGACCGATGTTGACGTAGAACAGGTCACCCGCGTACGGTGTTCCCGGCGGACCAACGACGAGCTGAACGGCACCCACCCCACGGACAAAGTGCTCGACCCGGTTGACGTCGGGCAGGCCGTTTGCTCCGGCCTTCATGACCCAGATGCAGTTCTTTGCCCAGTCGGCGAAGAAGAGCGCTCCTCGGTAGGCAGCGGGATATCCAGACGCGTCCGACGGCTCGAATGCCACGCCAGTCGTTGAGGAACCTCCGTTTGACTGCGGCGGACAGGGATCTTGCGCGAGTTGGTCGTCCCCAGGGATCGGGCCCTTCTTGGTCCCGTGTTCGTAGCTGTAGTACGGAGCGGTGGTCGCCGCGCCAAGCGCGGAGCACAACGGTTTACTCGCGTATACGCCAAACGTGACGCCTGGCGTGAAGTTCCCCTCGGAACACGGCCAGCCAAAGTTCGCTGGGGCGGCCGCGAGGGGATTCTCAAGGCGATTGATCTCCTCGTACGCGTCCGGGCCAACGTCGCCGCCCCAGATCTCGCTCGTGCCCGGGCGGAAGGTGAACCGGAAGGGGTTTCGAAGCCCAATTGCAACAATCCGCTTTCGGTTCGCATCCATACTCGCGAAGCCGGGGTTCCCAGCGACGCCAGCGCCAGTCGCGGGATCGATCCGAATGATCGTGCCGTCCAGTCCGACCGGTCCGGATGTTGTCCGGTAGTCCTGGCTACGCAGTGCACCGGCCTCGTTCTGTGGCACGCGCACCGGAGGGTTCGCAGACGAATTTCCGAGGTCGCGCTGATCACCGGCGTGCCCGTCGCCACACGGATTTGTGGGGCGTCCAAACTGACCGAAATCGGTCTGCAGGAAACTTGCACCGTCCCCACCACTGGCGTAGAGCTTCCCATCCGGACCAAACGCAAGGGTTCCAATTGAGTGGCTCGGAAACTGCATACACCAGTCGCTGATGAGCGTCGTCGGCGTACCAGCAGACTGGGGAAGCGCGGGAGGCGCAGCCGTCGTCGTCGAGGTCAGCCGGACGAGGCGGGAGGAAACCTGACAGCCCTCACCGGTCCCGTCTCCTACACCCGCCTCAGTTCCCGGACAACTGTCGTTCCACCGTCCAACACCGTCGAAGACAGCGTCGCTCGTGTAGAGGGCGTAGACGCTCTTGTCTGCCGTCCAGTTTGGGCTGACGGCGAGTCCGAGGAGTCCCTTGTCCCATACGTCGTGAACGTCACTCGAGAGATCGGCAAACGTCGTCGATGCCAGGGCTCCCGACAAGGGAGATGAACCCACGGCTGGCACGGAGGGAAATACCTTGATGACACCGCCCTTCTGGGCCACAAACACACGTCCGTCGGGAGCAAAGCTCAGGGCGGTTGGCTGATTGAGGTCCTTAATGACGGCTTGAGCCGAAAAACCAGGCTCGGTCGTCAGCGCGAAGGCCGGTCCGGCAGGGACAAGCAATGCAACCAGACCGGCAGCGACGGCGCGCATCCAGGACCTCGGTGTCAATGGGGGAGCAACCACGGATTCCAGGCTAGGTCATCCGCGGGGAAATTCCCACGGGACCTTTGGTTGTCTTACCCTGTACGGAGGTCAAGGTGGGGCCGACCCAAATGGCCGACCCCAAGCCATTTTCACAACTTTCTTACCCGTGCGGTCGTGCGATCTTCACAAGGTCAAGGGCCTTGTCCAGCGTCTCCTGGTCGACGCCCATCTCCAGGGAGACCTCGCGAAGGCTTCGGCCACTCTTGGTGACCTCCTTGACGATCTCAGCGGCCTTGTCGTAGCCGATGTACGGGTTCAGCGCCGTCGCGGCGGCGGGTGTCGACTCCGACAGGTGGGTCAGCTGCTCGACGTTCGCGGTGATCCCAGCCACGCACTTGTCGGCGAAGAGGCGCGCCGTGTTCGTCAGCAGCAAGATCGACTGCAGCAAGTTGCGTGCCATCAGGGGAATGCGGACGTTCAGTTCGAAGTTGCCCTGCATTCCGCCGATCGTAATCGCCGTGTCGTTGCCGATCACCTGGGCGGAGACCTGTAGGACGACCTCGGGGATGACCGGGTTGACCTTGCCCGGCATGATTGACGAACCCTTCTGGAGCTCCGGGATGAAGATCTCGGCGAGGCCGCAGCGCGGACCGCTTCCCATCCAAGCGATGTCGTTCGCAATCTTGGTTAGCGAGACGGCCACAACCTTGAGGGCGCCCGACGCCTCGACGAGCCCGTCACGGTTGCCCTGCGCTTCAAACGGGTCCGCCGGAGCGGAGATCGTCAGCTTCGTGTCGGCGGCGAGGATCGCGCGGACGCGCGGCGCAAACTCGACATGCGTGTTCAGCCCGGTACCCGTGGCGGTACCACCGAGCGGAATCTGACCCAGGCGCGGCAGCGTGTCGGCGACACGGGCCCGGCCCTGGCGCATCTGCGCGGCGTAGCCAGAAAACTCCTGGCCGAGGGTCACCGGAACGGCATCCATCAGGTGGGTGCGCCCGGCCTTAACGAGGTCGGCAAACTCGGTCGCCTTCGCAGCGAAGACATCACCCAGGTGGTCAAGCGCCGGCAGGAGGCGATCCACGATCTCCTGGACGGCGGCGAGGTGCACCGCCGACGGGAAGACGTCGTTGGAACTCTGGCCCATGTTGACGTGATCGTTCGCGTGGACGCCCTCGCCAGCCAGGTTCGCGAGCACTTCATTGGCGTTCATGTTGGAGGACGTACCCGAGCCGGTCTGAAAGACGTCGACCGGGAACTGATCATCGTGCTCGCCATTCGCGACCGCGTCTGCGGCCGTGGCGATGCGCGCGGCGATGTCGGCGTCAAGAAGTCCCAGTTCACCGTTCACGCGCGCTGCCGCGCCCTTGATCCGGCCCAGCCACCGCACCACGGGTACGGGTACCCGTTCGCCCGACACCGGGAAGTTGTCGACCGCCTTCGCCGTCTCGCCGCCCCAAAGCTCCGCCACGTGCACTCCTGTCGTCAGATGTCCGTCAAACCGCCTGAGTGTAGTGCGACTGATCAAGGCGAACCACGTACGCAGGCCTTACGAAGGCGTGCAAACGTCCCGGCTGTAGCCGAAGACCCGCCAGGAGTCGACTGACGAGCGACGAGTACACCGAGGACAATGCGTCCCGCGTTCCCCGCGAAGATGCGTCGTTGACGTCCGGCCTCTGACTCGGGCTGACGGGCTTTGATCGCTCGACGGGCAACGTCATTCTGGCAGCGCAATTGTTAAGGGGGTCTGACCCGGGTCAGACCCCCTTAACAATCGGAAGCGGGCACGGAGGGCGGGCCAGCCGCGCGGAACGAGAAGCGGCCCAGGGGCGCCGTAACGTTCACTTGGATCCCCGTGAGCCGTTGGTCCGCGAGAGCCACCGGGGAGCTCGGCGTCCTGATGTCTGGTCGTCCGGGATTCCGAGTCCGAGAGGACTATTGTCACCGTTACTGAAATCGACTTATTTGGACGTTATTTTCCGCATTTCTGGCACTGTTGGTAGTCATCGGCTACGGTAACCGCATGTTTTTCAGTAATTGCCGGTACCCCGGCAAATGAGGCGGCCTGCGACGAGACTCCGGGAGGCGTTTCTACCGGGTGACCCGGTCAATATCGATGACGCCTGCCGGGTTGTTGGTGGCGACCGGGTTGGGGTGTCACGGGCGATGTATCACCTCGCCCACTCGGGGTATTTCGATCCGGTGCGCCAACGCCTCTGGGTCAGATCCGGTGCCCCCGTTGATCCGTACCGCCTCTCGGGTCGGATCACTCAACCCTATGCCCTCGCGTATGGGTCGGCGCTCGCGCTCCATGGCGCAAGCGGGTCGGAACGTACCGAGATCCTCATCACGAGCCCCGGCCGGTTTGACCCTTTCGAATACGAGGGGGTGTTCTACCGGCGAGCATCACCATGGAACAAGGATGGCCTCGCCCGGGTCCCAGTCGGTCCAGAGTTCATCACGACAACCAGCCGCGAGCGAACACTCGTCGACTGCATCCGGGTTCCCGCAAACGCCGGTGGCCTCACCGAAGTGATCCGCGGGGTCCTCGCCCTCGGAACCTTGGACACCGACGAGATTGTCCACTGGGTTGACCACCACCGCGAAGCGACCCTCGCCGCACGCGTCGGCCTCATCCTCGAACACAACCACGCGACCGACCCGGTCTTGCTCCGACACCTCGAACAGCGGCGCCCGCACAACCGGTTTTACCTCCAACCCGGCCAACGAGGTGGACATGTAAACCCCCGATGGAACGCCATCGTCGCATCGCACCTCATCCCCGCTCCCGTGGTGAGCACGTGACGCCGTACCCGGACAGGCGGTACTTCACCCGGATCGCGAAGGACACCGGTTTCCGACCCGAACCACTCGAAACGGTGTACCGGCTCACGAGTCTCCTGAACCAGGTCACCACCGTGCACGGGCCTGAGCTATCCCTGCGCGGCGGGACGGCACTGAACCTCATCCACCTTGATCTGCCGCGCCTATCGGTCGACATTGACCTTGACTACATCGGGTCAGCCGACCCGGACAGCGCGCAGCAACGACGCCCGCGCATCCTCGCGAGTCTCGAGGCGATCAGCGAACGGGCCGGATACGCAGTTCGCGCAGAACGGGCGAGCTACGCGATGGCCCACCTGCGCCTGGCCTATGTAAACACCGTCGGGCGGCCAGCGTTTTTGAAGCTGGACGTGAACTTCCTTGACCGGGTTCCTGTCCTACCAACCGAGCAACACCCCCTCACCCACCCCTTCCCCCACGACCTCCCCGAAATCATGGTCGAGACACTCGCTCTCGCGGAACTGGCCGCTGCGAAACTCGTTGCCCTTGCCCGCCGTTCCCTTCCGCGCGACCTATTCGACAGTGCCATGCTCAGCACACTCCCGAACCTCGACATCGGTCTCATGCGCACCGTCCTTGTCGTTCGCGGGTCGAGCTACCACCCCCATCCCCGGCCGACTACTCACCCACTGTGGCCGACCGGATACGGACCACCGGATGGCGATCCGAAGTACTCGCACTGTGCCGACGCCCCATCCCGCTGACCCTCCCCGACGCCCGCGCCGCGGCCATGCGACTCCTCACCCAGACGGCCACCCTCGACAATGGCCACCAGGCATTCCTTGAACACCTTGAGCGGGGGGTCCTCGAACCGGGAGTACTTCCATATCCCGCCCACCATGATCGGATCGCGCGAAACCCCGGACTCCTGTGGCTGAGCTGAGCCCTTCGTAGTGGTCCAGGTGTTGTGCGACTCTGAATGCCCGTGAGGGCTGAAGGAGGCGCAAAGTTATGGCGGTACGAAAGCGCAGGAG
>JAYTQG010000056.1:0-27090 GCA_043746815.1 Thermoleophilia bacterium | reverse complement strand
ACCTCGCAAACCGCGTCATCCGACGCATGTGGAACGACGAACGAGACCGGCCCAACCCGCGACTCCAAGCCACCACTTGACAAGGGAGCGTCTGACAGTCCCGTCGAAGAGGCTGAAGCGCCTCTGGTCAGACCTGGGGCGCGATGCCGCCATGGGTTGCACCGACCCGCGTGTCAGGGTACCTTGACAACATGAGTGTCCTTGTTCGATCGACCCTCCCCCGTGACCCGTTGAGGGCACTTCACGTGTTGACCTCAGGGCAGGCGGAGCTTGATGAGCTACGCCGGGAGACCGTTCGAAGCGCCCGCAGCGACGGGGCAAGCTGGGAGCAGATCGCCCAGGCCCTCGGCGTGAGCCGCCAGGCGGCATGGGAGGCGTTCAACCGGCCGGTCCGCGACGCAGTCGCGGCGAACGCCACTTCGAATAACCAGGCTGGTTTGGGTGAGGACGAAGCGATGAAACTCGCGGTCAACGAATCGCGCGAGGTTCGCCGTCACCAATCAGGGTGACCGGCCACTGCGGGTCGTTCTCGACACCAACGTCTGGGTGTCAGCCCTGATCTCCACTGGCCCCGCCCACCACATCGTTCACGCGTGGATGCACGCCACCCACGACTTCGAGGTCATCCTCTGCCCAACGTTGATCGACGAGATCCGCAAGGTCATCTCCCGCCCGAAGATCACACGCCTGATCCCCACGGACCTCGCCACGTCGTTCCTCACCGACGTCCTCGAAACCGCCGATGGCTTACACGAAGACCCCACAGTCGGGCCCCCAATCACACGTGACCGCGACGACGACTACCTGATCGCCCTCGCCCGCCAGACCGGCGCCGACGCGATCATCTCCGGTGACCGGGACCTCCTCGACTGGCCAGAGCAGACACCCCCGGTACTGACACCAGCCACCTTCGACGCGCGACTGTCCAAACCCCGGTAGCCCGGCCAGGCGGACGAAGGGGCAACGGCTGGCGCCGCTGAGATGGCCGGCAATCACGGTGGCCGGGAACGGCGTGGCATCAACTGACCGCCCGGGCGGCCAGCCAGCGACAAACCCTAACCGATCCACCCTGGCTGGTTAGCCTTTGTAAATTCACCGGAGCCTGCTGGCTCAGCGCCCTCCCATAGCCAGCCGAGCCCTCAAAGGCGCGTTGGGCAGGTTGCCCCCGAGAGTCTGGACCCCGCTCATACTCGCCCCGCGCTGCGGTCTGATCGACGCCGAGCGACAGGACGATCGGGCACCCACAAGACGTCGGACACATCGACGAATTGCCGACGAAACTCCTGCTCCTGAATGCGCCAGAAATGCGCCAGTGCCCGCCAAAAACGGGGCGTACCGGGACCACTACCACGCGCATCCAGACGAAAACCACCTGGAAATAGAGATATAGCGATTCGTCCGAAGCGATGCGCAGCGGTCTGACGGAAGTTTCGCGCAACCTCACCCGCTCACGAAGAACTCCCTGCAAATAACCCACTCCGAGAAGGCGACGGTGGGATTTGAACCCACGAATAACGGTTTTGCAGACCGACCCAGCAGTTGCCGCAATCGCCCTAGTAGAGCCATCTGGTGGCTATCTTGAAGACCTGCGGGACGCTGTGCGGGACTTTGAATGCCCGGAAAGTTGGGCGGCGAAGGGCGTCAGTTCCCGAATAGATTGGCGTTGCGCCTGGCACGGGTCCCGCCCGGTTTGCCCGAAGCCGATGGCGCGCCTCGACGAGACTGATGATACGGCAGGGCCAGCTGCGAACCGTCAGAGGCCCGGTAGTAGACGGCTGTTCTGATGAACTCCGCGATCGACCGGGCGCCGGACGTTCCGCGGTGGGCGCGGTGTACGAGGAGGTCTGGCGTTTCGCGCGGCGGCGGCCGCGATGCGGGTAGGGGCGGCATAGCTGTTGGCACGCGTTTGCATCCGGACGACCTCTGGATGCAAACGCGTGCCACGATCTCTGGGTGGCGGTGGCCGAGCGCTGGCGCGATCCGACGTGGGGTGGTCACGTGAGATGGAGCGACGCTGAACTCACTGCGCGGGTCACTCCAAAGAGGTCGCGGCCCTCGCGCTGACTCTCAGGTGCAGATCCCGAACGAGGTACTTTGCCAGAGGGTGGTAGCCGTGCCCGACCGGGCCACCCGATAGGCGACGTTGGCGGAGTATGGGTAGTTCGAGTAGATCCAACCGAACTGGGCGTACTGGCCCCTATACCACTGCGTCTGAGCCGCTGGTGGGCCGATCCATAGTTTGAATGGCCACGATGATGCGTGGGACGTCTGGATTGCGGTGCTGGTGGTGCACGCAGGATCCGGGCCACAGACCGGGTAGTACGCCGGGATACTACCGAGGTTACAGCTGAAGTTGGATGATGCTCGCGCGGCGGGAGCGTTGCCCATCGAGAACACCAACGCGCTACCCGCGGCGAGCGCAGACAACAAGGACCTGACTCGGGTCGAACGATCTGTGACGCTCTTTTCGCCTTGCGCTTCTAGCATGCCGGACCCCCCTTCTCACAAGTCGGCAGCGATGGCACAGCGACACTCGCTCCGGGTGGTATTCCGACCCCGCTTGTCCTCGCGTCGCGAATCGCTCCCGCGATTTGATCAGGACTCCAACTTGATGGAAAGAGCACCGTCGGAGACGCGATCGCGCCGGACGTTTCCTCATACCCCCAGGGTGCCCGCAAGTCTAAGACGACGCCACTTGTCTTGGTCCCGGGAACGAGTACTTGGCCTGCGGGAAGCGGCTTCCCCAGCTTGGCTCCGGCTGGAATTCCACCCGTCGTCGCCACTGAGGCGTAGAGGGCCTCGAGGGCCTGCGCGTAGGTCGTGCCGACCGGAAACGCCAAAGATGGCCGCACCGCCTCAGCGGCATAGATCGGCGAACCCTTCGGCTGGAAGAGCCACGGCGCGGCCGCAAGTGCTGAGTTGTTTCCCAGCGCGGCGACCGCTTGGGGCGACCGGAATTCAATACTTGCCCCGGCTCCCGCCGCAACCGGAGGAGCAGCGAGCGGAACGTTTGGAGGCGACAACACCTGGACGGCCTCGGGTTTTGCCGCTCCGCCGAGCTGGACTGCAGTCACGGCAACGGCCGAACCCGCCCCCACAGCAGCAATTGCCGCCACCCACCTCAACCCACGAGAAGTCACTTCGGTGCCCCTCCAATCGCCATCGACGCCTTTGTGGAGTTAGTCTTGCGCGTCGAGGAGGGCAGGTCAATCACCGTTCCTGCGACTACACTGTAAGTACTCCTGTTTTCGAGACAAATCCCCGTCTCTCCGCGGCGGACGTCAGTTTGTTTGTGTAAGCGGGCGTGGTGGTCATGGTTAGCCGGCGCGAGATGGGCAAGACCGCATCGTTCCGTCACGGATGCGCCAGGGGACAGAGCGGGCAGCCCGGCGGTCCCTTGCCGCCTACCTGCTGCGTGAATTTTCAACCTCGACGAGGACACACGCTTTCGGGTCGCGACGATCTTTAGCCACCGGGCACACCAAGTTGACACGGTCCAGGACGAGTGCCTCCGTGGCTCACCTACCGACATCTCACAACAACGACAAACACCCGCTGAGACGAACGTAGCCTCGGCGAAGGGCTCATTGCCAGCCAGAACGGTCCCGTCCAAGGAACGGCTGGAGTCGTAACACTGATATCCTGGCTCAGGGGGTCCATTCTTCTTCCATGAGGCGCTGAAGTTCGGGCTGCAGGGCGGGCGTGTAGCAAATCGCCATCCGTGCAACGTCGAGCGAATCGGCCAACAGGCCGACTGCGGATCGAACTGCGCCGAAGTTCGCGTGAGTGAGGCCAACTGGCAGGCTTGGTTCTTGTCTTCGACCGACGGGATACCGAAACGCCTCGCCGTGAGGGTCTACCTCATGAAGTTCCTCAATAAGCCGCTCAACCGTTTCGAAGTCGACGCCTTGGCCGTGAAGAAGGTCGCCGCTGGCAAGGACTCCTTTGGCCTTCGCCCATAACTTGTTCAGATCATGGGTGGCGAGAAAGGAACCGTTGGACAGGTTCCGCTCCGCGCCCTCCAAGTAGATGAGCTTCAGGGCAAGCTCGATGTGATGCCGGTAGAGATAGAGAACGGGGTAGATCAACAAATTTTGACTCCGCGGCGAGAGCTCTACGCCGTCAACGATCGCGTCGGCGGCGCGCCGGAAACCCTCGCAGTACGGGAACCATTTGTCAGGACCTGACACCAAGGCTGCGTCGAATAGCCCCCCGTGGAATCCCGCCCGATAGTCGGCCCCGAAAATGCTCGGCAGAATCTCACTCATCTGGTGGCCTCAATCAGAATTTGCCCCTCCCCACTCGAGAAGCTAGCAACGAACACCTGATCGAGGACGATCACGCCCGGCTCGTGCCTCGGGTCCCCTAAGCGCTCCGACGCTGGCTGGAAAGCCCAGCTGGTCCTGGCCGGTCGGTGCAATCAGCCCGCGAATTAGGTGTCATTGCGGATTGCGGGGCGCCGGTGAAGCAGACGTGGCGTTCCCGGCATCGAGTCGGCGGTGCACAAGCGAGACCGTTTGAAACAGGTCGAGGGCGTCGAGTTCGCTGACCTCCCACTTTGTTCGAAGTTCGTGGGCCGTCGGATTGCGGAAGGCACCGAAGAGTCCTTTGATGAGATTGTGCAGACCGCTATGCTCACTTATTTCGGTTTCGGTTTCCAATCCGTTGAACGCAAATGCCGGAAGGCCAGCGCCTCGACCGAATGCCTTATCGGCCAGAGGCGCACCGTCCCCCTCAAGGCCAGTTCGGCCCCGAATTTTGTCGGCGAGGCTCTTCGTCGACTCTAAGATCGCGTGGAAGTAGTTCTCCTCGAGAAGCTCCGCCCGACATGCACTCAGCACGTCCGGATGGACGCCACGTGACTCGAGCTTGGACCGCAAACCCCTTGCCCGAGACTGAGCTTCACTGAGGGTCCGCGCAACCTGAACGGCTGCCAGTCGACCTCCCTCATCGAGGAAACGGCCACGCAAAGCCAGTATCAGATTCACGGCCTCACGGAGATCGTCGAACTTTGCAGGCTCGTTCGTAAACCGGGCGGGAGTCAGTGTTGCTTCGATGAACCGTTCGACGGCGACGCCAGTTTGATCGGACGACTGGCACGCTCCGAGAGAATCGCGGAGCCTCCGCCACTTTGTGCTCTCCGTCGATTTATGCACAACCCCCGCGTCATGCAGCAAGTCAGGTATCTCCCCACCGGTCATTGCCTCACCGAGGCAGCGACACAGCCGATCAAGCTCCCCAGCCGAGTACGGGACGTTGCTCACAGCACAAGGATGCTCGCCAGTAAGGACGACACAGGGCCCAATCCCCTGGTTGGCGTTCTTGCGGCATCGGGTTTGACCCTTCCAGCCGCGCAGAGGAACCCTTCGGTCAATCCCCGACGGCCGCTCCCGCGGGACGTTTTGCGGGACTTTCATACACCGAAATAGGCGGATTTGGGCGGTCTTAGCCGGACCACACACCACCGAGACGTTCCTGAAAGAGCGACAAAACTCCCTGGTAATCACGATGTAATTGGCTTCTCTGCTGGAAGGCGACGATCGGATTCGAACCGATGAATGGCGGTTTTGCAGACCGCTGCGTTACCACTTCGCCACGTCGCCACTGTCTGCCCGATGAGCGACCCCGCGACCGGGGTCCGGTGACGCCGACGATCGTGAGATCGCCACAGAGAGCGGATGAAGGGATTCGAACCCTCGACCTTCGCCTTGGCAAGGCGACGCTCTAGCCAACTGAGCTACATCCGCGAGGTCCCGACCAGTTTAGCGGACCGTCGCGGTCGCTCAAGGGATCGGGTGCCACGGGTCGGTTCCGCCCATGACGTCCAGGGTGATTCCGACGGCGAGAAGTACGGGTGCGAGCTGGTTCTCTGCCCAGTCGGCGAGGAGTGGCGCCTCGACGGCCGCGTGTGGGAGATCGATCAGCACCATCTCCCCCGCCCGGTCGGCGTCGTGGTATTTGAGGTCGCTGGTGACGTATACGTCGGCCCCGGCGGCCAGGGCCATATCGACAAGGGATCCGCCCGAGCCGGTGCAGCAGGCCACGGTTTCGATCGTCCGCTCGGGGTTACCCGCCACGCGGACATTGGCGCCAGGGAACGCCTCTTGGACACGCACCGCGACTTCGGCCGCGCTGATCGGCTCGATTTGGCCGACGCGGCCGAGGCCAGACCCGGGATCAGACCCGGGGGCGAGTGGCGCGGACCCTGCGACCCCGAGCCGCCCAGCCATCAGGTCGTTCAGACCGCCCGCGACGCTGTCCAAGTTGGTGTGACACGCGACCACCCCGATTCCCGCCTCCGCAGCCCGAAGGACGACCCCTTCAGGCCCGGGCGCGTCGGTGAGGCTCGCGAGCGCCGGGAAGATCGGGGGGTGGTGGACGAGGACCGCCCCGGCGCCGGTCGCGATCGCCCGGTCCAAAACGGAGTGGCGGAGATCGAGCGCGACGAGCACCCGATCGATGGTGCGCGACCGGCGTCCGACAAGCAGCCCGACGTTGTCCCACTCCTCGGCCAGGTGCGCTGGAGCAAGGCGCTCCAGCGCGTCAAGGAGTCGCTCCAACTACGCGGCCGTCACTGCGGCGTCGGCCATGGTGCGCTGGGCAATGTGCGCGGGTACTGGGTCGTAGCGGGCGAACGCCATCGTGTAGTCCCCGCGCCCAGCCGTCATCGCACGCAGGTCGATTGCGTAGGAGAGCATCTCGGCCATTGGCACCTCGGCGCGCACCACCTCATTGTGACCGAATGCCTCCATGCCCTGCGGGTGACCGCGACGACTTGCAAGATCGCCCATCACATCTCCGACATGCTCATCTGGCACGGTGATCACGACCTGCATGATCGGCTCCAACAGCACGGGCTTTGCCTTCTCGAGTGCGGCCTTCATTCCGAGCGAGCCCGCGATCTTGAAGGCCATCTCGGATGAGTCCACCGCGTGATGCTTGCCGTCGTAGACGGTCACTCTGACGTCCACCACTTGGAAGCCTCCGAGGGTCCCTTGACGGGCGGCCTCCATGACTCCCCGCTCGACCGCGGAGATGTAGCCCCGCGGAATCGCGCCGCCGACGACCTCATCTACGAACTGGATGCCGGAGCCCGCTGGCAGCGGCTCCACCCGCAGCCAGCAGTCGCCAAACTGCCCGCGGCCACCGGACTGTTTGCGGTGTTTGCCCTCGGCCTTGGCGGGGATCGTAATCGTCTCGCGATACGGCACCCGCGGCGCGTGAAGGTCGGCGTCGACCCCGAAGCGGCGGTGCATCCGCTCCATGATCGACTCAATGTGCATCTGTGACACGCCTCCGACGATCAGCTCGCCGGTCTCTTCGTCGCGGTGCAGGTCGAGGGTCGGGTCCTCCTCGCGCAGGCGTCGAATGGACGCAACCAGTTTGTCGTCATCACCGGCGGTGCGGGGGGTGATCGCGAAGCTCATGACCGGGGGCGGATAGTCCACGGGCGCAACCTGGAGAGAGCTTTCGCCGGTGGTGAGGACGTCTCCGGTGGCAACTTCCTTCAGTTTCGCGACCGCACCGATGTCGCCGGGGCCAAGCTCGTGGATGTTGGTGTGCTCCTTGCCCTGCATCTGCATCAGCTGGCCGACGCGCTCCTTGTTACCGTTGCGGTGATCGACCACGTGCGTGTCACTTGGCAGCGTGCCACCAATCACGCGCAGCAGATTGATCTTGCCGCTGAACTGATCGGCGAAGGTCTTGAAGCAAAACGCCACGCCTGGACCATCGGTGGCGAGCGGCACCTCGATCGGTTTCCCTTCGGCGTCGACAGCGCCGCGCACGCCGACCTCCTCGGGCGAGGGCATCGTCCGTACCAGTGCATTAAGCACACGATCGGCTCCAACGCCAATCGCGGGAGCCGCGCACATCACCGGGAAGAGCTTGCCGAGGCGCACCACCCGGTGCAGCCCCGCGATGAACTCCTCCGCGGTGATTTCGTCACCGGCGAGGTAGCGCTCGATTAGCTCGTCGTCCGACTCGCAGACCGTTTCGACCAGGAGCGTGTGTGCGGCCTCGGCAGCCTCCATCATGTCCGGTGGTATGGGCCCAGGCGTTCCGGACGGGGCACCCGAATAGGTTGTTGCCGTCATCGAGGCGAGGTTGACGATGCCCGTCAGCCCCTCCCCGCTGCCGATCGGCAGATGGACCGCGATACATCCGGGGTCGAGGTCATGCACCGCGGCCAGACACGACGGGAAGTCGGCGCGTTCGCGGTCTAACATCGAGATCACCACCGCTCGCCCAAGGCCGTACTCGGCCGCGCGCTCCCAGAGACGTTCGGTTTGCACCTCAACCCCAGCGGTGGCGTTCACCACCATCAGCGCCGAGTCCACCGCGCGGAGTGATCCGAGCGTGTCGGCATGGAACGAGGGTTCGCCGGGCGTATCCAGCAGGTTGACGCGAACGCCCTCCCAGCTCGCGTGGCAGAGCGACGCCGAGATGCTCATCCCTCGACGGCGTTCCTCGTCGTCCCAGTCGCTGACGGTATTGCCGTCGGCAATTGAGCCCATTCGGTTGATGGCCCCGGAGGCGTAGAGCATCGCCTCGACCAGGGTGGTCTTGCCGCTTCCACGGTGACCAACCACTGCGACGTTCCGGAGCTTGGCGGGATCCTCAGGCATGCGGGCAGCCTTTCGTCACACGTATCCGATAGCCAACTCTCGCGCGGTGGGCGAGTGCTGTCAAACGTGGGCCGAATCGGTCGTGCACTCGGGCCGGGGCGTCGCCCGTACGCCCTTCGGCGACGCCTGCGTCGAGGCGAGTCTGGGCGCGATCAGACTGGCCCGTCTTGAGCCCTCCACAGGTCAATGCTCGCGGCTTCATCCTCAGCGCGCAGCCTCTTGAGGTCATCGGCCCAGGTCGGATCGAAATCTGGGGCCTCGGCAAGGATTTTTCGGACCGTTTCAGCCGTCGCGAACATACGAGGTTCGGGATCCATCTACTGAGAGTAACGGCTGGCCCGAGATGGCCGCAATGGACTACTCGCCTGCGGCGTCTGCGTCTTCGTCCTGCAGACGCCCCTTCAGTCGCAAGATGGCCTTCGTGTGCAGCTGGCTGACGCGACTCTCCGTGACGCTCAGGACCTCGCCGATCTCGCGCAGGGTGAGGTTGTCGTAGTAGTAGAGCGCAACGACGATCTTCTCGCGCTCGGGCAGGCGGGCGATCGCGTCGGCGAGCGTGTCCCGCATCTCCGAGAGGTCCAGCTGGGATGCAGGGTCGGCCTGCTTCTCGTCGCCGATCGTGTCGATCAGGGCCAGCGGCTCGCCGCCGGAGCTGACGTTCCACATCTCGTCCAGGGCGACAAAGGACGCGGTCGCGATCTGAGTGATCGCCTTGTTGAACTCCTCTGGCGTGATCCCAAGCGCCTCGATCAACTCGGCGTCGGTGGGCGCGCGTTGCAAGCGGTTCTCAAGTTCAGCCGACTTGCGTTCGATCTGACGGGCACGCGAGCGAACCGAGCGCGGCACCCAATCCAACGAGCGCAACTCGTCGATGATGGCGCCCTTGATGCGCGACACGGCGTAGGTCTCAAACTTGATCTTGCGGCCGGGGTCGAACCGCTCGACCGCACCAATCAGACCAAGCAGGCCATAGGAGATGAGGTCGGTTTCCTCGACGTGCGAGGGCAGAGCGCTCGACATGCGGCCCGCGACGTACTTGACAAGCGGCGCGTAGGTGACGATGAGGCGGTCGCGGGCGGTTTGGTCGTTGCGCTCCTTGAGGTTGCGCCACAGCATCCGCAGTTCTTCACCACTGGCGGGGCTGCCGTGGCTACTCATTTGACCGGTTGTCGACACGCCGTTGAGTCTAACGCCGCCTCCGAAAATTCCAGGTTTTCGGTCCCGTCAGAACCTCTCGCCCGGCCGGGCGCGCGAAATCATCCAGATGTCGATGGCACTCGCGATGGCGAGGACAAGTTGAATCCCGAGGAAGGCGTTCTTGGAACTGGGCGCATTCAGGGAGAGTCCAGCGACAACCATTGCCCCCGCGAGCCAGATCAGTCCCCTCCCGACTCGGTCGAAGAACATGTGCCCAAGCCCGGGCAGTAATACGTTCAAGACCACCGCAGCCCACAGCGGACGCTTCCGTGGCGAGCGGCTCACAGAGACTCCAAATGGCTGACGTTGCGGTGGTCAAACGCCTCGGTGCCGTCAGGTTCGGCGAGGAAGGCGGCAGCAATTTCCTTCGCGACCGCTTCGCTCGTCGTCCGAAGGGAAAGGGCGAGGACATTCGCGTGGTTATAGCGACGTGCTAAGCGGGCGGTCTCGGCGTCGGAGCAAAGCGCCGCCCGGATACCCGGAACCTTATTTGCCGCGATGGATACGCCGGTCCCCGACCAGCAGCAGACGATGCCCCGGTCGCACACTCCAGATGTCACGAGCAGCCCGACCTCGTGGCCCACGGCCGCCCACTCTTGATGATCGCCCGCGAGTGGACCGACCAGCCTGACGGTGTGCCCGCTCCCGTCCAGAAACGCGACGAGCGCGCTCGGCAACACGCCCCGTTCGTCTGATCCCAGAACAATCCGCACCACGGGCAGGATACGGTGCTGGCGATGACGTCGGATGATCGCTCACTCGTCGCCCGTGAGCGCACCTCCGACGGCGCCCCAGCCGGGGCGCTCATTCTCATTCACGGGCGGGGGGCGGACGAAGACGATCTGTTCCCGCTCTTCGACCTGCTGGACCCGGCCCAGCGACTTCTCGGCATCTCGCCGCGTGGGCCATTTGGGCCGCCGCCAGGGGCACGCTGGTACCTCCCCGCCCCGATCGGGTTTCCACATGCGGAAAGCTTTCTGGAGTCCAACGGGATCCTCGCCTCGTGGCTGGATGCGCGCCTCGCTGAAGCAGGGATTCCGTGGGACCGCACGGTCATCGGCGGCTTCTCCCAGGGTGCGGTGATGGCGTTCTCCATCGGCCTCGCGACGGGGCGGCCCTCCCCTGCCGGGATCATTGGCCTCAGCGGTTTCCTTCCGAGTGTCCCCGGGTTTCAGCTGGACCTCGCGGACCGAATGGGACTTCCCGTGGCGATTGGTCATGGCACGTTTGACCCAGTCATTGAGGTGGCCCACGGTCGACATGCAACAGCCACCCTTGACGCAGCGGGCCTGGAGGTGACCTATCAGGAGGCGCCGCTTGATCACACCATCGAGCCGCGGTTCCTCACGGTGCTTGCCGACTGGCTGGCGAAACTCATCCCGCAGAGGGAGAGACCGGCGGGTCGCCCTCATCCGTGGGGCGGTCGTTTCCCGGGCGGCGAGGGAATACTCTAAGAGCGATGCGCGCGCGGCTCTCTCGGATTATGGCGCAGTGGTGGTCAGTGATCCTCGCTGGCCTCTTCTTCGTGACCTGGCAGTTGGAGACCTGGATCGGCGATCCCGGTGGGTCACGCCGATGGATCGCGCTCCTCGGCGCCTGCGCGACGCTCTCCCTCGCGGCCGCGCAATGGTGGCCGCTTCAGGCTGCGGCCGCGTCGCTCAGCGCCCTCGTGATCGGCAGCTTCTTCCAGGCTCGCTTTGTTTTCGATGCCGACACAACACTATTTGTCGCCATTGCCGCTGTCTGCATCTTCGGCGCCCAACCGCGCTGGCGGGAGCGTCTTGCGGGGCTGGCAGCGATCCTCCCGGGCACGTTCCTCGCCGTGGCGAACTACCCCGCAGCGGCGGCCGAAGCCCACGGCGTCACCCGGCTTGGAATCGGGATCGGCAACGCAGCCACGTTTTCTGTCGCCTGGGCGATTGCGGTGAGCATCTCGAACCGAGTTCGAACCACCCGTTCATTGCGCCAGCGGACAGTGGACCTCGAAGCCGAACGTGACCTGATGGCGGCTCAAGCGGTCGCCGACGAGCGGGCCCGAATCGCACGGGAACTCCACGATGTCGTGGCGCACAACGTCAGCGTGATGGTCTTGCAGGCGGGGGGAGTCCGTCGCCTGCTGAGTGGCGATCAGCGGCGCGAGCGCGAGGCACTGGCCACCATCGAGGAGACGGGCCGCCGGGCGCTGGCCGAAATGCGTCGGATGGTCGGGGTCATGCGTGCGGACGCGGACGGCGGAGCGGGACGCGAACCGCAGCCAGGCCTCTCGCGCCTGAATCGCCTCGCAGACGAAATGCGCGAGGCAGGACTTCCCGTCGAGCTGACCATCGAAGGGACGCCGTCTTCACTCGCGAGCGGCGTCGACCTTTCGGCGTACCGCATCGTCCAAGAAGGACTCACCAACGCCCTGAAGCACGCGGGCCCAGCGCGGGCGCGTGTCATGATTCGCTACCTGGAAGGCCGCGTGGAAATCGAGATCGATGACGACGGCCGTGGACACGCTCCCGGCGCGCCGGGGCATGGACTTGTCGGGATGCGCGAACGGGTGGGTGTCTACGGCGGCGAGATCGTGGCCGGTCCCAAAGACAGCGGCGGATACCGCTTGTCGGCCTGGCTCCCGGCCGAGCCCGCCGATGTCCCGGTGCCCGTCACGTGAGCGTCCGGGTGCTTATCGTTGACGACCAAGCCCTCGTGCGCACCGGCCTTCGGATGATTCTGGACGCCGAAGCGGGCATTGAGGTGGTGGACGAGGCCGCCGACGGGCTGGACGGCGTTCGGTTGGCGCGCCGCCACCAGCCGGATGTTGTCCTGATGGATGTGCGAATGCCAAACATGGATGGCATCGAGGCCACACGCGTCCTTTTGGCGGCACCAGGATGCAGATCGCGTGTACTCGTCCTCACCACCTTCGACCAGGACGAGCACATCCACGATGCCCTGCGAGCGGGAGCAAGCGGCTTCCTCTTGAAGGACTCCCCTGCCGAGGATCTTGCCGCGGCAATCCATATCGTGGCGGCCGGAGAGGCCCTCCTGTCGCCGTCGGTGACACGGCGTGTCATCGAGGAGTTCATACGCCAACCGGAGCGGGCGCAGGCATCCCCGAAGGGTCTTACTGATCTGACCGTTCGCGAACTCGAGGTCTTGACGCTCGTTGCCCGCGGCCTCTCGAACAGCGAAATTTCCGCCGAGCTTGTCGTCAGCGAGGCAACCGTGAAAACCCACGTCGCTCACATGCTGGGAAAACTCGGGCTACGCGATCGGGTTCAGGCCGTCGTACTGGCCTACGAGGCGGGCGTGGTCCACCCGGGCGGGACGGCCTCGCCTCTGCTTTGACCAAGGTTGGCCAACGGCGCTAGCATCGGGGCATGCGAGTGAACGTGGGACAAGCGAAGACGGACCTCTCAAAGCTGCTCGCGCGTGTCGAAGCGGGCCTTGACGTTGAGATCGCGCGCGACGGCGTTCCCGTGGCTCGGCTCGTGGCAATCGAACAGACGGACGGCCCCGGTGCACGTTTCCTTGCGGCGCATGGCGCACTCGCTGGCCTGATTCGCGTCGGAGACGACTTTGAGTTCACCGACGACGAGATTGACGAGATGCTCGACGGCTCGTGAGGTTGCTGCTCGACACGCATGTTGTCCTCTGGCAACTGAGCGGCGAGCGCACGCTCTCCACACCTGCACAGACCGCGATCCGCTCCGCGCAGGCCATCTTCGTAAGCGCGGTCGCCTTCGCAGAGATTGGCCTGAAATCGGCCGTCGGCAAGCTCAATGTGCCGGACAACCTGCTGGACCAAGCTCTGCGGAGTGGCTTGCGGATCCTTCCGCTCTCCCCGGAGCACGGATTGGGAGTCGCCGACCTGCCCATGCACCACCGCGACCCCTTCGACCGCCTGCTGGTTTCCCAGGCTCGCGCCGAAGGCCTCACCATCGTCACGGCGGATCGCCGGATCCCACGCTACGACGTCGCCTACATCCACGCAGACTGACCGGACCTCGCGCGATTCGCGCTCACTCTGGACCCGGGACCTCAATCTCACACTGGGGACCAGACGCGTCCGCCAGTCTGCGGTCGAGCGTGAGCAGGGGCGCGCCGAGTATCTCCGCGAGCGCCACGTACATCGCGTCCCAACCGCGCACATTGGCGCGAAGCTCCCACGCACGATCGAGAAGCGGACGGTGACCAACGCGTTCCCCAGGCCAACGGCGAAGCCCGTCGATGGACAAGCCCGCGGTCGTCTCGTCGATCGCTCCGATCATCTGCAAGCGCTGGACAATCCCGAAGACCTCAACATCCACAATGTGAGGTGCGGCCTGATCAGGGTCCGCGAGGAGGCGTTGTCGAATCGATTCGGCCGCCGGGCCCGCAACGAGAACCTCGCACAGGCACGATGCATCGACAACGATCACGCTGGCCAGTCGCCTCGCAATTCGTCGAGCGCGACGAGTGTGTCAACCCGACCGGTGGTCGGCCTGCGCCGTGTGCGTTCTACCCATTCGCTGATCGAGGGGCGCGACGCCAGGCGCTCAGTCTCGCGTTTCAGATACTCCGGTACAGAAAAGCCAAGTTCCGCGGCGCGCACTCGAATTGCGTCGTAGACGTCATCATCAAGATCACGAATTTGCACCGTTTTTGCCATAAATGCATCGTATCATGCGCTTTTGCATGAGAGCCCAGCGTCGCTGGCGGCCTCTCGAACAGCGAAGTCGCCACCGAGCTGGTTCTCAGCGAGGCAACCGTAAAAACCCACGTCGCTCACCTGCTGGGAAAACTCGGGCTACGCGACCGGATCCAGGCGGTCGTACTGGCCTACGAGGCGGGCGTTGTTCACCCGGACGACTGGCAGGTTCCGGCGCCCTCAAAGAAGCCCCTTCGCAGGCGGGACGTACGGGCGAAGAGCGTTCCGGGGGGCATCCCTCGCGACAGGCGGACGTACGTCTGAAGCGCCTCGTCGAGGTCACCCGGCGAAAGGTGGAGGCCACCAGAGCGGGACGTCTGTGCCCGCGCCAGCCAGACACCAACCCAACAGGCGCGGTCGAGGATCGCCGCCGGGTCCGCGGGATCGCGCCCTGCGGCCTGCTGACTGGCAGCGAAGGTGTCCTCAGCGAACACCGTGAAGGTCGCAGCATCCCCGATTTGCCGGTGCCAAGACCGCATTGCCCCGACACTGCGCGAACTCACGAGCGGGGCGACTGAATGGAGCCGTTTTGGATACCGGCCGAAGAACGTGCTCAGGCTGGCCTTCGCGGCGACGCTGGCCTGGACAAAGGTTCGGTTTCCCTTTCGGGCAGCCTCGATTCCCGGCACAAAGACGCGCTCGACAATCGGTGGCAGCTCGTTCAAATCCGCGCTGCAGGCATTCACCGAACCGTCGTAGCCCTCTTGAAACGCCCGAAGGCGGTCGAAACCCAGCCCGTGCGCTTCCTTGTCAGTCGGCGAGTCGCCGTAGGCATCGGAAAGAAACAACCAGAGTCCGACTGCCTGATCGATCGCCCCTGGGTCTTCGAACGGTGAGAGCCCATCGCGGACGGACGCCGCCACCCGGACACCCGACAGACAGTCGGCGTACTGCTCATCACCGAGGGACGTCGTTCCCTCGATGCCCGCCTGATTCGCGATCACATGGCCGAATTCATGTGAGAGCAAGATGGCGACACCTGGCTCGCCAAAGTGGGCTGCCAGGTCGCCCAGGTGCGCCTTGTCCCACACGATGGCGGGCCCCTCGGCGCAGTCGTGGGCGACCGCGTTGTCCGCCGCGTCGGCTCGACTGAGCGTCTCCGCGTCACAGATCACTCGGCCTTCGTCGCGCTCGCGCAGGCGCAAGGGACTGATCGGAACGTAGGCACGGATCCCGGCCTGACTGGCATTCGCCTGCCAGAACGCGTCGGCCGAACGGAGAATCTCGCGGGCACGCTCGTTTGAAACCGTCGCGCTGGACGCCGTGGCCGCGGTGAGTGCGCAACATGCGAAGGCAATACGAAAGCTGAACGGGGGGCGCGGCAACGGCCGGATGATTGCAAAGTCTCGCCAGACGTGCGGCGTCGTGGGGTTGTCCGCGGACCGGCACGCCGCCAGAATACGCGGATGATCATTCGTGGCGGGACATTCGGGCCGGTGGCTACAAACACCTACATCGTCGCCGACGCAATCGGCGGGCAGGCCATCGTCGTTGACCCCGCGATGGGGAGCGCCGCGTGGGCGCGCGACACAATTCAGCGCCTTGAGGTCACACCGATCGCGGTATGGGACACCCACGGCCATTGGGACCACGTCGTCGAGAATTACATCTGGGCCGAGGCAGGCCTGCCGGTCTGGTGCGGCGTCGGTGATGAGGCATGGCTGACCGCCCCTGCTCCGTTCAATCCTGCGCTCTTCGGCAACCCGGCGGCCGCCCCAGGCGTCACACCCGCTCGTATCCTCACCGACGGTGACACCTTCGAGGTGGGCGCGCTCTCCTTCCGGCTGCTGCACACACCAGGGCACTCACCGGGCTGCTACGTCGCCCATGAATCCACCTCAGGGCGAGCACTGGTCGGCGACCTTGTTTTCGCTCAGGGCATCGGCCGCACCGACTTTCCTGGCTCAGACCCACGAGCTATGGTGACCTCGCTGGAGCGCGTCTTTGCGGAACTCCCGGGCGACACGCTGATCTACCCCGGCCACGGGGAATGGGAAGTCCCCCTGTCGGACGCGGAGCGGTTCGCCCGGATGTTCCTATGACTCGCGACGAGGTCGTCGCTGCCCTTCGGACCGTCACCGATCCAGAGCTTCACCGGAGCATCGTTGCCCTCGGCATGGTCGGCGACATCGCGATTGATGGCGGTCACGTCACGGTCGCGATCAAATTGACCATCGCTGGCTGCCCGATGAAGGTGGAGATCCAAAAACGCGTGGACGCTGCGCTGGGTGCGCTTCCCGGCGTCGAGAAGATCACCGTTCAGTTGGACACGATGACCGACGAGGAGCGCAAGGGACTGCGCCAAGGCATCGCCGGCGGACCCGATCGACCGAGCCCGTTCGCGGAGGGCAGCCGCACGAAGGTCGTGCTCGTCGCGTCCGGGAAGGGTGGTGTCGGAAAGTCGTCGATCACCGCCAACCTCGCGGTCGCCCTGGCCTCTGCGGGACTCACTGTCGGCCTGATGGACGCGGATGTCTACGGCTACTCGATCCCCCGCATGATGGGCGCGGACCGCCCACCGGCGGTGGTCGAGGATCTGATGATGCCGATCGAAGCGCACGGCGTCCGGCTGATGTCCATCGGCTTCATGACGCAGGATGACCAGGCAGTCATCTGGCGCGGACCGATGCTGCACAAGGCCCTGACAAGCTTCGTCACTGAAGTCTTCTGGGACGACCCCGATGTGATGCTGGTGGACCTGCCGCCCGGCACCGGTGACGTCTCCCTCTCGCTCTCGCAGTTGATGCCGACGGCCTCCATGGTGATTGTGACGACGCCACAAATCACCGCGCAAAAAGTTGCTGCGCGCGCCGCAGCGATGGCCGCGCGGGTCGGTATTCCGGTGACCGGCGTCATCGAAAACATGAGTTGGTTTATCGCTCCGGATACAGGGGCCCGCTACGACATTTTCTCCGGCGGCGGGGGCGAGCTCCTCGCGAACCAGCTGGGCGTGCCGTTGCTCGGGCAGATCCCGTTGGAGTCCGCGGTGGCAACCGCAGGCGATGCAGGGTTACCCGTCGTCGCGGCCCGTCCGGGTTCGCCGTCCGCGGTCGTTCTCACAAACATCGCCGCCGAGCTTTGTGCTGCCCTTGGCGTTGGTAACCTGTCACGAGTCGAGAACGCGTCCCAGGAGCACCACCGATGACCTACGTAATTGTCGAACCTTGCATTGGCACGAAGGACACGTCCTGCGCCGATGTCTGCCCCGTGGACTGCATTCACCCGTCGCCTGGCGAGGAAAACGGCGACACGGCGACGATGCTGTACATCGATCCCGCCGAATGCATCGACTGTGATGCCTGTGTTGAGGCCTGCCCCGTTGACGCCACCCTGGCCGAGGACGATGTTCCGGCGCAGTGGGAAGTCTTCAAGGAGATCAACCGGGCCTTCTTCGAGGAAGGCAGTGACGTCGCGGAGAAGATGGTCCAGAAGTACCTCGCCGAAAAGGCGTAGTACCCGGACGACCTACTCGTCGGCGTCCATTCGAATGATCGGCGAGGCGTGATGTAGCCGCAGTCGCCACCCGGAGCGGGTCAGGACGAAGAGGTTGAGCGCGGCCATTCGGCCCTCCACTTTCCCAGCGGGGGTGCTGCTGGTGACCCGCTCGGTGCATGTCACCCAGGCCACGGGGTCCTCCACATGGACCTGGGCGCCCTCGATCTGGAACTCGATGTACTCCGTGTTCGTGACGATCGCCGTCCACGATTCCTCCACGGCGGCCCAGCCGTGCAGCCACCCACCGCCGGGATGTGCGCACGAAACCGGACCCTCCGAATCCCACGCGGAGAGAATGTCCCCCAGGTCAAGGCGCTCGAGCGCCTCGTAGAAGTCAGCATTCGCGGCCAAGACCTGCATCTGAATGGCGTCCACGGCTCTCCTGGCACATACGTTTTCCGGGAAGTTACCGACCCTGGGGCAGCTGCGGGGTTGAATTGAGACACCGGTGATGTTCTGAGGGACCCAGCGCGGTCGAAGGTCGCAATCGGCGGTTACGAAACACTCGGGGTCTGCCGATCTTTATGTGTAGTGAGTACCGAAATGTCGAGGTCCCCGCTCCCCGTCGACACGAGGAGTCAGGGCACGGACTGGCTTCAGGCCGTCACGCGGACACGTCGCCTTCAGCGCGCGCAGCTCGGCGTGATGCTCCTCACGGGACTCCTCGCGGTCACCCTCACCGCGTTCTTTGGCCAACGCATCGCGGCGGAAGGCTCGGCCGGGGAGCGCGAAGCGGCCGTCCAGAGCGGCCTGGTGTCCATTCGCGAAGCGATTCAGCAAGAAGAGACCAGTTTCTGGCAGTACCGGCTGTCCGGGCGAGGAGACCTCCCGGCCGGCCTGCTCGACCGGATGACTGCGCTCAACGAGCAATCGTGGAGCCTTGTGCAGAGTGGAGACGCCGGTGGGACGCCAGCGCAGCGGCAGGCGGTCGACCGCGTTCGGGCGCTTCACGGGCCGATGACCTCGGTGATCGCGCTCGGTCGGCTGATTCCTCGCGGCGCAATTGTCCCAGGCGACCTCGAAGCCAACACCTTCAAAATCATTCGTGAGTATGAGGGCGCGATCCACCTCTGGTCACGCGCCAACGAGAAAGTTCAGAGCGCCTCCCGCCGAACGACAAGCGCAATCGCAAACCGCCTGGTGATGATTCTCGGCGCGCTCGTCACCGCCCTTCTCGGCGTCGGAATCTTGGTTTGGAAGCGTCTTGAACGCTCGCGTGGGCGAATCATGGATGCCGTTCGCGACAGCGAAGGCCGATTCAGAACGGTCGTCCAGAACTCGTCGGACCTCGTGGTTGTCGTGAACGCGAGCGGAACGATTACGTACGCGTCCCCCTCAACGGGTCGCGCCCTTGGACTCCGTGCGCACGACCTCGCGGGCATGGAGTTTTCTGATCTCGTCGATCCAACGGACGGCGACCGCGTGCGCGAGACGCTCGCCCGGGGTGAGGTGACGAGCAGCCGGGTGTGGCGCATGCAACATCGCGACGGACGAACTGTCCACGTCGAGGCGACGGGTGCCGACCTCCGTGACGACACGAACGTCAATGGCGTTGTGCTGACGATGCGCGACGTGACCGAACGCGAAGCGATCCAGAGTGAACTGAGTCGCCGTGCCTTTAGTGACGCGCTCACGGGGCTTGCGAACCGGGCGGGTTTCGAGACTGCCGTTGCAGATGCCCTCGCGGACTGCGCCGACGCGCACGGCTCACTTTCCCTCCTTCTGGTCGATCTTGACGACTTCAAGACCATTAACGACAGTCTCGGGAAGGAAGCCGGGGACCGCCTCCTGCGGGCCGTCGCCAGTCGCCTGTCGAACTGTCTTGGTCCCGATGACCTCAGCGCCCGCTTCGGTGGGGATGAATTCGCGCTCATGCTGAGGGGGACTCCCGACGAGATGGCCGCGCTCGTCCAGGCCGAGCGCCTCGTGTCCCTCTTCGATGCGCCCTTCTCAGTCGATCAACGCGAGATTGTGGTCCACGCGAGCATCGGCATCTCGCTCGCCGTACCGGGATCTGATCATCCGGAACCGTCGATCCGGAACGCCGAGATGGCGCTCCACGCCGCAAAGCAAAGTCGCACGTCGCGGTGGGAGCTGTTCGATCCGGCCATGCACCGTGCGGTCCGGTCCCGTCTGGACATGAAGGATGACCTCCGGCGCGCGCTTGAGCGTGGACAGTTCGTCCTTCACTACCAACCGATTATGGGCCTCACCCCTGAGCGCATCGTGGGCGTGGAAGCACTCCTGCGGTGGATGCATCCCGAGCGGGGGCTGGTGCCACCCGACGAATTTATCCCGCTCGCCGAGGAAACCGGTCTGATCGTCCCGATTGGTCGATGGGTCATCATGGAGGCTTGCCGACAGGCCGCTGTCTGGCACACGCAGTTCGCGGCAGCCGGTCCGATCTCCATGAGTGTCAATGTTTCAGCGCGTCAGTTGGAGCGCCCAGGCCTGATCGACGAGGTCGCCAACGCACTGGCCGACAGTGGGATTCCACCGAACTCGCTCATCCTTGAACTGACCGAGAGCGCCCTGATTCACGACGCCGACATGGCCGTCGCACGTTTGAACGGGCTGAAGGCCCTCGGCGTCCGGCTCGCAATTGACGACTTCGGCACCGGGTACTCGTCGTTGGCGTACCTCGGCAGCCTCCCGGTGGATGTCGTGAAAATCGACCGGTCGTTCATCGCCGACCTGCCTGGCGACTCGCGCCGTTCTGATCTCTCCGCGGCGATGGTTCGCCTCGGTGGAATGCTCGGCCTCCGGACGGTGGCGGAAGGCGTCGAGGACATCGAACAGCTCGCCGACCTCCGGGATCTCGGATGCGACTTCGCTCAAGGTTTCTACTTTGCTCGTCCGCTGGACCCCGCGTCCCTCGCGGCATTGCTTGCAGTGTCTGGGGAATCCGTGGAAATCCCGGGCCAGGCGAGCCTGACCTAAAGGCCCGCTTCACCTGCCTCATGCAGCGCGATCCGCGTCAGCGCGAGCACCACTTTTCGAGCCGCTGACGCGTCCGGACCGGCGTCAACGAGGTCGAGGGTGCGGCAAATGGTTGCCGCTTCGCGCAGGGGTACCTCTGCAGGTGAGTCGGCAGCCGCCCGTGCAGCTTGCACAAGGAGCGCCGCCGCGACGGCGTCGCGCCGTACAAGGGCCATCTCGGCGGGCGCCGCGAACATGATTGTGCGAAGGGCCTGTGCGCGGTTCACCGGCTGAAAAACCGGACCAAATTGCCCCCTAGAACACCTGCGAACTCGCCCTCGGTCCAGCCCGCATGACGGGCAGCGCCGGCGACGAGAACGAGGTTCGAAAGAAGGTCCCCGTAGGGGCGATCCGATCCGAACACGAGCTGATCCGGCGGCAACTCGACCAGGTCGGCAATGGTGGCCAATGATGTGTCGAAGGCCACACGTGGGTTGCCGATGAACGCATCCCGGAGCGCCCGGGCGTCGCCTCTGCCCCCGTGGGCCAGAATCAGGTCCGTGCGTGGGCACTGAGCCGTGAGCGCCAAAAGCGGCTCAGCAAGCGGACGCGCACCGAAGCCTGCGTGAATGAGCACCGGAATTCCGAGCTCGCCAGCCGCGCTGACAAGCGCGACCGTCTCCGGTCCCTCGGGCCGAGTGTGTTGCGCAACCGGGTGGAGCTTGAGTCCACGAGCGCCGCGGGCATGCCATTCCACCAGTGACCCCTCGTGAGCCGTCGCGGGGTCAAGTCGAACGAACGGAATGATGCGGTCCGGCGTCTGACGCGCCGCGTCGAGGACCATGGTGTTCGGCACGGTGAAGGTACCGTCACTTCCCGGATCATTGGCGGGAAACGCGACAGCGGTGTCAACGGCGAACCGGTCGAGGTCGGCAATCAGTCCGTCTGGCGAGAGCTCGTGCCCATCTGCGTCACGCCCGAGGTGAACGTGGGCATCCAGTCGTGGACCCGGCGGAAGCTCGAGCTGAGCCTCAACGTCGCGCTCGATCGCTCGCAGTCGCTCCAGATTGAGACCCGCAGCCGCCAGGCGAACCGGATCTTCGCCAAGAATCCGCGTCACGCGGGAGGATCGAAGGCGGCGATTGCCTGACGTATCTCGTCGGGCACCGGCGTGGACTGCGCGTTCGGCCCGTACGCATCTACGCCCACAACGGTCAGCCTCGCGTCTGCGAGATGCATATCCCCGCGGTCGATCCTGGCTTCGAAGGCCTGACTGCTGCGGCCGATATGCGCGCACCGAACGAAGATTTCGATCTCGTCGCCCAGCAAAGCCGATGAATGGAAGTCCACTGCATACGCCCGGATGAGGTAATGATGGCCGGACGCTCCCATGGGATCGAGCGCGAGGTGCTGCCGGTAGGCCACCACCGACTGCTCCACAAAACGCGCCCAGTTGCCGAAGTACACGACTCCGATCGCGTCGGTGTCATGCAAGTGGACGCGCTGGCGCACACTGAACCGGAAGGGGGGACGCGCCTCGGTGGGCCCGGCGTCTGCGATCACGCGTCGAGGAGGTCCGTCCACGCGGCGCAGGCTACCACCGCCCTCCTTGGTACGATCTCGCCATGGCACAGATCGGAAAACGCACTGACGAGAAACCAAAGTCGGGCGGACGGCGTCGCAACTACGAGCGCAAGATCGTTGAAACCGGCATTCAGCGCTTTCGGCCAAAGGGTTGGGCGAACTGGATCGGCGCGGGCATGTTCGGGTTGATCGGCGTTGCCATGGCCGTTGACGCCGTCTACGCGGCAACCAACGGACGCGGAGCCGACCCTGTGGCCGCTGCGGTCACTGCGGGGCTCATGGGATGGATGTCGGTCCTGTTTGCCCGAAACCGCGAGGTTTTTTAGAGCGCCAGGAGAAGCCCGACGGCCCTTGGCTGGTGTGCCTCGGAGGCGACGCGGGCGGGGCTCCGAAGAATTGCGACGTGCTCGGTGATCACCGAGCGGTAGCGCATCGGCTCGTCGACAAGGCGCTGAATCGCGAGGGGAAACTGGTTGGTGAACCGTGTTGGCGGCGACTTAGCGCTCGCAATCACACCCTCGCCGCACAGCTCGAGTCCGTCAACCACCGTGGCACCATGGGCCTCAGCGACCGCCGCGCGGGTCAAATCACGTTCCACCACCACAATTTCGCGTTCCGGATCGGAGCGTCGGAGTTCCAGGTTGATCAGTGCGCTGACCGTGCCATAGCCAGCGAGCACAATCGGCGCTCTCCCATTGAGCAGTCCACCAATGACGTGGAGCGCAACTGCGAGCGGCGCGGCCAAGATGGCAAGGGCCCCATCGATCGACTCCGGAATGTCGTGCACCATCGGTTCGGGAACGGTCACGAATTCCGCGAAGCCTCCCGGGAGCGAACGGCCCAGGGTTCCTGGGTCGCGACAGGCGTTAGGGTCCTCGGCGCAGCCCTGACACGCCAGGCAAGGGACTCGCGGGTCTAAAACGACGGGCTGTCCGGGTTCGAGGCCGACGACGCCGTTCCCCACCGCGTCCACGTCACCCATGACCTCCCGGCCGAGGACCGCAGGCCACGCTCGGAGGTCAGCGCCGCCCCGAATGACCGCCAAATCCGCATCACCAACTCCGGCCCAGCGGACGCGAACCCGCACCTCGTTGGGCAACGGATCGAGAACGGTGATCACGCCCAGGCGAAGCGTGAGGTCGGCGTCCAAGAGGAGCGCACGGGCTTGACAGCTCATCGCGGTTTCGACACCCTCGCGCCATGATCATTTACGACAACACCCAATCTTCGAACGCGCTGAAGGTGCGAATTCTGCTGGCCGAACTCGGCGCTCCACATGAGCTCCGCCATGTTCCGTTCACCCGGCCCCGTCCGGGTGCCCTCTTGGCGGTCAACCCCCTGGGTGGAATTCCGACGCTGGTGGACGGAACGTTTCATCTGGCGGAATCGAACACGATTCTGCGATACCTCGCGCGATCGGCTGGCCGAGATGACCTCTACCCCACCGATCCGGCCGGGGCCGCTCGGGTTGACGAGTTCTTGGACCGTTTCTCAATCACCTTTCGTCCGGCCCTCTTTCGTGTCGAAGCGCTTGCGATGGGCTTCGTTCCGGGAGTTGGGTGGAACGCGAAGCCCATCGACCTCGAGGGCGCAGTGGTGGCCGCCGAGGAGATCGCGCCGATGATGGCCACCTTTGAACAACTCGTCGCGACTAACGGCACCGTCCTCGGGACGTACACGATTGCCGACATGGCAGCGGCACCGGCTCTACTTCGCACCACGCAGACTCAAATGGATATGACCGCCTATCCGAGCCTCACCGCCCTACGGGACACAATGGCGGCGCGAGCTGCAGTCCTCGCCGCTCGGGGTTAGATCAGGCCTCAGGCTCCGCCGTTTTTGCGTGCCGAAAGATGATGTCGTGAAGCGAGAGCGAGAGGACGATCGCCAGGATCGGCACCGCGGAGGCGAAGAACAGGCCGCGCCCAGATCCATAGGTCGATGTGATGGAGCTCTCGACAAGGAAGGCGACGAAGGTCCCGACGAGTACCGTCGACATCCATCCGGGCGAGCGTCGCAGAAACGATGGTGAGACCGCGAAGACCACCACGGTAATCACCAACGCGGCGATCGCGAGGTAGAAACGCAAGCCGAAATGGCCGAGAACAACCTCCCAGATCATCGCCACGACGTAGCCGAGCATCAGGGAGGCAACAACGAGCGAGTCGACCTCAAGCAGCCGAACCCGTCGCGCTAGAAAGCGCCAGGGCGCAGTCAAGATCGTCTTCATGGGGGGAATGATCGCAGGTGCTCGCGGGGCGCTGAGGGCGGTGCAGACGCTACGCGGTCACGACATGGGCGACGCAGGCGTCGTCACCCCGCGCGCGAGCCGTGCTCTCGTCAATTCGGGCCTCGGGAGAAAACGCGGCCAGCACCCCAGACCAGATGGCGCGATCCAGACCACAGATACGCGCGGGATCCAGGAAGGCCATCTCCTCAAACGGACACGCACATGCGCGGATGCTGTCCTCGCCCTCGGCGCGAGCGGCGAATCCATAGCGGGACAGGAGGCGCACGACATCCCCGACTACCTCAGCCGCGTCGCCGTTGTGAGAACGCCGACCCGCGGCAAGTTCCGCTCGGCCGATCTCCTCCCCAAACTCTCGGCCGACCCGTTCGAGCACCGCCTGTGGGTCCCCATCTCCCCCTTCAGACATTGCCTTGAGGAGGAGCTGCGAGAGCACCTCGTAGTGGCGTTCCTGAAGCCCGCCCGCGAGTTCGGCGTCGGCGAGCTGATAGCGCTTGGCAGGTCGGCCAGCACCAGGACCGGTTTTGGCCCCCGTTCGTGCAAAGTCGGCCGCAAGGAACCCCTGCTCAACAAGTTTGTCGAGGTGAAACCCGGCGAGGCGGCGGTCGATCCCGGCCTCAGCGGCGACATCATCCTTCGTCTGGGGCCCACCGGCTTCGCGAACGATGAAGAAGATCCGTCGGCGCGTGGGATCGCCCAGCCCGCCGGCCAGGCGTTGAATGTCGCGCTCAAGTTCCGATTGCTCGGGGGCGCTCATCGCTGCCTCAGTCTCATAAGTTCGTCGTCAGGATAGCCGAAAGGCAGGCAGCACTACCGGAGTTCCGGCTACGTCGGTAGCCTATAGAAGGAATTGCGAAGCGGAACGCCGCGCTAGGAGCTCACCGTGTCGACAACGACGCCGCCGGAACTCGAAGGAATGGGCCAGTACAAGTTCGGCTGGCACGACAAATCAACCTCGGTTTTCACGCCCAAGAAGGGGCTGAACCCAGAGGTCGTCCGCGAGATCTCGGCGCTCAAGAACGAGCCCGAGTGGATGACGAAGTTTCGTCTCCGCGCGCTTGAAATCTTCGACCGCAAGCCCATGCCGAACTGGGGTGCCGACCTCAGCGAGATGGACTTCCAGGACATTTTCTATTTCATCCGCGCGTCCGACCGCCAGGGTCGCGACTGGGATGACGTCCCCGAGGACATCAAGAAGACCTTTGACCGTTTGGGCATCCCGGAGGCCGAGCGCAAGTTCCTCTCCGGCGTCTCCGCCCAGTACGAGAGCGAGGTTGTCTACCACTCGATCAAGGAAGACCTCGCCGCCAAGGGCGTCATCTTCACCGACTGTGACACCGCGCTGCGCGAGCACCCGGATCTCTTCCGCGAGTACTTCGCGACGGTCATCCCCCCTGGGGACAACAAGTTCGCCGCGCTGAACAGCGCCGTCTGGTCCGGTGGCTCGTTCATCTGGATCCCGCCGGGCGTGCAGGTCGACATCCCGTTGCAGGCCTACTTCCGGATCAACCAGGAAAACATGGGCCAGTTCGAGCGGACCCTCATCATCTGCGAGCCCGACTCGTTTGTGCACTACGTGGAAGGGTGCACCGCACCGGTCTACTCGTCGGACTCGCTGCACTCGGCGGTCGTCGAAATCATCGTTAAGAAGGGTGCGCGCTGCCGCTACACGACGATCCAGAACTGGTCGACGAACGTCTACAACCTCGTCACCAAGCGCGCCGTCTGCCACGAGAACGCCACGATGGAGTGGGTTGACGGCAACCTCGGCTCGCGGGTCACGATGAAGTACCCGGCCGTTTGGCTGACCGGTCGCGGCGCGCGCGGCGAGGTGCTCTCGGTCGCCTTCGCCTCGAAGGGGATGCACCAGGACGCGGGCGCGAAGATGGTCCATGTCGCTCCGGACACGTCCTCAACAATCGTCTCCAAGTCGGTTTCGAAGGACGGCGGACGCACCAGCTACCGCGGCCTCGTGAAGGTGGAGCCCGGCGCCAAGCGGGTGAAGGCCTCGGTCGTCTGCGATGCACTGCTCCTCGACGATGACAGCCGCTCGGACACCTACCCCTACATGGACATCCAGGAAGAGGACACGTCAATCGGCCACGAGGCGACCGTCTCGAAGGTCAACGACGACCAGATCTTCTACCTGCAAAGCCGTGGGCTCTCGGAGGAGGCCGCCATGGCGATGATCGTGCGCGGCTTTATCGAGCCAATCGCGAAGGAACTTCCGATGGAGTACGCGGTCGAGTTGAACCGCTTGATCGAGCTTCAGATGGAGGGTTCCATTGGGTAGCTGGGCCTCGGACGCGAAGGCGGCCGCCGGACGTTCACTGGCCGAGTTGCCAGCG
>JAYTQG010000055.1:0-27211 GCA_043746815.1 Thermoleophilia bacterium | reverse complement strand
CGCACGGGCCCCCCTTGGACGGCAGCACCTTGAAACCCAGTGGGCGGTTCGGCACCGCGATGTGTGACGACGCTACTGCGACCGGGTACGTCGGCTGGGTGAGGCGGTCGCGCCGGAACCTTCCGCCTGGTGAGGGTCGTGCCGCGCAGAACTATCCTTCGCACATGAGCACAAAGGTGATCGTCATCGGGACCGGCTCCATGGGGCCCGAAATTGCGGCTGCCTTCGCGGCCGCCGGACTCCAAGTGGCCATCCTTGGCCGCGACCCCGGCCGCACGGCCGATGCTGTGGCACGGGCGATCACTCTGAGCGGATACGTCGTTCAGGGTGACTCCATCACGGAGCGTGCCTTCGCCACGGCCGACGTCGTTGTGGAGACGATCGCGGAGGACCTCACGGCGAAGCACGCCCTCTACACGACCATCGAACCTTGGCTGACGCCTGAGGCGCTCCTCCTGACGAACACGTCGAGCCTGCAGATCGGCTCGCTCGCAGCCGGGCTGCGCGCACCCGAGCGCTTCGCCGGCTTTCACTTCCTCAAGCCCGCCCACCTCACCGGGGTCGTCGAGGTGATCCCTGGCCCCCAAACTGGAACGGCGACTACCGATGCCCTTGTCGACCTCGCTGCGACCATCGGAAAGACACCCCTTGTCGTCCGGCGTGACGTCCCCGGCTTCATCTGGAATCGCATCCAGTTCGCTGTCCTTCGTGAATGCCTCCACATGTTGGAGACGGGCGTCGCGAGCGCGGAGGACATCGATGCCGCCGTTGCCGATGGCCTCGCCCCGCGGTGGATGGCCGCTGGTCCGCTCGCGACCGCCGATCTTGGTGGCCTGGCGACCTTCGCGCGCATCTGCACCCAGCTGTTCCCTCATCTCGCCACAGACCAGAGTGCGTCCGCAGCGATCACTGACTGCGCGGAACGCGGAACGCCACTTCAGCCGTGGACAACCCAGGGTGGCGCGGCGATCGATTCCCTCCGTGCGGACGCCCTGATAGCGGGGCGGACGACGACCAAAGCCCGCCGAAAGCTGACAAACCAGTCAGCCCCGGCGTCAAGAACCTCGGACCCGTAGCCCGCGGGTGGACCGGGGAGGCAGAATGCCTCTCCCAGGTCCACCGGGGTGCCGACCTCCTAGCGGGCGATCTTCGCTTCGATCGACTTCAGCACCTCAAGGTGCGCGTCCGGCTCGGGTGGAGCGTCCTTCATCATCCTCATCGCGGCCTTCGCGACCATGAAGAGCACAAACCCGATAATCAGGAACGCGATCAACGCATTCAGGAATGCACCGATTCCAAACTCAGATCCATTGATGTGGAACTTAATGTTGTCGAAGTTCGGCGAACCACCAATCGCCCCGAGAAGTGGGGTGACAAGGTACTTCACAAATGCGTCGATCACCTTCGTGAAGGCGAGGGCAAGAACGAGACCGATCGCGATCTCGAGGAGGTTGCCCTTGGTAATCCATGCCTTGAACTCCTGCATAAGGCCCATGTGCGGGTAATCCTTTCCGGTGTGAAGCCACGGTCCCCGTGGCTGGCTGCCGTCGGTACATACGGCAACTACTCCCAGAGACCTGCCGGGACCGGTTTCGGTTACACGAAATTGAGGGGTTGAGAAAACTGGTCGCGTCGCCGATGAAAGGGACATGGGTAAAGCGACGGCGGTTTTGGTGGCGGGAGCGATCACCATCGGTGCGAGCGGTGCAAGCGCGGCGACGGTGGAGGTTCCAATGGAGCAGGCACTGCTCGCTGGGATGAACGCCGCCCGGGCAGAGCATGGACTGAAGCCACTGCGTGCGTCGTCGCCACTCCTGAAGGCCGCGCGCCGCCAGAGTGCATACCTCCTGGGCCAGCATCAACTGACGCACGACAGCCCTGGCGGGAAGCCGTTCTGGACGCGGATCATTGCCGCCGGTTTCGGAAAGAACCGTCCGATGGCTGAGAACTTGGCATCGATCGACGGCTGCGGCAAGACCGCCGAACAGGTCATCGAACTGTGGCTGAATAGTCAGGCCCACCGAGCAAACCTCCTCTCACCGAAGTACACCCTCGTTGGTGTGGCCTCCATCGGCAACGGCGACTGCGAGAAGTCGGTCTACACAACGGACTTCGGCGCCTAGGCGAACACCCGCCCGATTGGTGCTCCCTGCGGCAAGACGTCATGCTCTCGCGATGGGCGGTCGCTCTCTTCTATTTGTGTTGCTCGCTTCGTTGTCCGTGGTGACAAGCGCGAGCGCGACACCGGCTGTCGTTCCCGGATGGCCAGTCCCGAGCCCCGGAGGTTCGGTCCATCTCACCTCGGACGGCCACGGCGTTGTCGTCATCGCCGACCGAGTGGAACTCACGACCAAGGCGCCCACGCGTTGGAGAACGACCGCCATCCGATTTTCGTTGGATGGGGTGCCACGTTGGAACACAACCACCGTCTGGAGGTGTGACGCCTGTCTTGGGGTCCCACAGCCAATTCGGTTGCAAACGAGTGGGAGCTACGGCCCCCTCGGTCCTCATGGACTGAACACGTTCACCCAGACCGGGGTGGCGGGGGCAGGCTGCCCAGGCGTAACAATCAACGCCGCATTGTGCGTGGACACGGGACCCAAGTTCTCACTGCGTCTGCGCACCATCGGACCCAAGGCAACGACGAAATGGACCTTCTCCAGGGGGCCCGACGCGGCCAGTGCATTCTTCCCTCCCTCCATCGCGGGCGACGGAGACATCGTTGCGGTCTCCCTGAGGTCCGCTCCGGCCGATCCCGAACGCGACCAACGAAGCCTCGTTGGCGTGCGCGTTGCTGATGGCCAGGTTGCATGGCGGCACGACCGGCCCGGCATGGGGGAAATCGCTGCCCTCGCTGGCCTTCCGGGTGGCGGAGTCCTCGCGACGGGAATCGTCTCGAGATCGGCCGCCCCACTCACTCCGGAGATTTTTGCCCTTGATCACTCAGGGAATGAGCGTTGGAGTCTGGCACTTGCAAACCAGGTGTCGGACGTTCCTGATTCCTTTGCCGACCCAGCACACGGCCAGATCCTTCTGCCGACTCGCCCACTCCTGCTGCAGCGCCGACCCGAGGTCGTTGCCGTCGATCTCGCCAGCGGCGCTGTTCGCTGGTCTCACATCGCGAATTCCCTCTTGTCGGTCGGGCCGACGGGCAACGTGTACATCAACGAAGCGGGCGGGGTCATCGCCCTCTCGTCGACGGGCGATGAACTGTGGCGCTATCCGACGGCGGGCGGGCCGCCCAGCGCGGCGAGAGAGCTGCCCGACGGGCGTGTCGCGATCAACCAGGCCCCCGGGGTGTTGGACGGCGAGTTGCAAACTTCTCCCCTCACGCTCCTTGTGAATCCCGCGATCACCGCTCCGGCCGTCGAGGCGCCGGACATCAGTCTCAGTCGCACCCGCTTCTCATCCGGTTGCGTGACGGGTAACTGTGATGCGGCTCGGAGCGTGGGAACCATCGCTCGGATCGCGCTGCCCGCCCGGGCGAACCTGTCGATTCGACTTCGGGGGGCAAATGGCAAGCCCGTGGCGATCGGCGGGCGGCGGCCGCTTCTCGTGACGGCCAGCGCAGGGGTCAACTACATTCGGATATTGGGCGGGAACACCGTCCCACCGGGCAACTACCGACTGACGTTCCACCTACGGGGCGCAGGCGTCACCCTGCTCCGCTCATTTCCGATAGCAACCCTTCGGGACGTCGTCTCGTAACCTACGCCTGGAAACTCTTCCCACAGCCGCAGGCCGAGGTGACGTTCGGGTTTGAGATCTTGAACCCGGCGCCCTGAAAGCCCTCTTCATAGTCGAACTCGGTACCGAGGAGGTACGGCAGGCTGTAGCGGTCGACAATGACGCGGACCCCGTTGTCCTCGACGACCTGATCGCCGTCGGCGGGATGATCGAACGACATCGCGTACTCGAAGCCGGAGCAGCCGCCGGGGATGACTTTGACGCGAAGGCCCTGGTCTGGCTCGCCGTCACTCGCGATCAGGTCGGTGAGCTTTGTACGTGCGCGATCGGTCAGGGTAATCATCGCGGGGGCCTTTCCAAGCGTTAAAGTGGACTGCGGTCCGGATTGTAGCGCGCATTACTCGACAGTGACCTGCCAAGCGGACGTCCGCCGGTTTCCGGCACGGTCCGCGAGGTCCACTCGAATCGTGTGACGCCCCGCACTAGGAACCGTCAGCGAGAGCGAGAATGCGGTGACGGCGGCGTTTGCGGTCTGGTCGCGCCCGTCGATACGGATACGGACACTCGCCGGATCGACGCCGGTCCCACCAGCGTGATCTCGGTACCGGATGATGACCGCACCCCGACCGGAACCACCGGGCGCGGGTCGCCGAGCGACAATCCGTGGGCCATGGTTAGCCGCGACCCCTCGGGGGGCGAGCACCGGCAGCGGGCGCGCCGCGAGGGCGATGCTGGCGAGCGCCGATGTCCACACAGGAGCTGCCTCCTGCCCCGGGCGGTATGCCATACGACCGTCCGCCTGTTGAAGGGCGAGTAGGTAGGCAGCAGGTCCCCCGCCCCGGTTCCACGGCACTGCCGCCGGGTCGCGCCCGAGGGACCGAAGGGCAGTCGTCGCCCAGGCAGTGGTGAGCGCGTCGGAGGCCTCCCCGACGCTGGCACCGAACCCCCCATCGGCGCGTTGGAATGCGCGAAGCGCCGTCGCCGCGCGTTTCAGTTCTGGGCTGCCGGTTGACATCCCCGAGGCCACCAGCCCCTGGATCGCGGCGGCCGTTGCAATCGCGTCGGTCCTCGGCTGGCCGGGATCCGACCGCCACCCGCCATCGGGTGCTTGGCGTTGGACGAGCCCCGCAGCAGCCGCCTGAATTGCTGGCTCGACATCCGCCCCGCCCGCGGCGCGGAGCGCAAGGATCGCCCAAACAGCGTCACCGGTGGCGGGGCCAAGGCCACCCTCGGCCGCCTGGCGGGCGAGGATTTCAGCCACCAAGTTTCGTCCTGCGGTCGCACGTGGATCGCCACCGCTCAAGGCCACTGCGAGGGTCCCGCGCAGAAGGTCCCCCGTGGCGGTCGCCCGTCCTACGCTCGCGGCGACCGCCTGGCGCAGCGACGCCGTACCCGCGCTCCAGGCGCTCGCGTCCTCCGCCGCCGCGGCGACGGCGATCGCCACCCACTGCGTGTATGCACTCTGCACGCGAGTGTCACCGCGATCCCCAGAGCTGTAGCCCCCCGTCGTGGGGTCCTGATGGGCGGCGAGGTAGTCAAGCGCGCGTCCCTGCCCGGTGGCCGTGGCGAAGCTGACTCCACCCAGGACGATGGTGACCGCGGTGAGGAGTCGGCTAGCGACCACGGAGCCCGAGGAGTTCGCCAAACCGGTGTGCTGACACGAGCGCGTTGTCCTTGGAATTATTGTTGAAGACAACCGCCACCTCCTGCGCCCGCTCAGCCATTTCAAGCACGGGGTCCAACCACTCGGCGAGTTCGTCGTCCTCGTAGACATGGTCAAAGCGCTCCGCGACGGTCTTCGAGCCATGCCAGGTGTCGCCGTTTCGCCCGTGCATCCTGACGTACGCAAGTGCATCACTGGTGACGGTGACAAACGGCGGCATCGCGCTCGGCGAGTCAATCCGGGGTGCGTCGACGCACACCCAGGCCGCGCTGTGGCGCGCCAGGAGTTCCTCCGCCTCCTCTCGCTCGTGCGGTGCCACCCACGATCGGTGACGAAACTCAACGGCGATCTGGGCGGGCGCCAGGCGACCGAGAATCCGGTCAAGTTCCGCCCGTGTGTCCACGCCGGACTCCACGTATGGCGGCAGCTGAACCAGAATCGCGCCGAGGAGGTCACCGAGGGGTGCAACCGCCTCGAGTAGGGCCTCAATCACGGCGTCCCGAAGCTCGCGGCTGGGGCGGCGAATCCGTCCACGCGCATCCGCATGAAAAGGCAGCTCCCGAAGCACTTCGGGGAGGCGAGCGGGGTCACACACGTGCCCCGAGATCACCTGATGCGCCTTCACATGAAAACGGAAGCCCTCTGGCACCCGCTCGGCCCATGCGGTCGTGGTCGCCACGCATGGCAGCGCGTAGAACGAGGCATTCACCTCAACCATCGAAAAGCGCTCCGCGTAGTAGCGAAGCCGCGCCGCGGCATCCGATTTGACACCGGGCGGGTACCAGCCCGCTTTGATGAACTCCGGGTCAGTCCAGGACGCTGTCCCGATACGCACCCGGTCGCTCACATCGCAAGGCTACGCCACCTCGCGCAGGTGACGCTCCCGCTCGCTGGCAACCTCGCGCAAGAGGGTGACCGCATTGATGGCGCCGGGAAAGCCTGCGTAGGGCACCGTGTGGATGATGACCTCTTCGACTTCGCGCACCTTCATGCCGATGTTGAGCGCTCCCTCGATGTGCAGGCGAAGCTGTCGTTCGCAGCCACCCTTTGCGGTGAGCATCGCGATCGTGGCGATCTGACGCTCGCGCGGGGCCAGTCCGGGGCGACTGTGAATGTCGCCGTAGGCGAACTCGGCGATGTATCGCCCCAGGTCGCCAAGCCCGGCGAGGGCATCATCCGCGGCTCGACCGGTCAGCCCTGCCAGGGCGTCCAGGCCACGTGCGTGCCGGTCATCTGTGTCGCGTTCCATGGTTTTCAACTCCTCGCGTCCGGGTACCCGGACATCCTCACTGCTTACTTGTGACGAGATTGTGACACCTTCGCTACCAGGGCGTCATTCGTTCGTGCCGACCGTTACGTAGTGCGATCGGTCAAAAGGGCGTCAAGGCGCGTTCGCTCGTCGTCCGTCAGCGGGGGATCATCGGTCACAGCAATCCGGCTCGGACGGCGCGAGCCACGAGCCACCCCGACGATGGCGACCAGTCCGACCAACACGACCGCCGGGGGAACCACCCAGGCAATAAGGTCAAAGCCGGTTTTCGGCGGGTTGAGGAGCACATCGCGTCCGAAGTCGTCAACCATCGCGTTCTCGATGCGTTGCTTGTCCCACCCGAGGGCGATCTTGGTCCCGATGAACGCCTTCATCTGTTGCGCAGCCTGGGAGTCCGAGACGTTCAACGGCAGGTTGCAACTGGGGCAACGCAGGTCCCGGGAGACTTGGTCGATGGTCAGGCCCAGTGCCCCGGTTGGGACAAGTAGGCACAGCGTGGCCACCAGCGCCCACCACCTACGGCCACTCACAGCACCGCCTCCACGGCGTTGACAACCAGGGCCCCAAGCTGCGGGTCATTGATCGGCCCGAGGATATGAGCGGCGATTCGCCCCTTCCGGTCGATCACGAACGTCTCAGGATATTTGGCCACCGAGTAGCGATCGGACACCTCGTTTGAGCGGTCGCGTACCGAGGCGAAGGGCATCTTCTGCTCGCGTGCGAACGCCACCGCGTAGTCGCGCACGTCGCGGGTGTTCACCCCGAGCGTAACGACTCCCTGCTTCCCCGCGGACACGGCGAGGGCATTCAACGTGTCGGACTCTTCACGGCAGCCGGTGCACCAGGACGCCCAGAAGTTCAAGATCACCGGTCGACCACGGAACTTGGCAAGGTCAATGTCAGTGCCAGCCTTGCCGAGTGGACCATCGCTCAGCAGCGGAAGTACGAGCGGTCCGGCATCGGACCGCTGGGCCTCGGGGACGAGGACGTTGCCGCTGACGTTGACCTGTCCACGCACCAGACCGACCACGAGAAGCGTCATCAGCAGCGACAGTGCCCCGACCACGCTGGCGATCATTGCTCGACGACGGCGAGGGGGCTCGGGAACGAGGGGGTCGGGCTCCGGCGAAGGGGTCATGTCACCATGATGCCGGAGCCCGGACCTGTCAGACGGACCTAATCGGCTTTCCAACCCGGAACTGCCATCCACGCTGCTTCCCAAGTCCAGCTCGGTCAAACACCGTGATGATGACGCGGTGGTTGCCGCGGTCCAGTCCGACGAGGCGCGCAACGGCGTACCCGCGGCGGTTGGTGACCTTCACACGCTGGCCGTCCACACGCATCCTGAGGCGCAGGAGCTTCGGCGGGAGGTCATCACGCAGGGCAACCCGGATCGTTGTGAATGGACGCTCGACGATTGTGTCGCCCGGTGCGGGAACCGCGCCAGCCACAATGGCGTCCGGCCGGCCGTTTACGACCGTGAAGACCCAGTCGGCCTTCGCTTGCAGCCCGCGAGTGTCCGAGACAACCACGCTCGCGGAATGCTGGCCGAGTGTGATCGCAGGCGTCAACCAACTTCCGATGCCATCGCCCACCTTGCCGCCAGCAACGGGTCGGCCGTCGATCGTGAGCACAGGCTGACCAGCGGGCAGGGGTTCGTCATCGCTGACGCCAACCCGCACCAGGACCTTTCGTCCTGCGGTCACCTGGCCGTTTCCAGGCGAAATGAGGCGGAGCGCGGGCGGCTGGTTGACCGTTCCAAGCGGCGCGTAGGTCGCAAAGCGCGTGTCGGAGCCAGATGCGATCTGGGAATCGGAGAGCGTTACCTGCACCGGCCCGGCGGGGTCGACGACTGTTCCGGGCACGAGCTGCCAGACGTTGCCGTTCGCGGGGCGATCATCCTCGTAGACCTGAACGGAGCCGGTGCGTGTCGCCGCGAGCTCACCGGGGGCGAAGCTGTAGCGCAGCGTGACGGCGCTGGAGGCCTTGGAATCGATGTCTCGCACGCGAACGATGCGGTTCAACCCGACGAAGTTCGCCGGAACCGGAAGCAGGGTGGCGCGTTGCGCGGCAGTGGCGCCGGTGATGACAACGCCCTTCGGCTCGCCAGGGAGGGACATTGGCGTATCGATGAAGGTGAGTCCGTCGTAGACGCCACCTGCACGCGAGTCGTTCGAAAAGCGCAGGTCGCCGCCGACGTTTGAGCCATCGAAGCGAATGTTTCGCACCTGGATACCCGTACCGGCACCTAAGACAATGCCGTTCCCAACGCTCCCGCTGACGTCCGAGTTCGTGATCGCCTGTCGCAGGGCCCCGCCTCCAAACGAGAGGCCGTTCCCGTTGCGGTTCAGGTGCACTTGGTCGACGACGAGGTCCGCATTTCCGGCGTCCTCGCTGCGAATGCCGTCGGCGGTGTTTGCCTCAAGGGTTGTCCCGACGATCTGGACGTTTCGGGTGTCGTCATGGAGGTCGATGCCGTCGTTCTTACTCTGGCGAATAAGGCCACCCTCCACGCGGTACGGCCCAGGACCGTTCGCGCGAATGAAGCTGATTCCATCGTTCCCAGCGGCCGTAATGGTTGGATTCACGATGAGCGCGCCCTGACCACCGGTGATCTCGATTGCGTTCGCCGTAACCTGCTCCACCGTGATGTTGCGCAGCGTGACCCCCGCCTCGCTAAACGGAATGCTGGCCTGGATGCCGTTTCCAGCCTGACCACGACAGGTGATCGCCTCGATCGTGACGCCACCGCGGGTCACGTCAATGCATCCCTTTGCGGTGTTGTCAGCGCCACCGATTCCAGTAACCACGACCGCCGCGCCCGGTTCTGGGGCGACGGCAATGTTTGGAACGTTGATCAGCGCGTCGCCATAGGTCCCCGCTCCGACGACAACGCTCCAGGGCTTCGTTGCATCTGCACGGGCCAACGCCCCCGTCTTGATCCGTTCGACGGCAAGTTCCAACCCGTCAACTCCAGCAATGTCCGCCCCGACTGCGACGCCCAGTTCGTTACGAACTTGCACCTTCCCCGGACCGGGATCGGCCGCTGAAGCGACCCCCGACCCGGCCAGTGCCAACAGGATGCCAACTCCGATACCTCTGGTCGCGCGCATGTCCCGCCCCCCTCGTTCCTCGCATGACGTGGTGTGCTTCGTGGCAAGTGTGTACGGCGGAACACCCCTCGTCGCGGGCCATCATCGCGCCATGACAATTGCTTTACCCCCAGACCGCGGATCGCACACCCCGTGAAGGATTCCGCCGCTCTGAGACCTTCGTCAGCTCGCCCGGCGCTCCTGCGCGCTTCTCAATCTGGCCATCCCAGGACGAAGCGAAGGCGTTGGGGCGGAGAAGATGGTGGTGTCGACTTCTCCGATTTCACCCATTCGGGGGAGAGCCTTTAAATCCACCCCATTTTGGGGTCTGACCCGGGTCTGACCCCTTTTTCTCCGCTTCGCGGATGTCAAGGGGGTCTGCCCCTACTACCCCATGAGGGTTTCGATGGCCAGCCCGGGATTCTCGGCACCCATGATGGCCTCACCAACGAGGATCGCGTCGACACCCGCGTCTTCCAGGTCTCGCACTTGGTCACGGTGAACGATGCCGGACTCGGCGACGACGACGGTGCCCGCGGGGATGTCGGCGAGAAGGCGGTAGGTGGTCTCGACATCAACCTCAAGTTTTTTGAGGTCCCGGTTGTTGATGCCGATCACCTCGGCGCCGCATCCGATCGCGATTTCGAGGTCTTCCTCGTCGTGAACTTCCACGAGAGCATCCATGCCGAGGTCACCCGCTTCGGCAAGTAACCGTTGGAGATCACCATGGTCGAGGGCTGCCACGATGAGGAGCACCGCATCGGCGCCTGCCTTTCGCGCCTCCAATAGCTGATAGCGCTCGACGATGAAATCTTTGCGCAGTAACGGCAGGCGGCAGGCCGCCCGGGCGGCCGTGAGGTCGTCCAAGGTACCGCCGAACCAGTGCGGTTCGGTCAGGATTGACGCCGCCCGAGCACCGGACGCCTCATACGCGGAAACGATTTCAGCGACCTCAGCACCGGGACGAATTGGGCCGCGAGACGGGCTTGCCCGCTTCATCTCCGCAATCAAGGAAATCCCTTCGGCAATCAACGCTTCGGAGAAGGGGCGCTCGCGGCGGGGGCCGTCGACACTGGCCTCGAGGGCCGCTTCCGAGAGATTGTGCTTGCGCGCTTCCAAGTCCTTGCGCGTCCGGTCCACGACCGTTTCGAGGAACGTGGCCATCTAGAGCGCCAGGCGTTGCGTCGTCGAAACAAGGTTGTCGAGTGTCTCCGCTGCGAGTCCGCTGTCGATGCTCTGCGTCGCGACACCCAGCCCATCGGAAATATCGCTCGCAAGTCCAGAGAGCCACAGGACCGCCGCGGCATTGAGGATCACGATGTCCCGCGGGGCGCCCGGCGCACCCGCGAGGATGGCGCGAATGGTTTCGGCGTTCGCCGCTGGGTCGCCACCTGCGAGCGAACCAGGCGGTGCAGGCGCAATCCCATACTCCAGAGGATCGATCACCAGTCGGCGCGGCGCGCCGTCGATCACCTCGATCGCATCCGTCTGGGTGGTTGTCGAGATCTCGTCCATTCCATCGCGTGCCGCAACCACGAGGGCGTGCTCAGTACCGAGCACCGCCAACGCCTCGCCGATCCGGTCGAGGTAGGCCGGGTCGAAGACACCGATCACCTGGCGCGGCGCACCGGCCGGGTTTGCCAGCGGACCGAGCAGGTTGAAAATCGTCCGCACGCCGAGGGCTTTGCGCACTGGGCCGACGTGCCGGAACGCTGGATGGTGGTTGGGCGCAAACATGAACGCGAGGCCAACCTCGTCGAGACACTGACCAACCGCCTCAGCAGTGAGGTCCACCCGAACGCCGAGCGCTTCGAGGACGTCAGCGCTCCCGCAGGCGGAGGTCACCGAGCGGTTTCCGTGCTTGGCCATCGGGGCACCTGCACCAGCCGCCACGATCGCAACCGCGGTGGAGATGTTGAAGGTGGACGGCCCTCCGCCCGAACCGCAACTGTCCACCAAGGGGCCGCGGGCACTCGTCACGGGCGTCGCGGCCCTGCGGACCGCGGCTGCCATCCCGGCGATCTCGTCGGCCGTCTCGCCCTTTGTGCGAAGTGCCACCAGAAAGCCCGCAATCTGGATGGGGTCAACCTCGCCGCCAAGAATCTCGTTCAGCGCGCCCTCGGCCTGCTCGCGGCTGAGATTTATCCCCCCAACGATGCGCTCGAGGGCTGCCCCGACTGCGCTCATGCGCGCATTCCGAGAAAGTTTCCGAGCATCTGCTTTCCGGCACCCGACAGGATCGACTCGGGGTGGAATTGGACACCCTCGATCGGAAGCGACCGGTGGCGAAGGCCCATCACGATGTCGCCGTCACACCATGCGCTGACCTCAAGATCAAGCGCACCCTCAGGGTCCACGATCAACGAGTGGTAGCGCGTCACCGTCGTCGGCTGCTCGACACCCGAGAAGACCGTTCGTCCGTCATGGGTGATCTCACTGGTCTTGCCGTGGACCGGCTCGGCGCCGCGGATGACCCGGCCCCCGAACACTTGGCCGATGGCCTGATGGCCGAGACACACCCCGAGGATCGGGATCTTCCCCGCGAAATGGCGGATCGCGTCCATGGAGATTCCGGCGTCGTCCGGCGTCTTCGGTCCGGGTGAGATCACCAGGTGCGTGGCCTCGGCGCGCTCGATCGCGGGCAGGTCGACGGCGTCGTTACGGTGAACGATGACCTCTGCGCCCAGCTCCGAGAGGTATTGAAAGAGGTTGTAGGTGAAGCTGTCGTAGTTGTCGACAAGCATCACGCGCGTCCCGGTGGCGTCGTCCATCGCTCGGTTAACTACCAGTCCGCCTGCTCCGCTGCGACTTCGATGGCCCGAAAGACCGCCGCAGCTTTGTTCTCGGACTCAACGTGCTCGCGGCTTGGAACGGAATCGGCCACGACCCCGGCCCCCGCTTGGACGTGTGCCATGCCATCCGCGCAGACGATCGTACGGATGGTGATGCCGGTGTCCAGGTCTCCGTTCCAGCCCAAATACCCAACCGCGCCGCCGTAGGGGCCACGCTTGGTCGGTTCCAACTCGTCGATGATTTCCATCGCACGCACCTTTGGCGCCCCAGAGAGCGTCCCAGCCGGAAACGTTGCGCGCAATGCATCACTCGCCCGGAGCCCATCGCGCAGGCGGCCGACGACGCTGGACTCGATGTGCATGACATGGCTGTAGCGCCGAACGGCCATCACATCTTTGACGGCCACGGTGCCCGGTTCGGCGACGCGCCCAACGTCATTTCGCCCAAGATCCACCAGCATGACGTGCTCGGCCCGTTCCTTCGGGTCCGCCAAGAGCTCCGCCTCCAACCGCAGATCAGCGGCCTCGTCCTCCCCACGGCGAATCGTTCCCGCGATCGGGTGAAGTTCAACGTCTCGGCCGGTGACTTTGACATGCATCTCCGGCGAGGAACCCGCCAGCTGCATGCTGCCCGTGTCCACGAAGAACATGTACGGCGATGGGTTAACCGCCCGCAGACCCCGGTATACCGAAAATGGGTCGATCCCGAGGGTCGCCGAGAACCGTTGCGAGGGCAGGGCCTGGAAGGCGTCGCCCGCGTAGATGTACTCGCGAACCCGCTCCACCGCCGCCTCAAACCCCTCACGGGTGAAGTTACTCGTCACCGGACCAAGCGCCGGCCCACTGCCCCGGGGACGACGCGGGATCGGCGCCTTCAGGCCCTCCAACAGATCCGCAATGGTGGCCGTGGCAGCTGCGTAGCGGGCATCTACGTAGTCCCCAAGGGCACAGGGAACAACAATCGTCAGCGTCCGGGCGACGTTGTCGAACACCAGCACCGGTCCGGTGATCATCAGCCACATGTCCGGCAGCCCGCGGTCGTCCGGTGGCTCGTTCGGAAGGCGCTCCACACGTCGCACCAGGTCATAACCGAAGAAGCCAACCGCGCCACCCCAGAACGGCAGCGCGTCAAGGGGGTCGCTCATCCCAACAGCCGCGACGACGTCCTCAACCGCGCCGAAGGGGTCGCCTGCGTCAAGCTGCTCGGTGGTCCCGTCAGGGCGGGTGAGCGTTAGACGGTCCCCGCGGGCTTCGATCACCGCCTGGGGCTCAAGTCCAATCATCGAGTACCGCCCAACTTTGTCGGCGGCCTCGGTGGACTCCAGCAAGAACGCAGGCTGCCCAGCCGCTACCAACTTGAGGTACGCGCTGACGGGCGTTTCCGTGTCCGCGATCAGCGTGTGGGTGAGGGGAACCTGGCCGGACGTGCGCCCCAGGGCGCGCACCTCAGCCAGCGACGGACGCACCGTCGGGGTCACTTGCGACGCCCCTCCAGGGTCCGGGTCACCTCCTCGACGCGCACACCACTCGCCTTCCAGAGGACCGCAAGGTGAAAGAGGAGATCCGCGCTTTCCTCGACCACGCGGTCGTGTTCGGCCCCCTTTGCCGCAATCGCGACCTCGGTGGCCTCCTCGCCGACCTTCTTGCAGACGGTGTCAATGCCCTTGGCGAGGAGCGTCGCGGTATAGGACTCGGACGGGTCAGCCAGGGCGCGCTCGTCGGTGATCCGCTGCAAATCCGCAAGCGCGGCGAAGGGCTCGTGCCAATCGCCGTCCCCCTCGGGAGTGAAGCAGCTCTCCGCGCCGGTGTGACACGCAGCGCCGGTCTGGTCCACACGCACGAGGATCGCGTCGTTGTCGCAATCAAGGCGCATTCCGCGGATGTCCTGGAAGTGGCCACTTGTCGCACCCTTGTGCCACAGCTCATTCCGCGAGCGGCTAAAGAACCAGGTCTGCCCCTCGGCAATGGTTCGTTCGAGCGAATCGCGGTTCATGTACGCAAGCGTCAGGACCCGGCCGGTGGTGGCGTCCTGGACGATTGCGGGGACCAGCCCGTCCTCGCCGAACCGGACGCTACTGGCATCCACTGGGCTAACCCTTACGGGCGAGGAACGCCTCGACGATGGCGCCAGCTGCCTCAGAGCCAAGTCGTGACGCACCCGCGCCGATCATCTCTTCGGCGGCGTCCAAGTTTGCAATGCCGCCCGCTCCGACGCCCACCTCACCGGGCAGGCATTCCCGCATCAGCTCGACATCGCGAAGGCGGGGTATCGTCGCCGAGCTGCCTGCGGTAGCGAAGTCGCACTCGACGTCCACGATGATCTTGCAAGCGAGGCGGGTCAGCTTCTCGTCCAGCAGCGGCGCGTCCACGATCGCCTTCAAAAGGACGTTGCCGCGGCCACGCACCGATGCGCGCGCACGCGCCGTCCGAACGATGGACAGCAGCTCGTCCCGAACCTGAATCAGGCTGCCGCGCCGAAGGGCGTTGGTGTTCAGGAGAATGTCGAGTTCGTCGGCGCCATCGGCGACGGCGGTCGTGACGTCCGCCAACTTCTCGGCGAGCGTGTAGTCCCCGTGGGGAAGGCCGATCACGGCACAGGTCTTCACGTCCGAGCCGAACATGCACTCGCGCACCTGGGCGACACGGTCCGGGCCGACGGTGACGGCAGCGAAGTGGTTCTCACGCGCGGCAAGACAGGCGGCTTCGATCTGTGCGGGCTTGAGGTTCGCCTTCAGGATCGTCAGGTCAAGCGTTTTGGCGAGTTCTTCGGGGCGCACTAGCCGCGTCTCGCGCTCTGGTATCGAATCACTGAGTGACTATAACGGTGCCCGTCCGTGAACGCGCACGCCGCGACTCGGCGGTTCAAATCCCAAGCCGGTCGAGCATGCTGTCGTCGCGACGCCAGCGCGGACGAACCTTCACGGTCAGGGCCGTGTGGACCTCGCCGCCCCAAAGGCGCGCCAACTGGGCACGCGCCGAGGCACCGATCGCGGAAATCATGGCCCCGCCCTTGCCCACGACGACAATCTTCTGAGATTCACGCTCGACCATGATGTAGCCGCGAATGACGCGCCCCTTGGGCGTGCGTTCGATCTCTTCGATCTGCACCGCGATCGCGTGCGGAATCTCTTGACGCAGGCGCTCGAGCGCGGCCTCGCGGATCAACTCTGCGGCGATCTCCATCTCGGTCTGATTGGTCGCCATCCCCTTCGGAAAAAAGCGTGGGCCCTCCTTCAAAAGTCCGCCGAGCTCTTCCTTGAGCGCGTCCAGGCCGTCGCCCGTCAGCGCGCTGACGGGGTGCAGCGCGACGAAATCGACGAGCGGAGCAACCGCCGCGATGGACTCCGCGATGCGGTCGGGCTTCACCAAGTCAACCTGGTTGACAACGACGATCACCGGCAACTTCGCCGCCGCGAGACGGGCCGCGATGAAGCGGTCGCCACCGCCCACATTCTCGTTTGCGTGGATCAAAAACAGGGCGGCGTCGCAGTCGACGAGCCCGGCGTCCACCGAACGCTGCATGCGCTCCGTCAGGTTGTCCGCAGGGGTCTGAAAACCGGGAAGATCCAGCAGCACCGCCTGCCAGTCCGGGCCATCCGCAACCGCGAGGACCCTGCGGCGAGTGGTCTGGGGCCGCGGCGAAACGGCAGCTACGTGGCGGCCCACGAGTGCGTTGGCAAGCGTTGATTTGCCGACGTTTGGACGGCCTGCGAGGGCGACGACGCCGGACCGAAACGGTGTGGTGATACCTATCCCCAAATTTGGAACAGCAAGACGGTGACACCAGTTCCAAGCACGGCCCCGGCGGCCACCTCAAGCGCGCTGTGGATGCCAGCCTCGACCCGCGATTGGGCAACGAGGACCGCCATCAGAAAGGCGAGGGTACTCACAATGGCCGCGTGCTGCAGGGGCGCCGCCAGAAATGCGACCGCTGTCCATGCCGAGAACGCCGTTGCCGCGTGACCCGACGGGAACCCTCCTCTGAGCGGCGTCCCCGAGCCGGTGACCGCCTTGATCACGGCGGTGAGGATGACCGTGATGATGAGCGCAATCACCACAATGTGGATCGGTGCGCGCTGAATGTCGCGCAAAGCGGTTCGTCCTGACCCCGCGAGGCGTCCGTAGAAGACGAGATAGGCGACCGAGATCGCGTTCACAACCGCCACCAACACGGCACCGGCAGCGACGTCCTTGGCGGTCTTCGCGAGTGGATGAAACTCGCTAATGACGGCGTCCACTGCCGCCTCGATCGCCGTGTTGAACATCTCCGCGACGATGACGAAACTGACGGCGCCAAGGATGGCGATGACCTCAAGGCGGGAGAGGTCAAGTACCAGTGACATGACGACTGCGAGTAGCGCGACTGCCATATGAACCTGCATGTTGCGCTGGGTGCGAAGGACGTAGACGAGCCCTTCGAACGCCCACGTAAACGACCAGCGCAGCGTCCCTTGCTTCGGAAGCTCTGGCCCCCCTGGCGCCTTCAGTCGCACAAGGGGCAGACGGCGGCGAGGGCGCGCTTCCTGCTCCTCGGCGGGCTTCGGGGGCTCATCGGTCACGGGGCGGCCTCCACGAGTTCGTCTTGCAGTGCCAGCATCTCGCCGCTGTCGACCTCATGGTCGTGTCCAAGGAGATGCAGCAGCCCATGGACGACGAGCGTTCCGAGCGGTTCCTCAGCAGCGTCCGGGCAGATGATGATGTCGCCAAGCTCTGGCGGCGGGCCATTCGTTGGCCACTGGGCCACCACCCCTGCCCCATCCTCACCGTCAATCGGGAATGCGAGAACGTCGGTGGGCTCCGGCTTGTCGCGAAAATCGCCGTTAATCTCCGCCATCCGCTCCGGGCCGACGACGCTGATCCCGACGCTCGCGCGGCTGATCCCAAGCCGTGCGAGAACCCACCGCGCGCGGGCGATGAGTTCCTGCTCGTCAACGGGAATCTGGGCATCCATCTCAATGTCGATCATGCAGGTGGGTCCTCAGCGGCCTGGTAGGCATCCACGATCTTCTGAACGAGCCGATGGCGGACCACGTCGTCGCGGTTGAAGCGGACGATGGCGATGTCGTCGATACCCTCAAGCAGCGTCGCGACACGCACCAGCCCCGAGGCGCGCTCCCGTGGAAGGTCGATTTGCGTGACGTCCCCCGTGATCACCATGCGCGAGCCGAATCCAAGGCGCGTGAGGAACATCTTCATCTGTTCCTCGGTGGTGTTCTGTGCCTCGTCCAAGATGATGAAGCTGTCGTTCAGGGTGCGACCTCGCATGAACGCAAGCGGTGCCACTTCGATCTGCCCGCGGTCCAGATAGGCCTGAACTTTCTCGCCGTCCAGCATGTCGTAGAGGGCGTCAAACAGCGGACGCAGATAGGGATCCACCTTGGCCGCAATATCCCCCGGCAGGAAGCCCAGGCGCTCTCCCGCCTCCACCGCCGGTCGGGTCAGGATAATCCGGCCAACCTCACGCCGGGACAGGGCCGCGGCAGCCAGGGCAGCGGCGAGGTAGGTCTTTCCGGTACCCGCCGGGCCCACACCCAGCGTGATCGTATTCGTCCGGATCGCCTCGACATACGCCTTCTGGCCACCCGTTCGCGGCGTGATCACGCGCTTGCCGTGACGCCACACAACGTCCCCGAGCATCCCATTCAGGTCGCCGCCGCGCATCGCCTGCCCGACCGCGCCGATGGTGCCGGGCTCCACGGTTCGCCCCTCACCAACGAGACGCGCCAGGTCCTGGATTAGTCCCACGGCCGTGTCCACGCGCCCCTCCTCGCCGGTCACGGTGACGCAGTTTCCGCGGAGGTCGATCTGCAGGCCAAGTTCCTCCTCCAGCGCCCGCAGCGTCCGGTCGTGCTCGCCAGCAATCTCAACCGCGACCTTGTCGTCCAGATCGATGTTCCGTTCAATCGTCACTGGTTTACCCCGTTTCACATTGATTCCGACAGGGTGGTGCCACCCATCAGGTGCCAGTGCAGGTGAAACACGCTCTGACGCGCGTCTGGACCGTGATTGGTAACGACCCGGTAGCCCGTCTCGACAAGCCCTTGTTCATCCGCGACGTGTGCCACGAAACCGAGCATGTCGGCACGCTCGGACATCGTCAGGTCACCAACTACTGCGACCGAGGATACGTGGTGGGTCGGGATGATCAACAGGTGCACTGGCGCCTTTGGCACGATGTCCCGAAACGCCAGAAACGCGTCGTTTCGGGCGACAATCTCGGCGGGAATTTCGCCGGCAACGATGCGACAAAAAAGACAGTCCGTCACGAGCATTCCCGCAAGATGGTGGTGACTGCCGCGACGCAGGCCGTCTCGACGCGAAGGATGCGCGGGCCAAGTCGCGCGGATCGGACCCCCGCCTCGGCGGCCGCAGCTCGCTCATGGTCAGCGAACCCGGCCTCCGGGCCGACGAAGAGGTGTTCGATTGCACCGCTCGCGAGGAAGTCGGGCAGCCCCAGATCCGCTCGGGGATCCAGCATCACCGCGCGTTCGGTGTCCGCTTGCGCGAGCGCCGCGCCCAACTCCACCGTTCCGTCAATCTGGAGGGGGGCACCCCGCCCGCATTGGCGTTGGGCGACCTCCGCGATCCGCGCGAGACGGGCAGCTCGACGCTCCAATTCCTCCAGGCCGGGCACCCGGCCGATTCGCTCGGTGCGAACGAACACGATCCGAGCCAGTCCAAGCTCGGTGACCATCCGGACCACCGTCTCCGCAGCGTCGGCCTTGCAGAGTCCAAGCCAGAGCGTCCCCCGTACGTCCTCACTCCCGGCCACGACAGCTGGCCCGGTGACGACGACGCTCGCCGGGTCCGTCGCCGCAACCTGACCCGGCCAGCGTGCACCGGACGGATCGATCAACTCGACCAGGTCGCCGCTACGCCTGCGGGCAACGCGTGTCAGGTGGTGCGCGTCGTCAGGGCCAAGCGCGACGACATCCCCGATGCTCGGCACCTCGGCGATGAGATACCGAAATCGGTGGCGCACGGTGGTACTCACTCGCGTTCCAAGAGCAGCGCCGCCCACCCGTCGGCGCCGACTCGATCGGTCAGGCCGAGACCGAGTGCGCCGAATACGGCGGTCGTGGCTTCGACCTCGTGGTCATTGATTCCCGACACGATCAGACGCTCCGGCACTTGGCTGGCCAGGACCGGTGCGAAGGCGGCAAGCAGCGTCGCGGTCAGGTTCGCGACCACGGTCTGCGCCGCTGGCACCACCATGGTGGTGAGGTCGCCCGCCGCGACATCCACGCGCACGCCGTTGACCTCTGCATTCGCTTCCGTGGCCTCGGTCGCCAGCGGGTCGAAGTCAATCGCGCTGACTGGTGAGAAACCGAGACGGCACCCAGCGATCGCCAGTACCCCAGAGCCGCAGCCCGCGTCCAGCAGCGACCCACCGGATGGGATACGAACGAGGAGCTCAAGGCATCCCTTGGTGGTTGCATGCTGACCGGTGCCGAAGGCCATCCCAGGATCAATGACAATGTCGACGAGGCCCGGAACGGCCTCCGCCCAGGGTGGACGCAGGCGGAGGCGGTTGCCGATGGTGACCGGCTGGTGGTGGAAGCGAAGGGCGGCTTCCCAATCCACCGTTTCGCGCTCCTGAGCGACGCTTGCGGCGACTCCAATCTCGGTGAGGATCGCGACCAGCGCCTCCGCCTGACCTGTCTCTCCAGCGTTCACCCAGACGTCAAGCACCACCCGACCGGACTCGGGGTCACCCTCACGACAGCCAAGGCCCGCCCCGGACCAGATCTCGGCGACGGCGCGCTCCGCGTCGGCCTCGGCGACCTCAAGGGTGAGCCGTTCGAGCGGCGAGGCCTCAGCTACCGGAACGCGCCCTTGATCTTGCCAAACAGGCCGTCCCGGTTGGGCCGCGCAGCGACATGAGTGGCGAGGTCGCCCACCAGTCGCCGTCCCTCGTCATCGGTCACGGCAGGAACAGTGATTTGGACGACGACGATCTGGTCGCCGACGCTACGTCCATCGAGCGACGGGAAGCCCTTTCCACGCAGTCGAACTTGGTCACCCGGTTGGACGCCCGCATCGAGCCGAATTTCGTCGTCCCCGGCAACGGTCGCGACGGCCAAGCGGGCCCCGATCATGGCATCGGCGAAGGACACCTCAAGCGGCGCGAGAATGTCCAGCCCGTCGCGGATAAACCGCTCATCTTGGGTGACGTCAACCTCCACGTACAGGTCGCCCCGCGGGGCACCAGCCGCGCCAGCGTGACCATGACCCGTGATCCGAATCCGCTGCCCGGCGGCGATCCCAGCGGGGATAGCGACCTCCACCTGCGTCTTGCCGTTCACCGTGCCGCGCCCCTTGCACCCTGGGCAGCTGTCCAAGACGACCTGCCCGTGCCCACCGCAGCGCCGACACGGCTCCGCCTGCATGATCCGACCGAAAGGGCTGTTAATGACGCGACGCACCTCGCCTTGCCCCTCGCAGTCCTTGCACCGATCCTTGCGGGCCCCTTCCGGATAGCCCCGGCCGTCGCACTCGTCGCAGTGGGTGCGGGTGCGGACCTGAACCGTACGATCGATGCCGACGGCGGAGTCCACAAAGCTGATCGAGATCCGAGTCAGGAGATCATCGCCGGGGGTCGGTCCGCCGCCGCCGCGGCCGAACATGTCGCCACCGAAGACGGCACTGAAGATGTCCTCAAACGAGCCGAAACCGGCTCCGCCGCCAGAACGACCAGCTTCGTGCCCGTACCGGTCGTAGCGCGCCCGCTTGTTGTCATCCGAGAGAACCTCGTAGGCCTCGCCAAGTTCCTTGAACTTGTGCTCCGCATCCGGCGCGGAGTTCACATCCGGGTGGACCTCCCGGGCGAGCTTCCGAAACGCGCTCTTGAGTTCGCTGGCGGAGGCCTGCCGGGAGACCCCGAGAACGTCGTAGTAGTCGCGCTTTTCCGTGCCCATGAACTCTGGGAAGGCTAGCAGGAGGGGTGCCGTTGCTCAGGGGTGAGGGGTTCGCTACCGTCGCCGTCGTGTCACTGCACCTGGAACGCCTCTCAACGGGAGCGGACATTCGCATCGGTGGGCCATCTGGTCGGGACGCTGTGCTGCTGCTCGGTGGCACCAGCCGCGCTGAGATGCCCGGAACCTGGGGAACGTCCATCCGCTGGCTGGCCGATGCCGCCAGGGAGCGGTTTCCCGATCGCACCGTCGCGGAGCTGCGCTACTTCGTGAAGTCCTGGAAGCGGCTGGATCTTCTGGAGGCCGACACCCGTGCCGCCGTCGATTGGCTGGTGGCGAATGGTGCCGAGCGGATCACACTTGTCGGGTTCTCCGGTGGCGGGACTGCTGGCCTCGCCGCGGCAGACGAGCCGGGTGTCACCACGTTGGTCGCGCTTGCTCCGTGGCTCCCCGCGAAGGTTGATCCGCCGCAGCTTCGGGATCGAAGAATTGCCGTGATCCACGGAACACTCGATGGGCTGCCATTCTTGCCCGGCACCAACCCCCGCGCGTCGCGCGCTGCGCTCCCCCGCTTGGCCGCGCTTGGTGCCGCGACCTCATACACACGTGTCCACGGCGGGGTGCACGGCATCGTTCTGAAGGCACCCTGGGGCGGAATTGTCCGCCTCCCCAGGGCCGCCCGCTGGCGCGAGCTTGTGCTCGATCAGCTGGCGACGAGCTCTTCCTGATGCGTCTTGGCATCCAACATCCGCTGCCGGAGCGCCGGACTTGGGCTCTTGACGTCCCAGGCGAGACCGAGACGCTTCATCGCGTTGATGGTCATGGCACTGATGTCGATCTGACGCTTCTCCAAGCCGTGGACGGCAGACCCCGGGAAGGCGTGGTGGTTGTTGTGCCATCCCTCGCCGAAGACGAGTGCCGCAACAAACCAGTTGTTCCGGCTTTGGTCACGTGTGTGGTAGGGCCGCTTGCCAATCGTGTGGCAGATCGAGTTGACCGACCAGGTGGCGTGGTCGTAGGCGAAGATCCGAACGAGCGCGCCCCAGACCAGGCACTCCGCGCCCTTCGCGACGGAGAAGCCACCGGCCAGATATCCGATCAGGAACGGAATCCCGAGTGTCAGCAGCACCCACACCATGTACAGCCGGTCGACCATGCGGATCATCGGGTCGTCGTACATGTCGCGACCGTACTTGCGTCCGCGCTCCATGCCCTTCGTGGTGAACATCCAAAGGAAGTGCGAGTGCGCAAAACCGTGGATACGCTGGATGAAACCGTGGCCGTGCACGTGCGGGGAGTGCGGGTCGCCTTCGCGGTCCGAAAGCGCGTGGTGCTTGCGATGATCGGTCACCCACTGGGTAATCGGACCCTGCATCGCCATCGAGCCGATGATGGCCCAGTACGCGCGCACCCAGGGCTTACACTTGAAGCTCTTGTGCGAGAAGAGTCGGTGGAAGCCAACCGTGATGCCAAGGCCGGTCAGCACGTAAAAGACCACGAAGGTCGCGAGATCTACCCAGTTGAAGGCAACACCCCACAGCAGCCCCATCGCGGAGAGCAGCCCGATTGCCGGGACAACCACCGCGATCAATGTCACGATCTGACTGCCGAGGGACGTGCGCTCGCGCACGGTTCCCGTCCCGACTGGGGCGGTGTGTTCCTTCGGACGGTCAAGTACCTGCTCCATGGATGCCTCTCTGTGAAGGTGTTCGGCGCCCCTAACAGTAGCGCAGGATTCGGCCGCGCGTGAGGGTCGCAATCATCGGAACCGGCGTCTCAGGCCTCGGAGCAGCGTATCTCTTGTCTCGGACCCATGAGATTCAACTGTTCGAGCGAGCGGAGCGGCCGGGTGGGCACGCCTGCACAATCATGGCTCCAGGGTCGGGTGGCTCCCCCGTCGCCTTGGACATCGGATTCATCGTCCATAACGACCGCAACTACCCCAATCTGGTTACGCTGCTTCGTGATTTAGGCGTTCAAACACGCGACACGCAGATGTCATTTGCGGTCAGCGACGCCGCACGCGACTTCGAGTACTGCGCCTCCCGCCTGCCCCTGCAGCCGGGCCTTTTCCTGCGCCGTGCAACACGCGCCCTGGTGATCGAGATCCTTCGTTTTCTGCGCCATGCACGGGTCGCCTTACGTGAACCACTCGACGGGCAGACCCTTGCGGATTTCACTCGGGTCCATGGGTACACCGCCCATTTTCGCGACCTCTTCCTGGTCCCGTTGACCGCTGCCCTGTGGTCGACGCCACTCGGGCGAGCACTCGACTTCCCTGCCTCCTACGCGCTGCGTTTCCTCGACAACCACGGCCTCTTGTCGATCGGCCGGCAGCATTGGCGCACGATCGTGGGTGGGTCCACGACCTACGTTGATCGACTCCTTGCTCCCCTGCAGGATCGACTGTCGCTGGGCCGCGAGATCTCGGAGATCCGCCGGGATGTGGGCGGCGTTGACATTCGCGAGCGCTCTGGTGCGACCCACCGTTTTGACGCCGTCGTGATCGCGACCCATGCCGATCAGGCCCTTGGGATGCTGGGCGATGCAACCGCGCGCGAACGCGACATCCTGGGGCAGTTTCGCTACACCGGAAACGACGTGGTCCTTCACACTGACGAGCGCCTTCTCCCACGTCGGCAAGCCGTTCGCGGCGCCTGGAACTGTCAGCTCACCACGGCCACCGACCGAGAACCGAGCGTCACCTACTACCTCAACCGACTCCTGCGCCTCGACGAGCCGGAGCACTACTGCGTTACCCTCAACCGTTCAGCCGAGATCAACCCCGAGCGGATCATTCACACCGCCCGCGTGCGTCACCCGCAGTACACCTTTGACAGCTTGCGGGCGCAACACCGCCTCGCGGAAATCTCCGTCGGACGGACCTGGTTTTGCGGCGCGTATCACGGGAATGGCTTCCATGAGGCCGGACTGACCTCTGGCCTGACCGCGGCGAATGGAATCTTGGCGCTTCAATGACGTTTCGCTCTGCGATCTACACCGGCACCGTGATGCACGGACGGCGTCATCCGGTGGATCACGTCTTCCGGTCGCGTGTGATGTTCTGGGCGATCGATCTGGACGAGGTCACCGCCCTCGAGGAGCGCCTCATTGGCTTCTCATCCGAGAAGCGCAACGTCCTGTCGCTACGGGCGAAGGATCACATCGGCGACCCCACCCGCACCATCAAGCAGAACCTCCTGGACTGGCTGAACGAGCAGAGCATCGACCTCACCGAGGGGCGGATCGTGATGGTCGGACACATCCGGCAATTCGGCTTCGTCTTCAACCCGATCACGGTCTTCTATTGCTACTGGCCGGACGATCGCCTTGCCTGCATCGTCGCCGAGGTCGCGAACACGTTCGGCGAGCGGTACTGCTATCTGCTGGATCCGCAGGGCAATAACGGCGACCGGCGACTTGCCTTCCGTCAGGCAAAACGCCTGCACGTCTCGCCTTTTTTTGGCATGGATCAACGCTATGAGTTCGCCTTCTCCGAGCCGGGCGAGCGGATCGCAATTCGGGTGGACGTCTATGAGGGAGATGAGCGCGTCTTTCGCGCTACCCAGACGGGCCGCCGCCATACGATCAGCAACACCACCGTCGCCTGGATGCTGATCCGATACCCGCTGATGTCGTGGCGGGTCGCCGGTCGCATCCATCTGGAGGCCGTTCGCCTCTGGCGCAAGGGACTACCGTTTCACTACAAGCCGCCATTTGACCCGGAGCAAGGAACGCTCATGACCACTGCTGCCACCCTGGAGCCCCCGACCGACGAATCGAGCCCGCCTCACGGACGGCGTCTTCGCCCGCTCCCGACGCCGCGTCGCACGCCCGTCGGACATGGCCTTGAGCGACTGTTCGTAGCGCTCCTGGACCCCCCGGTCGGCGGGCGAATTCGGCTGCGGATGCCCTCAGGCCGGATTCACCGCCTGGGAACGGAGGGCCCAGAGGCAACGCTGACAATCACCAGTCGTGACGCCTTTCACCGGGTCGCGACCCGTGGACGCCTCGGCATCGGTGAGGGCTACCAAGCGGGCGACTGGTACGCGGATGACCTGCCGCTTGCGATCGCGATTTTGGCGCGGAGCCTGGAGGGAGTCCGCCAGCGGCGCGGTTTCTCCGAGATCACACGCCTCTTGGCACTGCGCCCGCACATCGCACGCGAAAACGGCCTCGGCCGTGCGAAGGAGCAGATTCAGTACCACTACGATCTCGGGAACGATCTGTACCGCCTCTTCCTCGACGACACGTGGAGTTACTCCTGCGCAATTTTCGAGCGCCCGGATGAGACGTTGGAGGAGGCGCAGACCAACAAGCTGCGGCGAATGTGTGAAAAGCTCGCCCTCACGGCCGACGACCACGTTCTGGAGATTGGCTGTGGTTGGGGCGGCTTCGCGGAACACGCGGCCGCGGAGTGGGGCGCCCGCGTCACCGGCGTCACCCTCAGCGAGGAACAGCACGCCTTTGCGACCGAACGCATCCGCGCGGCTGGCCTCGCCGACCGGGTGACCATCCTCTTGCAGGACTACCGGACCCTCGGCGGCCAGTTCTCCAAGATCGCCTCCATTGAGATGTTCGAGGCCATCGGTGACCGCGAGTTTGGTCGCTTCTTCGCGACCTGTGACCGTCTGCTGGCGCCCGATGGCTGGGCGGCGATTCAGACCATCGCCGTGCCCGATCAGAAGTACGAGCGCTACCGGCGCGGCAAGGATTGGATTCGTGAACACATCTTCCCCGGCGCCGTGATCCCCTCGCTGGAGGCACTTTCACGGGCGATGACGAAGTCAAGCTCGTTGATCGTTCAGGACGTCGAGAACATCGGTGTCCACTACGCCGAAACCCTTCGCCGCTGGCGAATGCGCTTTCTGGAAAACCGTCCCGCAGTGCTCGCACTGGGGTTTGACGACGTCTTCATCCGGACATGGGAGTTCTATTTGGCCTTCTGCGAGGCGGCCTTTGCCACCCGCGCGATTCAGGACTATCAGGTCGTCCTGTCACGCCCCATGAACCAGCGGTTGCCGGTATGAGCAACCTCAGCGGATCGCGAGTCTGGTTGACGGGGGCCTCCAGTGGCATCGGTGCGGCGCTGGCCGAAGAACTGGCCCGCCGCGGGGCACGCCTTGCGCTGACGGCCAGGCGTGAGGAGCCGATGCAGGCCTTCGCCGGGCGCCATCCGGGAACGTTGACCCTCGTCGGTGATGTCGCTGACCGCGACCGCATCCTCGCGATCGGCAAGGAAATCGACGCCGACTGGGGTGGCGTGGACATCGCCATCCTGAACGCCGGGACCTACCGTCAGGTCACCCCCGACACGTTCTCGGCCGAGCTGTTCCAGGTCCACCTGGACACGAACATCATGGGCACCGTCCACGGCATCGAAGCGGTCCTGCCGGGCATGCGCGCGCGAGGCGCCGGGAACATCGTCATCGTCGCGAGCGTCACCGGCTACGCGGCACTGCCCCGTGCCTCTGCCTATGGATCGACGAAGGCGTATCTCATGTCCATGGCCGACTCCCTGCGCGCCGATCTGGTTGGCAGCGGCGTGTCGATCACGGTCGTCGCCCCGGGGTTCGTGAAGACCGATCTCACCGATCAGAACGACTTCAACATGCCCTTTATGATCTCCCCCGAGCGCGCCGCGCGGTACATCGCCGACGGGATCGAGAAGGACGACCCGGAGATCGCCTTCCCGCCCCAAATGGTGCTTTTCATGAAGGCACTTCGCTACGCCCCCGGTCCCCTTCGCCGCCGTTACGTCGCCCGGATGGCGGATCGGATCCGCGCGAAGG
>JAYTQG010000054.1:0-2282 GCA_043746815.1 Thermoleophilia bacterium | reverse complement strand
TCGCCTCGGGACGCTCCCAGCGAGCAAAGGTTGCCAATTGATCGGCGCCCATGATGAACCAGATTTCTGCCCCGGGGCATTCGACAGCGAGGGCGGCGACGGTGTCCGCACTGTAACTCGGTCCGGGGCGGTCCAGTTCCTCGCGCCACAGGCGAAGCCCCGTGTGATCAGCAACCGCGGCGGCCACGAGCTCGGCGCGCTCCTCATTCGAGCGCCACGGCACGCCCAATCGGTGCGGCGCGGAACCAACCGGCGTCAGACGAACCTCGTCAAGTCCCAACTGCCACCAGGCCTGGTGGGCCATCGCCAGGTGCCCAATATGCGGCGGGTCGAACACTCCGCCGAGGATCCCAATCCGGCGAGCAGCTACCGGACGTGCCCGTCGCCTGTGATGAGGTACTTCACGGTGGTCAGCTGCTCGAGCCCAACCGGCCCGCGAGCATGGAGCTTCTGGGTGGAGATGCCGATTTCGGCGCCCATCCCAAACTCACCGCCGTCAGTGAAGCGTGTCGACGCGTTTACGTACACACAGGCCGAGTCAACCCCCTCCTGGAACGCCCGCGCACTCCCCAGCGAGCGCGTGACGATCGCCTCGCTATGCCCAGTGCCGTACTCGTTGATGTGAGCAATCGCCTCATCGACAGACCCCACGATCCCAACAGCGAGCGTCAGGGAGAGGAATTCGGTGGCGAAGTCCTCTGGGTTTGCAGGGGAAAGATCGGGATACCGCGTTCCGAGGACCTGCCGTACCTCGCCGGAGATGCGGAGTTCCACACCCTCGCCGACTAACGCGTCGACAAGCGTTGGGAGGGCATCTTGTGCAATTTCACGGTGGACGAGGAGTGTCTCTGCGGCATTGCACACACCCGGCCGCTGGACCTTCGCGTTCACGACGATATCGCGAGCCATGTCCAAGTCCGCGTCGCGGTCGACGTAGACATGACAGTTACCGGCGGCGGCGTAGATCACCGGCACCGTTGCGTGCTGGCCAAGCGTCTCCTTGAGTTCTGGGCCGCCACGCGGGATGACGAGATCGACGAGATCGTTCATCTTGACCAGTTCCAGCATTTCGTCGCGGTCAACCCCGAGGCTCGTCACCGCGCCCGCCGGAACTCCTGCCTCCCGGAGTGCCCCGGCGATCACCTCACCGAGAATTCGGTTGGAGCGTCGGGCGACGCTGCTTCCTCGCAGAATCACTGCATTGCCGCTCTTGAGGCAAAGGGCGGCGGCGTCGGTGGTGACGTTCGGGCGCCCCTCGTAGATGACGGCAATGACACCGAGCGGCACCCGTGTTGCGGATATTTCCAGGCCATTTGGGCGACGCCACCCTGAGGTGACCTCACCAACCGGGTCCGGCAGGGCCGCCACCTGACGGACGGCCACAGCCATATCCGCGACCCGATGCTCGTCCAGAAACAAGCGGTCAACGACGGACCCCGCGACGCGGGCACTCCTGGCATCTGCGATGTCGTCGTGATTCTCCGCGAGGATCTCTGGAGTCCGACGGACCAGCGCGTCGGCGATCTCATCCAGCATGGTGGTGCGTTCCGCACCAGACATCCGCGCAAGCGCCCGGCTCGCGGCCTTTGCTGCCGTAACGCGCTCTCGCAGTGAAGTTCCCGCGCGGGCGGTGGGTGCGGTCGTCACGAGATGGAGCCTACCGCGCTTCGTCCGCCTCAGCCAGAACGAGCTGATCCCGGTGAATGACCTCGACCGGCGCACCAGGAAGCATCGCCATCACCGCGTCACTCCTCAGGCCGCGCACTCGCCGAACCTCATCGGCTCCCATCGAGGCGATCCCCTTCCCGAGCGGCTGGCCACCAATCTCGACGAGATCCACAGCATCACCGGGCTGAAAGCCGCCGACGACATCCACCACGCCAACCGGAAGAAGCGAGGTTCCGCGTTCACAAAGTGCCTGCACTGCTCCGGAATCGATGATGACTTGACCGCATGATGGTTTGGCGTAGCGGAGCCACAGCTTAAATGCGCTGGCGGACTGCGCCGCTGGCCCAAAGCGCGTTCCGATGTGGTGGCCAGAGGCCACCGCAGCGATCACTCCGTCCGCTCGTCCAGAGGCAATCACGCACGTCACCCCAGCCTCTCTCGCCATGCTCGCCGCGGCAATCTTGCTCGCAATCCCTCCACGCCCGCTCCCACCGGGTATCTGGGCCAACTGGAGGTCGCTGGGCTTCGTGCCGTGTGGAACATCTCCCACCAGCTCTGGCCCGTTACCAAGATCGGCGTACAACCCCGCCCGATCAGTCAGCAGCAAGAGGCGG
>JAYTQG010000053.1:0-2283 GCA_043746815.1 Thermoleophilia bacterium | reverse complement strand
GTGCAACCTTTCCAGGCGTCCTGCGGGCGTCCACTCCAGCTGACTGAAGGCGCGAAACAAGGGCCGCGGCGGTGCGTGTCGTGAAGCCGACCTCGGAGCCGAATGGTCCAGACCCAGCACCGGTTTGGTTCGCATACCCTGGCTCGCGTGGACCCTCGTGCCCGGCCTGCACCCAGACGACAGGCCGCGCCACAGCGGCCTCCGAGCCGGGGGCGAGGAGGAGGGCGAGAACGATGGCTGCTCCGGCGGAACGCACGAGAGTCAGTGTACCCGGGGCGGTTTTTTGCCCAGCCGAGGCTGCCGATACACCGACTATGAACTTCGATACGACTCGCCTCTCCCGAGGGCACTGGCTCGCCGGACTTGCCGCCCTATGGCTCATCGTCGGCGTCTTCCAGCCGTTCTATTCGTTTGACGTCGGCCGAGCCGTCGCCGAGGCCTCAGGCGGACAGATTCAAGCGGCCGGGTCGATCTCGTTGAGCGGTTGGGATTTGCTGTTCGCCAGCGGCGAGCGTACGAACTGGAACCTCAAGATCAGCACGATCGTCGTCTTCATCGCGGGGCTTGCAGTCCTCGGTTTAGTGCTCGCCCGCGCCGCCGATATCGACCTTGTTTCAGCCCCCGCCGCGAAGGTCCGCTCGTTCGGCTCCGTGGCCATCGTCGCCCTTGCCACGCGGATCTTCATCAAGCCTGGCGGCGACATTTTCCCTGCGTCACTCGCATTCGGTCTGATCATTTGCTTCGCCGCAGCCGCGGGAATCATCGGCGCAAGCACGATGATGGAGGATCCCGACCGGTACGAGGCGCCAGCGCCGGTTGCCGAGGCGCTCGCGGTGCGTTAGCCCCGCTTTCTTCGAGCGAACACGTCCAGCGTCAAGGATGCGACGCGGTCGAGGATCAGGACGCCGTCGAGGTGATCGATCTCGTGAAGGATTGCCCTGGCCTCAAAGTCACTTGCCCGGACGATCCGCTCACTCCCCTCGGCGTCCAACGCACGAACCGCGATCCTTGTTGCACGCCGTACGTTTGCCGTGATGCCTGGAAGGCTCAGGCAGCCCTCCCGTCCGATCTCAGCGCCCTCGGCTTCGATCACCACGGGGTTCACGAGAACGAGCAGACCTTGTGCGTCGGGAACGCGTTTGTGGCCGCTGCAGTCCACCACGCAAACTCGGCACATCTCGCCAAGTTGCGGGGCCGCGAGCCCGACCGTGTGACCCGTGGCCGCAGTCGTCTCCACCAGGTCGTCAATCAGCTGGCGGACTTCCGGGGTGAACTCGCGGACCGCAGACGCCGGTGTCTTGAGTCTCCGGTCGGGAAAGTGAAGAACGTCCCGGATCACTCGGGTGCAGTCCTCACATCACCTCGTCGTCGGTGGCGGAGACGCTGACATTGAGGTCGTGCGCGGCGGCGACCGCGGCGAGGGCCGCATCGAGGGCGGCGATGGTAAGTCCCTCTGGCAGCTCCGCCTCGACCGCCAGGAGGTAGAGGGGTGGCGTCCCAACCAGGCGCGAGGAAAGATCGACGACGTTCAAGCTGAGGTCTGCAAGGGTCTGTGTCACGGCCCGCACGATTCCGGGATGGTCGACGCCGTACACCGAGATCACAACCCGGCCATATGTTGGGCCATCTGCCGTGGGCCCCGCGGCGCCCAGCCAAAGGCCGAGGCCAAGCCGTTCGGCCACTGGATCGAGTGCCGCGTGAAGGGCGGCATCATCGACGTCGTCCGGCACGCTAGCGGAAACCACCATCGCGAACGAGCCGCAAAGCAGCGCGGCCCGGCAGTCGGCCAAATTTCCGCCCACGGCAAAGAGCGCCTCGGTCATCGCGGCGACAATTCCGGGTCGGTCGGTACCGACGGCGCTGATGGCGACCTCTCGCACGGCGGCGAGGCTAGCACCGGTTAGCCGAAGTCGCGCACAAGCTGGTTCACGCCTTGGTAACGTCCGCGCCGATGAACGCCGCCCTCTGGCTCACCGCCAGTCGCATTGCGGCGATCCCAGCCCTCATGGCGCTCTTGCTGGCGGATACCAGCGATTCGTACCGCTGGTCGGCCTTCGGGGTGTACGCCGCCGCCGCGCTGACCGACTCACTCGACGGTTGGCTGGCGCGCTCACGCGGTCAGGTGACGGTCGCCGGCGCGTTCCTAGATCCGCTTGCCGACAAGCTCCTCGTGTCGGCTGCGCTGCTCTGTCTGGTCCAACAGGGCCGTATCGGTGCGTGGGCCGTGATGATCATCGTCACCCGCGAGTTTGCGGTAACGGGCCTGCGGCTGGTCGCTGCAGG
>JAYTQG010000052.1:0-2283 GCA_043746815.1 Thermoleophilia bacterium | reverse complement strand
TGACGGAGAACCTCTCGCGGGCCTCGGTCGGATGCGGACACGAACCACGCGATCTCGTGTCGGCCGCTTGTCAGGACCGCCGGCGTGTTGAAGTCGTTGGGGTATACGAAGTAGAAGCGGGACCCATTCCCTGGTTGACTGTTGCTCGCCTCCCGAGTCACGCCGTCCGGCGCCGTAATCCGGCATTGATGGGCCTGCAGATACGGCGCTCCGACTTTGCTCCTGATCGAAACGCGCATCGCTGTGCCTTGCTCGGCCGGCAACAGGCGAGGCGTCTCTGCGAGCCACTCGTCGCTGTCGTCGGGGTGGCGCCAGTTCTTCACGAAATGAACCGGGAAGACCACGCACGGAACAAGGATGCAGGCCACGACGGTGAGGAGGGCGCTCTTGTCGACCGGCAGCCCGAGGATCCATGCAATCGCGACGACCAAGAGCGCAATCACAATCCCGCTCCACACGATCTCCATGTGGCGGCCCGTGTCGCCGGCCGATCGGGCTGCGATCGCGCGGATGCGTCGTCCGGGCTTGGTCACAAGGGGAAGTTACGCCTCCCTGTGCCAGAACCATCGAAGCCCAGTCGCGCCGCTCCCCTATCCGTGGCCGGTGCGCTCCATCACCTGCGCAACGTTCAGGATCGACGGGGGGCCAGGAAGGGCGTGGGGCGTCATCGAACGCGCAAGGACGACCACGGCCAGTCAGGCCTTTCGGCCGTCTGGGCGCGTCAGACGTTCGCATGGGGGCGGTCCGTCGTCCGCCTGACGGGCGACCCGGGTACGCTCCAGATTATGCCCCATTATGTCTCCCCGATCACCTGCCCATGGTGCAACGTCGAGTCCCGCTTTCAGTTTCAGTCCTGCGTCGTACGGGACCATCCGGAGGGCTTCGACGACGTCAATCTCTACCTCTGCGGTGCTTGCGGCATGCCGGTGCTCGGAGACGATGTTGACGATGGCCTGCCGCGAATGGTCTTCACCTGGTGGAAACCCGCGGGCTACGCATCGCCCGACTACGAAGGGACGCCCCAGAACATCGCGGACGCGGCGCGGGAGGCCCACCGCTGCATGGCGGTCGATGCCCCGAACGCCGTCGCAACGATGGCCCGCCGCGCCGCCCAGGGCGCCGCGCGGGACCTTGGGGCGAAGTGCCATACGCTCTTCGACCAGCTCAAGTGGCTTCGCAGTGAGGGCAAGATCACGACGTCCCTTTTTGAGGTGGCGGAGACGTTACGCCTAGCCGGCAACGACGGTGCTCATCCGCTCGACAAGGTGAGCGTGCAGGAGGCCCAGCAGCTCCTCTCGTTCCTCGATGACCTGCTGCTGTATGTCTACGGGCTCCCGGCCAAACTGAAGATTGCAACGGATACTCCGGCTGACAGCACGGCGACCGCCTGAGGCGGTCGCCGCCGGTCCTTCGAGCGATTCCAAAGCTCGACAGCAGCGCCACCAGCACCCGGCCTCGCACGAGAAGAAGTCCGTGGCCGAGTTCCATGGCTCCAGCCACATTGCAGACCGGAGCGCTTGGCGGCGACATGTGGCGAAGTGGTGGGCGAGTCTGAGCGTCATGCGCCGAAAAGGCTCGAGCCAGCGTTCCTCGGCCCACGATCGACCGGGCCGCCGGCAACTCCGCGGCTGGGCTACGCCGCTGGGGGGACAGCGGGAGGCCCAAAGCCCCGCAATGCTTCCCCCAATGTTTGCGGCGGCGTCTCAATGTCCTGAGGAGTATTTCGCCGCAACTCCGCCGCTTGCCGACCAAGGGCACACAACGAAAAAGGCCCGCAAACGCGGGCCCTTTTCGACATAGCGGGGGCAGGATTCGAACCTGCGACCTTCGGGTTATGAGCCCGACGAGCTACCAGACTGCTCCACCCCGCGGCGCTTGTAGATGGTGCCAGGCCTGAGGGCCATGTGCAACCCGCATCATGCGTGAGACTGCCTACTGGGCGAACGTGACGGGGTCGCCGACGACCACCCAGCCCGGGCGACAGACCCGGGCGTAGACGCCGAAGAAGTTCTCGCGCTCGGTGATGATGGCCTGATGAACGCGTTTGTCGCGGGCGTTGGTGTCGGGATCGACGGTGGTCACGACGCAGCGCTCTGTTGCGACCAGGACTTCAAGCTCGAGGCGTTCGCCGATGGTCAGCCGCCGACCAACCCAGTCGGCCTCTGCGAACGGTCTGGCGGCGCTGAGTTCCAGGACCAGGTTTGGGCGGAAGCGACGGACGTCGATGTCATCGCCGAAGCTCTCGCTAACGGCCGCGAGGGACTGCAGGGTGATGAGGTGGAC
>JAYTQG010000051.1:0-11766 GCA_043746815.1 Thermoleophilia bacterium | reverse complement strand
GATCTCGAGGCCTTCCACGGCGGATAGCACCGAGATTGCGGGCGTGATCATGCCGTCGCCATAGAAGAGCGCCGCGCCGAAGATCCCGAGGGCGATAAGCCCCGTTTTGCCGAATCGCCCGGTGAGCTTGGCGCGCTCAACAAGCGCGATAAGGGCCATGATCCCACCCTCACCGTCGTTGTCGACACGCATGATCGACAGCACGTATTTCACTGACACGACCAGGGTGATCGACCAGACGACGAGCGAGATGATCCCGTAGACGCCGGTCTGATCGAGACCGACGGCGCCATGGTCAGCCGCGAACACCGTCTTGAGTGCGTAGAGCGGTGACGTTCCGATGTCGCCGAAGACGACTCCCAGCGCGGCGAGCGTCAGGGCGACTACCCCGGCACGATGAGGGGTGGCGTTGGGTCCCGGCGACCCTGGGCCTTGCTCAGTCGGTTGGTGCTCAGACACGGCGCAGGATGCTACGCCTCCCTGCGGGGCTGAGCCGTCAAACGGGTTGCGTCATCGGTCGCAATGGCCGAGTGGGGTACCGGCGATCTTGTTCACGGGGCCAACGACGGTCAGCCAGCACGGTCATAACCTCCTGTTCGTCCGACAACACGCAACCAAGGTGAAATGAATGTGCCCGCTGGTCACCAACCGGCGGCCCGAAGTTGGGGTTCGCTGGCACACCTCGAACAGTCTCTGCTGATCACTGCGTCTTGGCGACGGTGGCCGTCGTTTCCTCCCCCTTACGACGGCCACCAGTTCGCACCAGCGAGGCTCTAACATGCGTGAGGTGACGCGGCCCAGCGACCCAATGCCACCGTTGGGCGCCGACGCACTGGCCGAGCGTTTCGGTACTCCGCTCTACGTGTTCGACGGAGGTCACCTCGCCGCCGAGGCGCGCGCCTTCCAAGACGCCTGGGGCGAGGACGCCATCATCGCCTACTCGATGAAGGCGAACCCACTCCTCGGGATCACGGCGCGACTGGCGCGTGAGGACATCTGGATCGAGGTCGCATCCGGGTTCGAGTACCGCAGCGCCCGCCGCGCTGGCGTCCCTGGGCAGCGGATCGTCTTCAACGGACCGATGAAGACGGACGATGACCTGCGCTGGGCGATGGCCGAGGGTGCGACGATCGTCCTTGATGGAAGCGAACAGGTTCGCGCGACGTGTCGGCTCGCCGAGTTTGCGACCGATCAGACCCGCCTCGGGTTGCGCCTTTCGCCCCCGGACCGGGGTCGCAGTGACCGGTTTGGTACCGATGCGCGCGCGGTGCCACCCGTGGCCCGTGCCCTCGCGAGGGTCGGCCTGCGCCTTACCGGCCTGCACACCCACCTCGGCGCGTACCAGCTTGGCCCATTGCCACCCACCGGTCCTCCAATCCACGGCGTCAGCGTTCAGTACCCGGTTCCGATCGCACGTTTCTCTGCTGCCGCACGGCACCTCCGCGAGGCGGCAGAGCGGACACCTGACATCGAATGGTTCGACCTTGGTGGTGGATGGCCACGAGCCGCGGAGGCCACCGCGCACATCGCGGCCGTGCGCGAGGCGCTCGCCGGTTCGCCGCAAACGCTCATCCTGGAGCCTGGGCGGGCATTGATCCGCGACGCCGGATGGCTGCTGACCCGGGTGATCGCGCGGCGTGGCGCCGGTGCCGTCGTGGTTGACGCTGGGATCACCCAGGCCCCATGTGTGCTGTGGAAGCGGGCACCCGTGCACGTGCCGGACCCACGGCCGGGAGCGCTCAGAGCGACTGCGCTGTTTGGTCCGCTCTGTCTCCAACACGACGTTCTCGCCCGCGAGGTCCAGTTGCCTCCGCTTGGGGTCGGGGATCTGGTCTGGGTTGCGCAGACCGGCGCGTACGGGATGGCCCAGGCATCGCCATTCATCCATTTGCGCCCGGGTGCGGTCATGGTGGAGGATGGGCGGGCAACCATGCTGCGCGAGCGCGAGACCGACGACGAGGCCCTCGGCGCACAGGCGGAACCGCTGCTCGTCGGGACCGAGGGACGGAGCATTCACGCATGAGCGATGTTCGGGTAATGACTGGCCGCTGGGCGGATAGCGCAAAGTTGATGGCGGCTGCCCGACAGGCCGAGGCCGTCGATGGCGTCGAGCGGGCGCTTTGCTTCATGGGCACGCCCGCCAACCGCGATCAGGCGCGCGAGCTTGGATTCACTGACCCCTCGCTGGATGGAGCGGGTCCCGACGATCTCGTCATTGCCGCGTCCGGCCCGGCTGCGTCCGACGGCGTTGCTGCAGCGCTCGCGGTCCTCGACGCCGTGCCCGCGGCGAGTGGACCGGCCGAGGCACGGCCAGCCCGCACGCTCGCGAACGTGGACGCGGATCTCGCAATCATCTCCGTGCCCGGCGAGTACGCGGTCCTTGAGGCCCACATCGCCCTCGGCCGCGGGATGGATGTACTCCTCTTCTCAGACGGCGTCTCGGCTACGGATGAGCTCGCGCTGAAGCAGCGCGCGCATCTCTTGGGTCGCCTCGTGATGGGGCCCGGTGCAGGGACCGCCATCATTGACGGGGTCGGCCTCGGGTTCGCGAATGTGGTGGCACGCGGCAAGGTCGGTGTCGTCGCGGCCGCCGGGACCGGTGCGCAGGAAGCAACCGTGCTCTTGGACGATGCCGGGGTCGGGGTCAGCCAGTGCTACGGCACCGGTGGCCACGACCTGCACGCCGACATCGGCGCCATCACCATGCTTGACGCCATCGCACGCCTCGCCAAGGATCCCGAGACGGACGTCATCCTCTGCGTCTCAAAGCCCCCTGCCCCCGCGGTTGCCGAGCGCGTGCTCGCCGCCCTCGCCGCATGCGGAAAACCCGCCGCGGCCTGTTTCGTCGGTGCGCCGGACCTGCCGCATGCGCCCGGTGTGCGCCTTGCCCACACGCTGGATCAGGCGGTTGCCGCCGCCGCCACCCTCGCGGGTGGGCACCTGGAAATCCCGGTGGCGACCGCCCCGGGAACGACAACCGGCTTCGTTCGGGGCCTCTTCTCGGGCGGAACCCTCTGCGCGGAAGCAGCCGCGATTCTGGCCGAGGCATTGGGGGCGCTCCAGACGAACGCTCCCGCCGGTCGCGCCACTGCCCTTGCCCCAGGGGAGCAGCCGACCGGACACACCTGCATTGATCTCGGTGAGGAGGAGTACACCCGAGGGCGTCCCCACCCCATGATCGATCCCGCCGCCCGTGCGGAGCTTTTGGCCACAGTTGCGGCTGACCCAACCGTCGGACTGATCTTGCTGGATGTCGTGATCGGACACGCCAGTCACGCCGACCCGGCGGGCGCCATCATCCCGGCGATCACCGCGGCCCGGATGGCCCGGCCCGATCTGATTTTTGTTGGGCACGTCCTTGGCACCGAGGCCGACCCACAAGTGCGATCGCGTCAGGTACGGGCGCTGACCGACGCTGGCGTACATCTTGCGAGCACCAACGCCGTCGCAGCCCAGATGGCAGCACTTGCGGTCGCCCACTGAAGATCCGCATCCTCACGTATTCCACGAAACCCCGCGGCGGTGTGGTCCATGCGCTGCGCCTCTCCGAGGAACTGTTTGCCCGTGGTCACGACGTGACGCTCTGGGCACTCTCTGTCGACGGCCGGGGCCTCTTCCGCGACACGGACGTCCCCGTGCACCTCGTCCCGCTGCCGGGGCGCGAGGAAGCGATCGAGGACCGCGTCGTTCGCTATGCCGACGCCTTTGCGACTGCGCTTGCCGCAGCGGGTCCTGCCGATATCAACCACGCGGAGGATTGCCTCTCGGCCCGGGCGCTGCTCGCGCTTCGCGCGGCCGGTCAGATTCCATCGGTGGTCAGGACCATTCACCACGTGGACGCCTTCACCAGCCCGTTTTTGTTGGAATGCCAGCGGGCCTCAATCGAAGACGTGGACCACCGCATCTGCGTGTCGCGGTTCTGGGCGGACGCGATCGCCGATGAATTCAACCTCGCGACCGAGGTCATCTCGAATGGGGTCGACAGCGCGCGCTTTGCTTCGGGGCCGACACGCCGGGACGCCGGGAGCGAACTCGGCTGGGGCGACCGGCCCGTCGTGCTCACCATCGGCGGAGTCGAGCCGCGCAAGGGCAGTCGCGACCTGCTGGCCGCCTTCGCATCGGCCCGCTCGACCCTTGGCCCTCGGGCGCTGCTTGCGATTGCGGGGGGGTCGACACTCTTCGACTATGAGGACTACCGCGTCGCGTGGCGTGTCGACGCGGCCCGTCTGGGTCTCCGCGTTCACGACGGGCCAAACCCGCCCGACGACGCGGATGTTGCGGTCCTTGGAACGATCGTCGAGGAGCAGATGCCAGCGCTGCACCGTGCGGCGGATGTGTTCGCGCTTCCCTCGACGCGCGAAGGATTCGGGCTGGTTGCGGTCGAGGCGATGGCCGCCGGGGTCCCATTGGTGACCAGCGACCTCCCGGTCTTCAAGGAGTTTCTGACCGACGGTCGTGACTGCCTGATGGCGCCGGTTGGCGATGCTCCGGCGCTAGCGCGCGCGCTCACCCGCGCGATGACCGACGCCTCCCTGGGTGCGAAGCTCACGACATCAGCTGCTGAGACCGCCGCGCGGTTCTCGTGGCAGCGCTGCGCCGAAGAACACGAAACGGCCTATGGGAGGTTCCTTGCCAGCCGAGTATGACTACGCCACCTGGACCGCCCGTTGGACCGGCGGGCTTTCGGCCGAGATCACCGGTCGCGGCCACACGCTGCATGCTGACGAGCCCGATGAGTTTGGCGGCGCCGACAGCGGACCAATGCCGACGGAGATCCTGACGGCATCGTTGGCCTCATGCTTTTGCATGGCCCTCGCGTGGTCGGCGACGCGACGGAACGTCGAGTTGACCGAAATTGAGGTGGATGTCCGCCCGGCGCGGCCCGGCCAGGAGCCACGTCTCGGCGCGTTCGATGTCTGGGTGCGGGCGTCAGCGCCGTCTGATGTCCTCGGGCCACTCGTCGACCTCGCCAAGCGCGTCTGCTGGGTCTCAAACACGCTCGCAAACCCGCCTGAGATCAGGTACCACCTGGACTGACACGGACCCACTCAGCTAGTTTCAACCATCGCATCGACGAAACAAGGGGATTTCATGGGGCAGGCCGAGAACATTTGTGTCATTGGTGGAGGCGCAGCCGGAATTAGCGCGGCCTCCATGGCCAAGCGCACAAACCCGAACGCCAACGTCATCATCTGCACCGAGTTTGAAGACGTGGCCTACTCGCCATGCGGCATTCCGTATGTGCTCGCAGGCGAGATCCCCGAGTTTCAGCGCCTGTTTCTGGCGGGCCCCGAGAACTACATCGAGTCCGGTGTGGACCTTCGCCGGGAGACTAAGGTCACCGCGATCGACGCGACCAACCGGACGATGACCGCGAACGGCGACGTCCTGCCGTGGGACAAGCTGATCATCTGCAGCGGCTTTAACTACGAACTCCCCAACCTTCCGGGCAACGACCTTGACGGCATCACGTTCGTCAAAAACATCCGCCGCGGGATTGAACTGAACGAGCGGCTAAAGAGCGTCAAGAAGGCCGTCATCCTGGATTCGACACCGCTTGGTGTCGAGATGCTTGGAGCCCTGGCCCATCGTGGGATCGAGACGCACCTGGTCGATGAGAGCGCTTGGCTGATGTCCCAGGTCACCGACCCGGACATCGCGGAGCCCGTTCAGAAGAACCTTGAGTCCCTTGGCTGCCATCTCCACTTCGGCCAGACCGTGAAGGGCTTCGTCGGCTCCGCCGGCAAATTGACCGGAATCGACACCGCCAATGGAGTGGTGGACGCCGACCTCTGCATCGTTGCCAGCCACAAACTTCCCGAGACGAACCTTGGCCGGAGCATCGGCCTCGCGACCGGTTCGACCGGCGGCTTCGCCGTGAATGAGCGGATGGAAACCTCCGTTTCCGGAGTCTTCGCCGCGGGCGACTGTGTCGAGGTGCCTCAGGGCTACTCCGGCGTCGCGGTGCAGGGGTTGACCGGTGCGCACGCCATGCAGCAAGGCCGCGTCGCGGGTGCGAACGCCGGCGGCGGAACCCGTGTGTACAACCCAGTCTTCATTCCGTGGGGCATGATCGGCGGGCAGCTCCAAATGGGTGGCGCCAGCTTTGGCGAGCACCTGTGTACTGCCGCTGGAATCCCCTACGTTCTCGGCAAGGGCAACGGCATCTCGCGTGCTCGCTACTACCCCGGCGTGCAGATGATGATGGTCAAGCTGCTCGCTGAGCCCGGCACCGGTAAGTTGATCGGCGCCCAGTTGGTCGGTGGTGAGGGCATCAAGGAGCGGGCGGACTTCCTGGCATTTGCGATGAAGAAGGGCTCCACGCTGGAGGAGATCGCCTGGATGGAGAACGTCTACTCCCCGCCGATCGGTGCCCTCTACGAACCCATGTCAACGGCCGCTCAGGCCGGATTGGCGCAGCTCTAATGGGTGAGCACGCCGAGCAGCAGCCGGATGGACCGCTGTACGCGGAGTACTTCGGTTTCGACAAGGTCGCGCTGTTTGCGGCCGGTGGCATGCCCGCGGCCCCGCCAGCACCGGAGGGCTCGAACGCGCGCCGGGCGGGGGATACCGCTGTCGCCGATGCGCTCTCCAAGGTTGGTTCCACCGAGGCGCGTCCCGGGCTTCGCCCTGCCGTGCTACCCGCAAAGCCGAATCTCAAAGAGGCCATGCGTCGTCAGGCCGAGCGCGCCCAGATGGAGGCCTCACAGCGCCGCCACACCGGTGCATCCCGAGGCATCGCACCGCACTCCAAGGCGGGGTGGTTCTGGCGAGCGGTGTTCGTTCCGTTCTACAAACTGGTCCCATGGGGGCTTCGCAAGACGCTGATGCGCTCGGCGTCAGGCGTCAAGGGCTGGTCGACGAAGCGCTAGAAGTTTCTCCTCCGCATCATGCCGTTCCTCCGGGCCGAGACCGCCCGGAGCGAACGCCTCACGGCTGATTGCCTCGGCGACGGCGCTGGCTCGAGGGTCACCGAACCCACGCGCGAATTCGATCAGGGTCTCGCCACGCTGACGTACGCGCCCCGATGAACGGCCGACGCTCTCAAGCTCGGCTGCTGCCTTCGCAGCCCACGAGCGTTTGCGCCGTGTCCGCCGGGGGCGATTCCGCCAGGTAAAAAACGCGCTCGTCAACGCGACGCCGCCAAGGATCCAATACATGACCTCGCCGTCGAGGCGACGGCCGACGTAGGTCGCCAAGCCCGACCCGGCGCTCGTCGTTGCGGCGTCACCCGCCAAGGGAACGTTCGCGGTCGGGTCAAACGGCTGCCAGCCGACGCCGGGGAAATACACCTCTGCCCAGGCGTGGGCATCCTTGGCCTTCACCTCGTAGAGGCCGCTGAATGGGTTTCGCTCACCGGGTACGTAGCCAACGGCGAGACGCGCAGGAATTCCTTGAGAGCGGAGCATGACCACCAGCGAACTGCCGATTTGCTCGCAGAAGCCGACATGGTCGACAAAGAGGAAGCGGTCGACGGAGTCCGCTCCGTCGGGGAGCGGTGGGATGTTGAGCGAGTACTTCGAATGGGCCGCCATCCAGTCTTGGAGTGCGTTGACCTTGTCATACGTATTCGTCTGCCCAGCCGTCAGCTTCTGGGCGAGGTCGCGTACGCGCTGAGGGGTGTTGGGGAGTTGGAGGTAGCGTGCCCAGATATCGCGCGGAAGGGTGTCGGGCGACGGCGACTGGCGAAGTGTTGTTGCGGTGATGTTCGCCCGGTGGCTGACGACGGTATAGCTCGAGCCAGGCCCGAGATCGCTCGTGGAGCGCAGCGTCCCGTCGCGGAGTTCCACGATGCTGGTCTGCGGGAAGTAGACGAGACTCGCCGTCGGGGAGGCGAAGATGAGGTTCGGGCCCGGTTGTTCGACATAGAAGGTCTGCGTCAGGTCACGTCCCGGGCCGGGTTGCGGCTCATCGGGGGGTGTCGGCAGCCGAACCGGGCTCGCATCAGGGAGCGAGAACGTCTCCGTGTCTGTCTGTTCCCACGAACGTCCGTCCCACTTGTCAAACGTCTGCCCGCGCCAAAAATCGGGTCGGTCGGCGCGCACCCGCATCACCAACTCGTTGCTGAGGCTGAACCGCTCGCCGGTATCCAATTTTGTGTTGAACCCGGTGTAGGCGTTCTGGGTCTTCGGTGATCCGTCGGGATTCAGTCCAGGGTTCGAAAGGCCACCCGAAAGGTTCCCCGATTTCGACGGTGGGAGACTCGCCGCGAGGGTGCGGAGCGCACCGATCGGACCGGTGGGGAGGACGACGAGCAGGATTGCCGCTGCACCGATGACCGCACCGCCGAGCCCAAGGATGGGTCCAACAAGGTGGGATTCCTTGGGTGCCGCCGCCTCGAGTGGGTCCTGCTCGCCTAGCCAGAGGCGATGAGCGATGGTCAGCGCCGCGAGGGCCGCCAAACACCACATGACGGCGAGGACGCCGAAGGTCACCGAGCGTGAGAGAACGCCGGCCAAGGCGAGCAGTGTCAGGCTGGACCACATCGTGAACAGGAGGTCGCGTCGTGAGCGCTGTTCAAAGGAGCGCACGACCTCCAGAATCAGGAAGAACTCCGCCAGGGGGACACGGGCATCACTTGCGAGGGCGGGTCCGGCGAGTCCCGACAGGGTGCGCATGAGGACAACCGCCGCGATCACCACCAGCATTCCAAGGATGCCGCTCACCAGGGACGAACGGATTTCACGCCGCCGGTAGGAAATCAGTGCACCCAATGGGATTCCGATGAGGCAGGCGAGCCCAAGAAGCTGTCCCCCGACGCCTTCGCGGACGACCGCAAGGACCCCGGTCATCACCGCACACAGCACCGCAACACGCAGCGCGACGGAGGCTTCCGCCGGCCCGGTGCTCCGTGCCTTCAATTTCACGGGGTGAGCCTGATGATCTGGCCACTGTCGCTCTGTGCCGCCGCGGGCCGCCCGGGCACACACCGCGCAAGGCGTTGGGCGACCTCACGGGGCGTTGACACGGGGCCACTGGACGTTCCGTCCCGCTCGCATGTCAGCAGGCGCACCGCCACGCCGTCTCGAAGCGCGAGTTCCGCCAGGCCAGCCGCCCGTTCGGCGATCCGCTCACCGGCCTCTCCGCCGCCGCCGAGATCAACGCTGAGGGTCAGCTCCTCACGCTCTGGTCCCTCGAACTCCTTCACCATGAGGACATCGCGTCGCGCGGAGGCTGGCCAGTGGACGTGGCGCATGGGGTCCTGGTGGCGATAGTCGCGCAGTCCGCGGATGTGGTCCAGGGCTCGAACGGACCGCGGTAGTTGGGAATCGTTTGTGTGGGCGTCAAGGGCTGCGCGACCGACGTTCGCTGGGCGTGGCCCCACCTCGAGCGGCGACTCCAGAAGGTGCCGACGCTTGGCGTGCCAGGAGACAATCCCAAGCGGTGCACTGGAGGCAAACTCGATCACCAGCGACCCGTACACGCCACGACGCCAGGCACTGTTGGCCGTGCGACCGCTCCGTTCTGGTGTTGGGACCGCCCACGGGTGATCGCCGCCTGCGGGTCGAAGACGGACCGCGCTCGGGCCGTTCGATTGCACCGTGAACTCGGCCGGATCGCCAGCGGTAGCCACCAGTGGACCGAAGATGGTGAAGGCCTCTGGTGCGAGGCCACGTCGGAGCAGTACGAACGGCCACAGCGCACCGACGATCAAGATGGCGAGAAGCGCTGAGACCAACACAAACAGCCAGTCTGCGCCGGTCGCAAGCGCGGCCATGTAGATCGCGGCGGCGTTACTGAGGAGCGCCCATGCACCGCGGGAGAGGTGTGGCTTCATCCGGTGGGAACCGGTACTCCTCGCAGCAGGCGATCGACGTGGGCCGACGCTGCCGTGAGGTTTTCGCCCTCGGCAAGAATCAACCGGTGGGCAAGGGCCGGAGCAGCAACCGCCTTCACATCGTCGGGCAGGACATACGTGCGCCCCTCAATCACCGCATGGGCCTGAGCGGCCCGAAGCAGTGACAGGGCGGCCCGAGGACTCGCGCCCAAAGTGATCGCGGCATCTCCGCGCGTGGCGTCGGCGAGATCCAGGACGTAGTCAGCAAGGGCAGGCGTGCAGTGCGTTTCGCGAACGGTCGCAATGGCACGGGCGAGTTCCTCGGGATTCGTGACGGGGGCAAGCGATTCCAGGGCTCCGACGCCACCTTGCCCAAGGAGCAGTGCCCGCTCAGCGGGGCGTCCCGGGAGTCCCATCTGGCTGACCAACGCGAATCGGTCGCGTTGGCCTTCGACGAGCGCGAAGGTGCCCAGCTGCTCGTAGGGATTCTGCGTGGCGACCACGACGAACGGTTCGGGAAGGCGGTAGGTCGTACCGTCAACGCTGACCTGTCGTTCTTCCATCGCCTCGAGAAGCGCCGACTGCGTCCGCGGTGTCGCCCGGTTGATCTCGTCGACCAGAACCACGTTTGCGAACAGCGGTCCCGGGTTGAAACGCCACTCGGAGCGGCTGCGGTCGTAGATCGCAACGCCCGTGAGGTCGCTTGGAAGGAGATCCGGGGTGCCTTGCACCCGGCGGAACGTTCCTCCGAGCGAACGCGCGAGTGCCTTGGCCAGAAGTGTCTTCCCGACGCCAGGAACATCCTCGATGAGGAGATGGCCGCCAGAGAGCACGGCGACGAGCGCCCGTCGGACGACATCACGCTTTCCGACAAGGGCTCGTGAGAGATTCTCGCCGAGCGTCGCGGCGAGAGCGGTGGCCTCGGAGATGCTGCTGTCACGGGGAGGCGCGGAGGTGGTTGCCATCTCCACATGTCATCGGCCATCTCGATCACGGCCTTGACCGACGCGGCGTCGGCCCCCCCGGACCGACGCCGCACGGGTTTCGCCGCTACTTGGTCGGCGCGACGACCGTCCCACCGTCGGCAACGACGCTCTTTTTCGGCTCGCGGACACGAACCCGCCAAAGCGGAGCGTTCGTCAGATCCGTCAAGCTCACGTTCCCGATTGCGCGGGTCCGCAACGTGACTGGCGTTCCGACGCTGACAGCAGTCGGGGCGACGATCGACGGGACGTACTTCTTCCAACTGACGAACTGCGTGGCCGAGTCGTAGTGGAAGGTCTGCGTCGCCGGGCTTCCCAGCAGTGCCTTCAGACCGCGCCGATTCCCGAAGCGGATCTGGACGGTGATCGTCTGAGCCGTCGGGTCGATTGCGACCGTCTTTCCGCCCCATACGAACAGGCGCCCCTGAACCTTCTGAGACGTCGCAAGATCCGCGATCAGTTTGGCGGGCGCAGCTTCGATCACCGAAAGCGGTGCCTGGCGCGGGGCGCGGACACGGAGGCGAACCTTGTCACCGGCGTGCATCTGACTCGGGGTCGTGACGAGCGGAGCATTGCCGCGCTCGGCGGCGGTCCAAGCGACGTAGCTGGTCGCGGCGTCAACTGCGAACGTCTGCGGTCCGCTCGCGCCAATCATTGCGCGCAGGCCCTGGTTGTCGCCCCCGGTCACGTTCAGGGAAACGGACGTCGGTGCCGCGCCTGGCTCGGCGGCGAGGGTTCCCGTGAAGAGGTACTCGACGTTCTGCCGGCCGTCGTAGACGCCGGGCGCGCGGTTCTTTGCGTCCGCCGTTGCGGGTCCGCCGACGAGGGCTGCGCCAGCCCCGCCAACGAGGGCCAGGATGGAAATTCGCTTCCGGCTGTTTGGGTTGATCACGATCGCTCCGTTCATTCGGGATTCGGGAGCGCCGTCGGCGCCCGCTCTACCTGTGTCGGCATTGATCGTTGCGCGCCAACGTAAACGGCCTGTCAACGTCCGGTGAGAACGCG
>JAYTQG010000050.1:0-11791 GCA_043746815.1 Thermoleophilia bacterium | reverse complement strand
CCAGGACGTCGAGGGTTCGAGTCCCTTCGCTCACCCTTGAAGGACACCTGCGGGTGTGGCGAAATTGGCAGACGCGCTAGGTTTAGGTCCTAGTGGGGAAACCCTTGGAGGTTCAAATCCTCTCACCCGCATCCATTCCGACCCGGTACCCAATATGACGATATCTGCGACCCTGACCCCGCTTGAGGACCACAAGGTCCGCCTCGACGTTGCCGTTCCCGAGGAGGAGGTCCGCCAGCGCGCGGCCCGTGCCGTCCAGGACATCGGCCGGGGCATCCGCCTCCCGGGCTTCCGTCCCGGCAAGGCTCCCGCCGCCATGATCGTGAAGACGGTTGGCCGTGACGCGGTGATCGAGCGGATGCTTCGGGATTCCTTGACCGGCTGGTACCAGCAGGCGCTCGACTCGACCGGTGTCGATCCAATTGACGAGCCGGAGGTAGACCTGCCAGAGGCCACCGACGAGGGGCCGATCTCGTTTAGCGCAACGGTGATGCGCCGCCCAACCGCGGAACTTGGCGCCTACACCGGGCTTGAGGTCGTGCGCCAGACGACCGAGGACCGTGACGCGCTGATTGACGCTGAGCTTGAACGGATGCGCCAGCAGGCCGCGCGTCTGGAACCGACCGACCGGGCAGCCCAGGCTGGGGACTTCGTCACGATGGACTTCGACGGTTCGCTGGACGGCAAGCCGTTGGAATCGGCGACGGGGCGAGACTATGTGGTCGAGCTTGGCGCTGGACGTCTGGTCGCCGGATTTGATGAGGCGGTCTACGGTGCGGTGCCGGACGACACGCGTGAGTTTGACCTGGACTATCCCGACGCCGACCAGCGTGAAGAGCTTCGCGGTAAGACAGTGCACTTCTCGGTGACCGTCAAGGGCGTACAAGAGCCCGTGGCGCCGCCGCTGGATGATGCATTTGCGTCTGAGTCCGCGGGTTTTGACACCCTGGCCGATCTTCGCACGGACGTCTCGGAGCGTGTCGACCGGGCCCTTGAGCAGCGCAGCGACGAGCAATTCCGCCGCTCGGTCATCGACGCTGCCGTGGCGAACGCGACCCTCGACCTCCCCGCCATTATGGTGGACCGTCGGGTGGAGGCGATCCTGCACGACATGTCGCACCGGCTGCCAGAGGGCGTTGGACTGCAGGCGTACTTGGAAGCACAGGGTTCGTCGTTGGAGAAGGCCCGCGTTGACATGCGCCTCGACGCCGAGTTGTCGATCCGCCGCGAGCTCGTCGTCGAAGCCGTGATCGCCGCCGAGAAGATCGAGGTGACCGACGAGGACATTGAGGCCCGCGTGAACACCGACGCCATTGCCGCCGAGCGCGACCCGAAGGCCGTGATGAAGTCGCTTCGCAAGAGCGGAAACATCGAGGTTGTTCGGGAAGAGATGGCCCGCGATCTGGCCACCGCCAAGATGATCGACAGCGCCGTCGCGTTGACGCCCGGCGAGGCGGACGCGAAGGAGAAGCTCTGGAAGCCTGAGGATGCAACGGTGCCGAAGGGCGCTGGCGAAATCTGGACCCCGGAGAAGGATGCACCCGCGAAGAAGCCCCGCAAGACGACACCGAAGAAGGGATAGCCCGTGCCAATCGTTCCGATGGTGATCGAGCAGACCTCGCGCGGCGAGCGCGCATTTGACATCTACTCGCGCCTCTTGAATGAGCGCATCATCTTTCTCGGGACGCCGGTGGACGACCAAATTGCGAACTTGATCGTCGCCCAGCTGCTTCATCTGGAGAGCGAGGATCCCGATAAGGACATCTCCATCTACATCAACTCTCCGGGCGGATCCGTCTATGCCGGGCTTGCGATTTACGACACCATGAACTTCATCAAGCCGGATGTGCAGACCATTTGCTGTGGAATGGCGATGAGCATGGGAGCATTGCTACTCGCGGGTGGCGCGGCAGGAAAGCGGATGGCCCTTCCGAATTCGAAGATCCTGATCCACCAGGTTTCGAGTGGTGTCGAGGGACAAGCCTCGGACATCGAGATTCACGCTCGCGAGATCCTGGAAATTCGCACAATCTTGGATGAAATTATCGCCAAGCACACCGGACAGCCGATTGAGCGCGTGGCCAAGGACACCGACCGTGACTACTTCATGACCGCCCAGGAAGCGGCGGAGTACGGGATCGTGGACAAGGTGATTTCCTCTCACTGATGGCGAAAAGCGACGCATCGGAACAACTCCTGTGCAGCTTCTGCGGCAAGTCGCAGCGGCAGGTAAAGAAGCTCATCGCAGGCCCAGGGGTCTACATCTGCGACGAGTGCATCGACCTGTGCAACGAGATCATCGATGAAGAGCTCACCGCCCCGGCGGTCACCACCTTCGACGGGCAGAACCTGCCGCGTCCGAAGGAGATCTACTCGGTCCTGAACGACTATGTGGTGGGCCAGGAAGAGGCCAAGCGGACGCTCTCGGTGGCGGTTTACAACCACTACAAGCGTGTCCAGATGCTCGCTCAGGACGGCGACCAAGAGACCGAGATTCAGAAGTCCAACATCCTCATGCTCGGGCCAACCGGGTGCGGGAAGACCCTCCTCGCCCAAACCCTTGCGCGGATTCTGAACGTTCCCTTCGCCATCGCGGATGCCACGGCGTTGACCGAGGCGGGGTATGTCGGCGAGGACGTCGAGAACATCCTCTTGAAGCTGATCCAGGCCGCCGACTTTGACGTGAAGAAGGCCGAGACCGGGATCATCTACATCGACGAGGTCGACAAGATCGCCCGCAAGGCCGACAACCCGTCGATCACGCGCGATGTCTCGGGCGAGGGTGTCCAGCAGGCCCTGTTGAAGATCCTGGAAGGCACGATCGCGTCGGTGCCCCCGCAGGGTGGACGCAAGCATCCTCACCAAGAGTTCCTGAACATCGATACGACGAACATTTTGTTCATCTGTGGCGGTGCGTTCGCGGACCTCGATAAGGTGATCGGGCGCCGGATCGGCCATAAGGGCGTCGGCTTCGGGGCCAACATGCCGAGCAAGCGCAACCGCGACCTGCACGACATTTTTTCGAAGGTAATGCCGGAGGACCTCATGAACTACGGGCTGATTCCGGAGTTCATTGGCCGTTTGCCGGTTGTCTCGGCGGTCCACCAGTTGCAGCGCCAGGACCTGATCAAGATACTGACCGAGCCCAAGAACGCGCTGGTGCGCCAGTACAAGCGCACGTTCGCGTTCGACAAGGTCGAGCTGGTGTTCGCGGAGGAGTCGCTGAAGGCCATCGCCGAGCGCGCCCTTGAGATGGATACCGGCGCTCGTGGGCTGCGCTCCATTCTTGAGACGGCACTGATGGACGTGATGTTCGAGTTGCCATCGCGTGATGACGTCAAGAAGTGCGTCGTCACCCGCGAGACCATCGAGAAGGGGCTGCCTCCCACGCTGGTCACGGAAGCGGCTCCGCTTGATGACACCGCCGAAGAAGCGTCTGCGTAGAACCCGTGGGAACGGATGCCCCGGGCCGGTACGACCCGGCCGTCGACGAGGAACGATGGGTCGCGATCTGGGCGGGCGCACCTGACCGGGCGACTGAACCGGATGCCGCGCCGTTCACGATCGCCGTGCCCCCCCCGAACGTCACTGGCTCGCTCCATATGGGGCATGCCCTGAACATGACCACCCAGGATGTCCTGATTCGCCGAGCGCGGATGGCGGGTCGTCCGACACGCTGGATTTGCGGCACGGATCACGCCGGGATCGCGACCCAGGCCGTCGTCGAGAAACGCCTGGCCGCCGAGGGTATCGCCCGCCAGGACCTTGGCCGCGATGAGTTCGTCCGGCGCGTCTGGGAGTGGCGTGAGGAGTCGGGCAGCGAGATCATCGGACAGGCGAAGCGCCTCGGTGCCAGTCTCGACTACGAGCGCGAGCGCTTCACGATGGACCCCGACTACGCGAAGGCCGTGCTGAAGGTCTTCGTGCACCTCTACGAGCGCGGACTGATCTATCGGGATCGCTATCTCGTCAACTGGGATCCCGGCCTCGGCTCGGCCATTAGCGACCTCGAGGTGGAGACCCGTGAGGTCACGGACACGCTGGTGTCGATCGCGTATCCGCTCACCGATGGCTCTGGCGAGATCGTTGTCGCAACCGTTCGCCCCGAGACGATGCTCGGCGATACCGCGATTGCCGTGAGTCCTCAGGACGAGCGCTACCAGCACCTGATTGGCAAGACGGTGACCGTTCCCCTGGTCGGTCGAGAGATCCCGATCATCGCCGACGATCATGTCGACCCGGCGTTCGGCACCGGTTGTCTGAAGGTCACACCAGCGCACGATCCGAACGACTTTGAGATCGGCCGCCGCCATAAGCTCGGCGAGATCTCCGTGATCGGCGAGGACGGCAAGATGACGGCTGCAGCGGGCATCTACGCGGGGCTGCCGGTTGAGGAGGCATCGGCGAGGGTTCGGGCTGACCTCGCCGCCCAGGGCCTGATCCGCGGCGAGGAGTCGTACCTCCATAGCGTGCCGTTCTCGCAGCGCAGTGGACGGCGCGTCGAGCCGCTCATTTCCCTCCAGTGGTTCTGCAACATGACCGAGCTGGCCGAGCCAGCCGCTCAGGTTGTGCGGGACGGGAAGGTGCGCTTCCACCCTGAGAATTGGGGCCGCGTCTACCTGCGCTGGATGGACGAGATCCGCCCGTGGTGCGTCAGTCGCCAACTCTGGTGGGGCCACCAGCTGCCCGTCTGGTACCGCGGGGACGAGATTCACGTCGCCGAAACCGCGCCAGAGGGGGACGGCTGGACCCGTGACGAGGACGTCCTCGACACCTGGTTTTCCTCCGCGCTCTGGCCGTTTGCGACGCTCGGCTGGCCCGACGAGACACCTGATTTCAAGACGTTCTATCCGACACAGGTCCTGTCGACCGCGCGCGACATCATCTTCCTGTGGGTCGCCCGCATGGTGATGATGGGCATCGAACTGTGTGACGAGATCCCGTTTTCGGACGTCATCATCCACTCCACGATCCAGGCCCCGGACGGGCGCCGGATGAGCAAGAGCCTGGGCACCGGTGTCGACCCCCTCGGCCTGGTCGCGGAGTACGGGGCCGATGGCACGCGTTTTGGTCTGCTCCTCATGTCCAGCCAGCAGGATGTCCGCTTCTCGGAAGAGAAGATCAAGCAGGGACGCCAGCTCGTCACCAAACTGTGGAACGCGACCAGCCTCGTGCTGGCGCGCGGCGGCAGTCTTGAGGGCGAGACCGGTGAGTACACCCTGGCTGATCGCTGGATGGCGGGCCGGGTCGCGGACGCCGTCGACGGGGCTGATCGTCTGCTCGAAGCATTCGATTTCAGCGCACTCGCCGACCTGGTGTACCACACGATCTTCGACGACTATTGCGATTGGTACCTGGAGGCCTTGAAAGCCGGGCAGGCGACGCCGAACGTTGCTACCCGGATTCTCGAGCAGCTGCTCGCGCTGGCGCACCCAATCCTTCCCTTCGTGACGGAAAGCTGCTGGGAGCGGCTGCCGGGGTCGAGCCGCCTGATGGTGAACCACCCCGGGCCAGCTGGGCTCGTCGAACGCCAGCCGGAGGATCTTCAGCCCGTTTCGTACGCCAAGGAGATCGTCGTCGCGACGCGTGCATGGCGTGCGGAAAATGGCGTCGGCAACAAGGAGCGGCTCCTGGCCACCATCGAGGGCCAAGTCCTCGGCGGAACGGACACCGAGGCGGCTCGCCTCTCAGCTGCGCTCGCAGGAATTGACTGGACACATGACGGAATCGAGACCGCATCCGTGATTCCACTGTCGTCCGGGCGCCTGCTGCTGGGGCGGGCCGAAGGGACGGTTGACCACGGCGCCCAGCGCGCCCGGATTGAAGCCGCGATCGCGACCGCCAAGGGTGAGCGCGCCCGGGCCGAGAAGATGCTGGCCAACGAGCGGTTCGTCGCCCGTGCCCCCGCCGAACTCGTCGCAGCAGAGCAGGCAAAGATCGCGCGCTTCACCGCCGAAATTGAGGCGCTCCAGGCGCGTCTGTAGCACGGCGATCCGACTCGGAGCGATGTTCTCGGGACGAAGCCGAATGTTGAGTTCACGTTAATGGGGTCTGACCCGGGTCTGACCCCAAAATTCTTCGCCTCCTCTTCGGTCGTCGCCCTAGTCTGGGCGCGAGACCGAACCCAAGGGAGGCGTGATGGACGATCGACAGCTACAAGTGAACCCACTGCTCTTGCGTCGTCGGGATGCGCTGGTGGCGATGGGAGCGATCGGCCTGGGCGCCCGGTGGTTGGCGTCGAAAGGATCGGCGGCCATCGCTGACCTCGGCGCCACCGAGAACGCGCTTTGCGTCCTTTCGCCAGAGCTGACGGAGGGCCCCTACTGGGTGGCAAACCACCTCACCCGCCGCAACGTCGTTGCGGGACGGCCCGGGATGCCGCTGACGCTTCGGCTTACCGTCGTCAACGCCACCAGCTGCAAAGCGATCCCGAACGCGGACGTGGAGATATGGCACGCCGATGCGGGTGGGGTCTACTCGGCCGTGGCGGGTGGTGGGGGCGGAGGCACCGCGAGCCCGACCGACACGACACGCTTTCTTCGCGGTCATCAACGCTCCAACGCCGCTGGCCTTGTCATCTTCGACACCATCTATCCCGGCTGGTATCCGGGCCGCACCCCGCACATTCACTTGAAGGTGAGCGTCGGCGGAAACGAAGTCCACACCGGTCAGCTGTTCTTCTCCGACCGCGTCTCTGACGCGGTGTACCGAACCGCTCCATATGCCGCCCGCGGGTCGCGCGGGGGCACAAACGCCAGTGACGGGATCTTTTCGCAGGGTGGCTCCGCCTCGACGCTGAAACTTGCCAAACGCGCCACAGCGCGCGGATACAGCGGTGCCATCACGCTGGGTGTTAAGGCCTCCTAAGGAGCGTTCCCCTCGGTTGGTGAGGTTTGACCACCGACCGAGGGGGTAAGAACTATCCGATCGTGCTGGCTGGATCCGGGGCAACCGGGGATACACTCGCGGATAGGCGATGTTCCCGCCGAACCTCCTGCGGAGGAATTATCTGCCGAAGTGCGTACCTGCGGTTGAAACAAACGCAGCAGATCTCCTGTCGTCTACCACGCGGCATACGCCGTACGTCGTACCTGAACCCGGTCAACATGGCTGCCAACGGAGTGGCCACCATCTGTCGTCAACGGAGGACACCTTGAAGATGCAACGCTCGCTTATCGCAACCCTGGCCGTCGGGATGCTCGTTCCCGCAATCGCCTCCGCCCACCAATTTGAGACCGTAACGGCAAGTTGCGCACCCGGAAGTGGCAAAGTCTTCGTGCAGGTCCAGGCCGCCTTCTTCCCGTCAGAGGTCCAAACGGCCACGTACGTGCTGGAGGGCCTCGACGCATCCGGCGCCGCGACCACCGTCACTGCGACCGGCACGTTCACGGCTCCAGGGGCGGTCCCAACGACGATCACGTCTCCCGGCATCATGGGGCTCGCGTCGGTCACGAAGGTGACGGCCTCGTTCATTGCAACGGACGAGACCACCGGTACGGTCTCCGCTGCTGTGGCAATCAGCGGCTGCGCACCGGTTCCCCCGGTCGTCGTGCCCCCTGTCGTGGTGCCCCCGGTTGTGGTGCCCCCGGTTGTCGTACCCCCGGTTGTGGTTCCTGTCGTCGCCCCGCTGCCCGCCGTCATCGTTGCCTCCCCGGCTCCGGTTGTGACGCCCGCACCGGTGCCCGTCACCGTCGGTACGCCGAAGGTCAAGGCCAAGATCACGACGGCGACGCGTGTCTTCCGCCACGCCTGCATGCCAGGTAGTGGGCAGACGGTCACCACGCGGACGACGACCACCTTCCCGAACGGCAAGAAGCGGGTCACGATTCGCGTCACGGGGTCCTGCCCGCGGCCGAAGCCCGCAGTTGTGGCTGTCGTCGGCTAGTACGCGGCAACCAGTAGGGGTCAGGTTCCTGTTCGGGGCCTGACCCCGTACGCTTCGGCGTCGTGACGACTCCCCGAGCAACTGACCTCCCGGTACCCGCACTTCGCTGCCGGGACGTCCGGAAGACCTTCCGCGGCGAGGTCGACGCCCTCCAGGGAATCGACCTGGAAATCCCTCGTGGCGCCTTCGTGGGCCTACTGGGGCCGAACGGGGCGGGGAAGACCACCCTGATTCGGTCGATCGTTGGTCTGGTGATCCCCGACGGCGGCGTTCTTGAGGTGCTCGGGCACTCCATGATCGGCGCCGAAGCCCCCGCGGCCCGGCGCCTCGTCGGTTACGCCCCGCAGGAGGTGGCCCTGGACCGCTTCGTGAAGGTTCACGACGTGCTCACGCTGCATGGGCGCTATTTCGGCATGCGTACCGTGGACGCCGCCCGGCGGGCTGACGAACTCCTGGACGTGTTCGACCTGGAATCGAAGGGTAAGTCCCTCCCGAGCACGCTGTCTGGCGGCATGCGGCGGCGGCTGATGCTTGCGCGCGCGTTGGTGCATGAGCCCGCGCTCGTGATTCTGGACGAGCCCACCGCCGGCGTGGACGTCGAGCTGCGTGACGAGCTGTGGGTCTACATCCAAAAACTCCACGCCCAAGGAACCACGATCCTGCTGACAACGCACTACATCGAGGAGGCAGAGGCCCTCTGCGATGAGATCGCGTTCATTCGCGCGGGGCAGATCGTGATGGAGGGAACACCGGCGTCGCTGCGGAGTGCACACGCTGTCGAGCGCCTCGAGGATGTCTACCGGACGGTCATGAGCGCATGAGTACCGACTCCTTGGAGCGCGCGCAGTGGCGCGGCGCGGCTGCACTTGCGCAGCGGGAAGTGACCCGAGTCCTGCGCCTGTGGAGCCAGACAATCGCCCCGAACGTTGTGTCGTCCGTGCTGTTCGTCGCGATTTTCGGTATCGCCCTTGGCACACGGATTCGGAAGATCGACGGGATCGAATATCAGTCGTTCATCGTTCCGGGGCTCATCCTGATGGGGATCGGCACCGCCGCCTACTCGAACACGGCCTCTTCGCTGTACCAGGCCCGCTTTGACGGTTTCATCGACGACCCCGTCAGCGGACCAATGCGAGCACGCCACCTCTTGGCGGCCTACCTCGCGGGGGGAGTCGTGCGCGGCCTTGCGATTGGAGCCCTGACGCTGATCGCATCGCTGTTCCTCGTCGACCTCCCGGCGGTAAATCCGATCTCGGCCATCGTCGTCTTCCTCCTCGCGTCGATCGCGTTCAGTGCCTTGGGGGTGGCGATTGGCCTCATTGCGAAGACCTGGGATCAGCAGAGCTACGTCGGCGCCCTTGTCCTTCAGCCGTTGGTGTTTCTGGGTGGCGTCTTCTACTCGATCAAGCTCTTGGCGGAACCCTGGCGGGGACTGACGCGGGCGGACCCGATTCTCTACATGGTGGCCGCTGCCCGCCACGGAATGCTCGGCACCGCTGAGATTTCAATCTGGTTGTGCCTGAGCGTTACGCTCGCGATCACGGTTGCGCTGGTGGCATGGGCCGGTTGGCTGGTCGGTCGGGGGACAGGCCTGCGGACGTGACCAACGACGCGGGGCGATACGCTCGGGCGGTCGCGCAGATTGAAGCGCTTCAAATCCTTGGAATGCGGTTCGGTACCGCGAGAATGATTCGTCTACTGGGCGCGCTCGGAAACCCGCACCTCGCCCAGCCGACGATTCATGTGGTCGGGACGAACGGGAAGACCTCCACCACCCGGTTCGCCGCTTGCGCCCTCAGATCCCAGGGACTTGCGGTCGGTGCGTACACGTCACCGCACGTGATCGACTGGACGGAGCGGATCGCCATTGGCGGGTTGCCAAGTACCGAGGGGTCGTTTGCGGACGCGGTGGATACAACGCTCGCCGCGGTTCAGCGCCTTAACCTTGCACCGGATGACGCTGCGACGCAGTTCGAAGTGATCACGGCCGCCGGATTTGTGGCATTCGCGAGCGCTGGGGTCGATGCGGCGGTCGTGGAGGCTGGCCTTGGCGGCCGTTTCGACGCGTCAAACGTCCTCTCGGATGCGGTCGTCTCCGGCCCGCGAGGGATGCTCAGTGCTCGACGCGTCGTGGCGCTGACGAATATCTCCCTTGAACACACGGAGATTTTGGGCACCACCGAACGAGCGATCGCGGCCGAAAAGTTGGCTGTGGCTCCCGATGGATTTGATCGCATGGTCGTCGGTGTCCTGAGTGACACGGCCGCCGTCGCAGTGTCCGATGAGATGGCAGCCCGCCAGCTGAGTGCCTGGCGTGTGGGCCGGGAGGTTCAGATCACCCAGGGCATGCACGGACTGGATGTGCGGACGCCGGGTGGACGCTACGACGGTCTGACCCTCGGCGTGGAGGGCGCCTTTCAATCTGACAATCTGGCCGTCGCGCTGGCCGCGGCCGAGCGGCTTCTCGGTCGCCCTCTCGATGGTGAGCCGCTTCGAGCTGCGATCGGCGCGGAGCGGGTTCCCGGCCGCCTGGAGCGTTTTCCCGGCCACCCGGATGTGCTCGTGGACGGCGCCCACAATCCGGCAGGAATTGCCGTCCTGGCCGCTGCGCTGCGCGATGGGAGCGTTCCCTGCGACAGGATTGTCGCAGTGGTGTCAATCCTTGACGACAAGGACGCGTCGGCGATGCTCAGTGCCCTTGCCGGTACCGTTGGCACGGTCGTCGCCACGCGGTCGGGCCACCTCCGGGCGCTCCAGACCGAGCAGATCGTGACAGCAGTTGCTGGCCGGATGGGTGCAGTCCAGGTGACGGACCCGGCCGACGCGCTGGATCGTGCGCGCGCCATCGCTGGCCCGCGCGGGCTTGTCGTCGTCTGCGGATCGCTCTACCTCATCGGCGCGCTCAGAGGGGTTTTGGCCGGGAAGGCGAACCACCTTCGGTAGCATCGGTCGGCCGCCACTGGGGCGCCACCATCTGGATGAGGAGCACGCTTGGTCCCGTCACTCACGTTCTTCGCCGTCGCCGGGGTCATCTTCCTCGTTGTGATGTGGTTGGCGCTTGCCTTCTGGGTCTACCGGGATGCCCGTCAGCGCCTCACGAATGGTGGCGCGGTCAACGGCTTCACGGCGCTGGCAGTCCTCATTCCCTTCCTGGGACCGCTTGTCTATCTCGTCGTACGTCCCCCCGACCTGCTGACCGACGCGCGCGAGCGTCAACTCGGCTTGGAGGAGCTGGAGCGCAAGGCGTATGGGGCGCACTGCCCCGACTGCGACTTCCCAATCGACCGCGAGTACTTGGCGTGCCCGGCATGCATGCGTAAGCTGCGCGACCCATGCGTGCGGTGCAGCAAGCCGCTTGACCCGCGCTGGAAGATTTGCCCGTTTTGCGAGACCGCCGCCCCTCCGGCCGTCTCGTCAGCCACCGGCCACCCCGACACGGACTTCTATCGTTGAGCGAAACCAGCTTTGTCATGATCAAGCCCGATGGCGTCGCCCGCGGGCTGACCGGTGAAATCCTCCAGCGGGTGGAGCGCCGGGGCTTTCAAATCGTCGCAATGAAGAAGACGGTGATGAGCCGCGCCGCAGCCGAGGAGCACTACGGCGAGCATCGCGAGCGTCCCTTCTTTGGCGAGCTGGTCGACTTCATCACCTCCGGCCCGGTTGTGATGATGGGCATCCGCGGGGATGGCGCGATCCTGGTGCTGCGGGACATGATGGGGAAGACCAACCCCAAAGAGTCCGCTCCTGGAACGATTCGAGGCGACTTTGCGCTCGAGGTGGGCCAGAACGTGATTCACGGCTCCGACGGGGTCGAGTCAGCGGCCCGGGAGCTCGGAATTCACTTCGCCGAGAGCGAGTTCGTCGCCTAATCGACTGATTTTGGCGTCGCGCTCGCCGCAGCGGCGA
>JAYTQG010000049.1:0-5022 GCA_043746815.1 Thermoleophilia bacterium | reverse complement strand
GACGGCTCGGCAACGGGGAAAACCCTGTACCGGCTGGCCGCTCACACGATCCAACTCGGCGGCCTAACGCGAGTCGAAAACTCCCAAGAAACGCTGCTCAGAGCGGACGCCGTCGATGGCTTTGCTGCGGGCGGCTGCCGCCGCGACTGGTCAGGCTAGATCAGTCGCCGGGCGGCGGCCCAGCGCGTGAGGGCGCCGCGACTTGAGAGTTGAAGCTTGCGCAGTACCGCGGAGGCATGCGACTCCACCGTCTTGACCGAGATCCCAAGCTCCAGGCCGATCTCCTTATAGGCGTACCCGCGCGCGAGAAATCGCATCACCTCCCGTTCGCGGATGGTCAACTGATCGAGGTCGGCCTCGTCCTCGGTCTCCGCGGGCGGCGTCCCTGCGAAGGCATCCAGCACAAAGCCCGCGAGGCGAGGAGAGAAGACCGCGTCACCCTGGGCGACGCGTTCGATCGCAGAGACCAAATCATCAGCTGAGATCGACTTGGTCACGTACCCACGGGCACCCGCGCGGACAAGGTCGATGACGTCCTCCGCGGCATCAGAAACGGATAGCGCGAGGAAGTTGATTCCCTTCCCCTCCCCCGCGAGGCGCTCGATGACAAGGCGTCCACTCCCGGATGGAAGGTGAACGTCCAGCAGCACAACCTCGGGCGCGGCCTCCCGAATGACCGTGATCGCCTCGTCGATGTCACCGGCCTGGCCCACCACATCTGCATGGGCGCTGATCTCCGCAACGACCCCGGAGCGAAACAGCGCGTGATCATCCACGACCACGACACGAACGGGCGTCATCCGGCTGCCGCCGCTTGTCGTGTCGTCGCGGGCAGTTCAAGGGCGACCTCAGTTCCCGTCTGGGCACCGCTCCGGACCGCTGCCGAGCCGCCGACCCGCACCATGCGTGCGACGACGGAATCGGCGAGACCGCGACGATCGTCGGCAACCGCGGTCTGGTCGAAACCAACCCCGCGGTCGCGAACGAAGAGCTGGACGCCGTCGGGCCGACACTCCGCATAGACATCACACTGGGACGCCTGCGAGTGGCGCGCAGCGTTCACCATGGCCTCGCGGGTCGCGGCGAGAAGCTGCTCGCCGCGGGCGTCAACGTCGGCGTCGCCAACGACGATCAACTCCACCCGCCAGCGGTAGCGCGTCTCAATCTCGGCAGCCAGCGCGGTGAGCCGGTCTTTCAAGCGCCCAGAGTCCGCACTTGCGACGCCCCCGTAGAGCCAGTCGCGAAGCTCGCGCTCCTGGCTGCGTGCAAGCGTTGCGACGTCGGCGGGGTCCTCCGAGTGGCGCTGAATCAGGGTGAGCGTCTGGAGGACGGAGTCATGCAGGTGGGTGGCGAGCTTCGCCCGCTCGTCGGCACGGATGCGCTCGCGACGCTCAGCCGAGAAGGTCGAGCCGAAGCGGAGAACCGTTGGGAGGAAGGCGACCGCGGCCGCCGCCGCGAGGAGTGCATACGGAATGAGTCGGTTGACCGAAACGCTGAGGTCGTTGAAGGGGTTTTGACGGTTGATGAACAGCCAGGCGGCGAGGCCACCGAGAACCGTCGCGAGGAGGTTGAGACCCAGCCGAGCCGGTCTGGGGCCCGAACGCTGCCCGTCGCTTGAACCGAGAAACCAGGACCATCGTTCGCTGAGTTCAAGTCGTCGCCATCCAATGGCGAGGGCGAATTGCAGAGCCAAGACCGTCACGGTGAGCGCGACCGGCAAGGCCGGACCGAACTGGCGAGCAAGGAAGACCGCACCAAGCTCCACCCCGAGGACACCCACCACACTCACCAGCTGATGGGGATCGATGCCCGCCAGGCGGGCAGGCACCTTGGACCTTCGGAGCCCGAGGACCAGGAGCCCGGCGCACGGATAGCAAGCGATCAGCGGTAGTGCTGCAATCGTGGCACCCACGAAGGCGAGGCGGAGCACGGCGACATCCAGGCTCAGAAGCAACGCAAGTGATCGAGCAATGCCGAACACCATGCGCCGATCGGCACCAAGACCCGCGCGGCTCGTCGATCGCGTCACCATCTGCCGATTGTCGCGGGCGGCGGCGGTTGCCGCCATCGGGGATATCCCCGATGGGCCGCCTGAGACCCTGACGTTGTCCGGGTCATCCCCGATTGCGACCGGTGGCCTCGCACCCGACAATCCTCCCATGAACGAACAGCCCGCCTCCACCGCCACTCAAACGACTCGACTCATGCGCCCACACAAGGACCGAATGCTGCTCGGTGTTGCGTCCGGCGTCGCCCGGCGCCTCGGCCTTCCGGTTGCCGTGGTCCGCGTCGGTTTGCTGCTGCTCTCACTCGTTGGCGTCGGCGTCGCGATCTATGCCGCGGTCGCCATCGCCTGCCCGTGGGATGACAACCCGCGCCCGCTAACGCCGATCCGGGCAGCGGCAGCCGGACTCGCTGGAGTCTGCGGCTTCATCATCGGAAACGCAGCTCTGGTCGGGGTGGGCCTTGACGTTTGGCGCCCGGCAATGGTGGGACTGCTGCTCATCGGTGCTGGCACGGCGCTTGTCGTCGGGCGTCGGCAGCGGTCCGCGACTGACTCCAACGCCGCGACGCTCGCCTGGGCACCGGCAGTCCGGCCACCAGCGCTCCTTCTTCTGACGGTGGCCGTCGGAGCGATCGCCGGGACTGTCCTTTGGCTGGTGGTCCACGCGCGGACCGGTATCCACGCCGCGGGCGCGGTCGCGGCAACGCTCCTCATCATTGTGGGGATCGGGCAGACGCTCGGCGCCTGGCGGGGCCGCAGTTGGCTCCTCCTCCCGGCTGGTGTGGCCCTTACAGCCCCCCTTGCACTCGCTTCAATGGCAAACGTCCGTCTCGACGTGGGGTCGGACAATCCAAGGACAATTCTGGCGAAGAACGGCGCGGATCAGACCTACACGCTCGCCGTCGGGGCCGGACCGGTCAGGATTACCCGCAGGGCGGTCGCAGCAGGGCTCCGCAGCCTCACGCTACGAAAAGCGAACGGGACGATCGATGTCCGGATCGAGCCGGGAGTCCCGGTGCTCCTTACCGCATCGAGCGCTGGCGGGCGTGGATATGTCATTGACTCGATTGAAGCGAACTACTTCTCGACGCCGCGGGTCGGTACACAGTCGATTTCCCTCCCGGTTCGAGGAACGGCTGCGACCCACGCGGTCAGCCTTCACTTGGAAACCGGTACCGGAACCCTCTGGGTTCAACGAGAATCTGTTCCGGTGACACCGCTCTCGCCGGATGCGAGTCAAGCCGCCGCGGCACGCACTGATCTCGCCTCCCGGCGCACCCTACTTGTGGGGGAACGCACGACGCTCTCCCGCCTCCGGTCCGCGTATGCCACGCGCCTCGACGCACTGAAGACAGCACCGACACCGGTCGGAGCGGCGGTCCTTCGCTCCCGAGAAGAGCAGTGGTACGCCGTCGACCCGGCGACCGGTAAGGCGCCTGGAGGGGATCCGGCCTTCGCCGCCCTGAGCAAACTTCAGTCACTGCGTTTCGAACTCCTTCGAACCTCGTGGCGAGTCCGCAACATCGAACAGGGCATTCATGCCCGAACGCGCGACCTCGACGCCCTCACCAACAAGAAACGGAGTAGGCCATGACAACCAATCAGCGGACCGAAAACCCTCACCGCCCCTCGGAGGCGAAGCCCCTTCTTCCCGCGCATCCACTCCGCCCGGCAACCTTCGCCAGTGGGATAGCGCTAACCGGCCTCGGGGGCTTCTTCCTCGCTCAGCAACTCGGGGCGATCACCACCGGCCCCGCGGCCACGGGTGCCGCAGTGATCATCGCGCTCGCGGTGACACTGGTCGGGGTAGCCCTCGGGTGGACCGGCAAGAGCCCAAGCGACGCCGAGGTTCCCGGAAAACTTCCAAGCGTGTGACCCCGAGGGCCTACGATACCCTCCCGTTTCTCGGGTACGGAACGTTGTCTCGGACCCACAATCCTGACGCGAGTGCGCCCCGGCGCGAGACTCGATCGGAACCGCATGGGCCAGACAAACGAGATTAGCTTTACCGGTGGCGGCGCGTTCCATACCGAACTGAAAGCCCTCGTCCGCGCATTTGTCGCCGAACCCTCCCGAGCTCGGTGCGCGCAGCGCCAGATGTACGTAAAGAGTGCCGTCGTCATTGGATGGGCGGCTGCCTCGTGGGCGCTCCTCATGTTCGTCGCGAACAGCTGGTGGCAGGCGGGCGTCCTTGCCGTGTCTCTCGGGCTCGCCCTTGCCGGGATCGGCTTCAATCTCATTCACGACGCGAACCACGGCTCGTATTCCGATCGCCGCTGGTTGAACCGCACGATGCAGTGGTCGTTGGACGTCATCGGCGGCAGCTCGCACATCTGGCGGGTGAAGCACAACGTCGTCCACCACACGTTTACGAATATCTCAGGTGCGGATAGCGACATCGAACAGCTGCCGTTCCTCCGCTTTGCCGACGACCAACCGTCGCTCTGGTTCCACCGCTTTCAGCACATCTACGCGTGGCCGCTCTACGGCCTGTTTGCGATCAAATGGCAGCTCACTGGGGACTTCCAGCAGCTTCGCGCAGGCAATATTGAAGGAACCCCACTGCACTGGCCAAAGGGGCGGGACCTGGCTGGTTTCTGGCTCGGTAAGGCGATCTTCGCGACCTGGGCGATCGTTATCCCGCTGCTCTTCCACCCGGTTTGGCAGTTCGCGCTGGTCTTTCTCGTCGTCTCGTTTGTTTGGGCCTTCACCCTCGCACTGACCTTTCAGCTGGCCCACTGCGTAGAGGAGGCAGCGTTCACCTCACTCGACGAGATGAGTGGCCCCGGGAAGACCGAATGGGCGCGCCATCAGGTTGAGGCCACGGTGGACTTTGCCCCGAAAAGCCGTCTTCTGGCGTGGTACATGGGTGGTCTGAATTTCCAAATTGAGCACCATCTGTTCACGAAGGTGTGCCACACCCACTACCCCGCGATCGCCCCGATCGTTCGCGAGGTCTGTGCCCGTCACGATGTCCGCTATCAGGCGCACACCACGCTGTGGTCTGCAATCGGCTC
>JAYTQG010000048.1:0-5029 GCA_043746815.1 Thermoleophilia bacterium | reverse complement strand
TGGTGCTCGCCGACGCCGGGAAGCTGCTGCTCGCCGGTCAGGCAGCGCTCACCAAAACACTTCGCGACAAGGCACTTGAGCACCGCGCTACGGTGACCGTCGGGCGCACGCACGGAATCCATGCTGAGCCGACGACGTTTGGGTTCAAACTCGCGGGATTCGCCTTCGAGAGCCGCCGGAACGAAGAGCGCCTCGCGGCCGCGATTCGCGGCGTCACGTTCGGAAGCCTGTCCGGAGCCGTCGGCACCTACGCAATGCTCGACCCCGTACTGGAAGCCGAGGTGCTTGGCGCACTCGGCCTGGCGGTCGAGCCGGTTGCGACGCAGGTCATCCCACGCGATCGGCACGCAGAGCTGCTTGCCCAACTCGCCGTGGCCGCGAGCGGCCTTGACCGGTTGGCGACAGAGCTTCGCCACCTTCAGCGCACGGAGCTCCGCGAAGCCGAAGAGGCGTTCACCATCGGGCAAAAAGGCAGCTCAGCAATGCCCCACAAGCGCAACCCGATCACCGGTGAGCGCATCTCTGGCCTTGCCCGCGTCATTCGCTCGAACGCCATCGCGGGCTTTGAGAATGTCGCCCTCTGGCATGAGCGCGACATCTCGCACTCCTCAGTAGAGCGGGTAATCCTCCCGGACTCGCACATTCTGATGGACTACCTGCTGCATCTCAGCAATCGCCTGGTCGAAGGCCTTGTGGTCTACCCAGTACGGATGACCGAGGTACTCGAAAGCTCACACGGACTGATCTACTCCCAGCGCATCCTGTTGGAACTTATCGAGCGCGGCATGACACGCGAAGCGGCGTACACGCTCGTTCAGCGAAGTGGCTTGCGCGCATGGGACGAGGGACGCTCCTTCAAGGAACTCCTCGCCAAGGATCCCGAAATTGGGTTACACCTCCGCGCGAGCGACCTTGACCGCATGTTCGACCCCAGCTTCCACGTCCGCCACCTGGACGAGGTCATGGAGCGGGTCGCCGCTCTGTGAGCCTGATCCTTCACGGCAAGGTCCGCGAGGTCCACGACGTGGGTGGCGATCGCCTGATCATCCTCACCAGTGACCGCATTTCAGCGTACGACGCGATACTTCCGACCCCGATTCCCGGCAAAGGCCAGATCCTCACCGGCCTCTCCGCGCACTGGTTCTCGCGGACAAGGGACATCGTCCCGAACCACATGCTTGCGACATCGCTAGCTGAACTCCCGCCTCCGTGGAACGGCCCGGAGTTTGCGGGCCGCGTGATGCTCGTACGGCGGCTGGAGATGCTGCCAGTGGAATGCGTCGTTCGCGGCTACCTGGCCGGATCGGGTTGGCGCGACTATCAGGAGCACGGCAGCGTTGGAGGCCATCACCTCCCCAGGAAACTCGCCCTTGCCGAGCGACTTCCCCAGCCACTCTTTACGCCAGCGCACAAGGCGACAGATGGACACGATGAGAACATCACCCTCGGCCAGTCTGCAGAACTGATCGGCCTGGAGATCACACAGGAACTCGAGCGGATCTCGATCAGCCTGTACGAACGTGCGGCAGCCGAGTGCCTCGCATCGGGGATCATCTTGGCGGACACGAAGTTCGAAATCGGACGCGACGAGAGCGGAACGTTGGTTCTGGCCGACGAGGTGGTGACGCCGGACTCGTCTCGCTTCTGGCCAGCGGCCGACTACGCGGTCGGCGCGAACCCACCGTCGTTCGACAAGCAGTACGTACGTGACTGGCTGGACGCGAGCGGATGGGACCACACTCCACCAGCGCCAGCACTACCCGAAGATGTCGTCGACGGCACCCGGAACCGCTACCGGGAGGCATATCGCCAGATCACCGGGCGCGAGATCAACAACTGGATCCAGGAGAACCAATGACGCGAGTGCTTATCACCGTAATGCCACGGGCTGGCGTTCTCGATCCACAGGGGCAGGCGGTTGAGGGTGCGCTGGGTCGCCTCGGCTTCTCCGGTATCGGCGACGTGCGCGTCGGTCGCCGCATCGAAGTTGATGTTGCTGGTGACGATCCCGCCGGAACGGCGCGAGCGATGTGTGACCGTCTCCTCGCAAACGCGCTGATCGAGGACTTCGAGATCGAGGTACCTGGGTGATCGGACGCGCGTTCGTCGCGACGATCGCCATCTCGTTCGGCCTGGCTGGCTGCGGCGGGTCGAGTACGCCCACCCGCGCGAAGACCACGGCCCATCCGTCGAGGAACGCGCTTCCGACACCGGAACAACTGCGCCCCACCGTCCTGACCGCTGATGACCTTGGTGCCGGTTGGACTGAAATTGAACTCGAGAACCCTGCCGGTCAAATCTGCGGCATCCAGCCGTTGGCTGCTGCCGGAACCACCAAATCGCGAGCATCATTTGGCCGCTCTGATGATCAGGCCGCCGTGTTTCGAGCAGGTGTGACCGCGTACCCGAAGGGAACCGCCACCGGGGCAGTTTCCACCCTGCGGGCCGCAACCGCAGCCTGCAGCAGCTACCGGCTTGCAAGCACCGACGCCAAGGGCGCAGCCACAGAGACGCGCGTTGACGTCCGCACCTTGGACGTCGGCGAACTCGGGGAGGAGCGATTGGGACTGCGTCTCTCGGTGCCAAGCCTGAAGCAGGTGATCCTCTACGCCGTGGTCCGGCGGGGTGATGTCGTCACCGCACTCGCCCAGTCGGCCGAGAAACCGGATGTAGCGGCGTTTACGGCCATTGTCGCGAAAGCCGATACTCGACTCGCGAAACTGGTGCCATGACGAGTCGAACCCGCGTTGCAGTCGTCCGATTTCCGGGGACACTTGATCACGAAAGCGCTCGCCGTGCGGTGGAGCGATCGGGGGCGACGGTGAGCTTCGCGTGGCATGCCGACGATCATCTCCCCAACGGCACCGACGCAGTCGTCCTCCCGGGAGGTTTCTCGTACGGCGATCACCTGCGCCCGGGGGCCATTGCCAGCCGCAGCCCAGTGATGGACGCCGTCCGGCGCCACGCCGAGGGGGGCGGCCGGGTTCTTGGGATCTGCAACGGCTTCCAGGTGCTCTGCGAAGCAGGGTTGTTGCCGGGCGTGCTCCGACCAAACCGAACACTGACGTTCATCTGTCGCCAAGCCACACTCGACGTCGTGGACGACGAAACACCATGGACCGGCGGGAAGGTCACCGGAACACCACTGTCGATTCCAATCAAGCACCATGACGGTGCCTGGTTTGGTGACCCGTCGGAGGGGCGGGTCGTGCTGCGCTATCGCGGCGAGAATCCAAATGGAAGCGTCGACGCGGTGGCCGGGATCGCTAACTTAGCGGGAAACGTGATGGGTTTGATGCCCCACCCAGAGGAAGCCGTCGATTTACTCCTCGGATCTACCGACGGCCTCCTCCTGTTTGAAGGACTTACTCGATGAGCGCCGCAGGCGAGCCCGCTCACCGTCGCCTCGGGCTGACCGACGATGAGGCTGACCGGATCGTCGCGCTGCTTGGCCGCCAGCCGCGCGATGCCGAGCTCTTGATGTTCAGTCTGATGTGGAGTGAGCACTGCTCCTACAAGCACTCCCGACCGCTGCTCAGGGCGTTCCCGACGACGGGCCCGGGGGTGTTGCAGGGACCTGGCGAGAACGCCGGTGTGGTCGATATCGGCGACGGTTGGGCGGTCGCCTTCAAGATCGAGAGCCACAACCACCCATCTGCGGTCGAACCCTTTCAAGGGGCCGCAACCGGGGTCGGCGGAATCCTGCGCGACATCATCGCAATGGGTGCGCGGCCGATCGCTCTCCTGAACTCGCTGCGTTTTGGAAACCCGTCGACGCTGCGCACCCGCAACTTGTTCGTTCGCGCGGTTGAGGGCATTGGCCACTACGGCAACTGCATGGGCGTTCCGACCGTCGGCGGCGAGGTGGCATTCGACCCCTGTTACGACGACTCGTGCCTCGTCAACGCGATGTGCGTTGGTCTTGTGCGCCACGACGGCATGCTGCGCGCGGCGGCCAGTGGGGTTGGAAACGCACTCGTTCTGATCGGAAACCGCACCGGCAAAGACGGCATCGGCGGTGCCTCAATCCTGGCTTCCGCCGAGCTTGACGATGATGAGGACAAACGTCCATCCGTTCAGGTGGGAGATCCCTTCACGGAGCGCAAGCTGATGGACTGCTGTCTGGAACTCGCCGAGTCCGGAATGCTGGTCGCCCTTCAAGACTTGGGCGCGGCCGGCTTGACGAGCGCCGCCAGCGAGATGGCCGCCCGTGGCGGGGTTGGACTGGACATCGACCTTGACCTTGTGCCGCTGCGCGAGGCGGGGATGACGGCCGGAGAAATCCTTGTCAGTGAGAGCCAGGAGCGCATGCTGGCCGTGATCGAGCCAGATCGCTTCGACGAGCTGGCGGCAGTCTGCACCCGGTGGGAGCTTGACGCGACAACAATCGGCACGGTGACCGGCACCGGGAACATGGTCGCTCGTCACGCCGGTCGCCTGGAGGTTGACATCCCAGCCCGATTGCTGGCCGACGACGCACCGGTCTACGACGTCCCACTGACGCCGGCACCCAATCCGGTCCCACTGGATCTCTCCAGGATCCCGGAGCCCAAGGATCTCGCAGGCGCGTGGCTGGATCTCCTCGGACGTCCGAACATCGCCAGCAAGCACATGGTCTACGAGCAGTACGACCACCTGGTCGGTGCGAGCACCATCCGCCGCCCAGGGGCTGCCGACGCGGCCGTGGTACGTGTCGCCGGGGGCAACCGTGGCATCGCGATGACGACCGACGGGGCCGAGCGCCACTGCCTGATCGACCCGCGCGGTGGAGGTCAAGCGGTGGTGCTGGAGGCGGCCCGGAACCTCGCATGTGTCGGCGCGACGCCGCTGGCGGTGACGAACTGTCTGAACTTCGCAAACCCCGAGAAGGGCCACACCGGCTGGCGTCTCGCCGAGACGATCGGTGGAATGTCGGACGCTTGTCGCGCGTTGGAGACGCCCGTTGTTTCCGGCAACGTGTCGCTCTACAACGAATCCGCCGATCGAATGATCCATCCGACGCCGATCGTTGGAATGGTCGGCATTGTCG
>JAYTQG010000047.1:0-2308 GCA_043746815.1 Thermoleophilia bacterium | reverse complement strand
ACTCGTAGTATCGGGCCTGGTACTGATCGCCGAGCACGCCGAGTTCCCAAACGAAATGAAGCGACCCACCGCAAACCCGGCAAGCGTTCCGATTGAGTTCGAGAGTTGCGGCCCTGGGCGCTCGTCCGAAACGGCCAAGCAGGCTCATCGTCGACCGAATGTGCTCACGAGCGCGGGGAAAGGCGGGCGAGGTCGCCGTCGACCATCATCGCGACGAGCGAGTCGAAGTCCACCTCTGGCGTCCATCCGAGCTTTGCTTTGGCTTTCGCCGGGTCGCCGATCAGGAGGTCCACCTCGGCGGGGCGCACGAACTTCGGATCGGTCACGACATGGTCGGCGGGATCGAGACCAACGCGCGCAAATGCGAGGTTCACGAGCTTCTCGACCGTGTGCGTCTCGCCGGTTGCGACGACGTAGTCGTCGGGCTCATCCTGCTGGAGCATCAGCCACATCGCGCGTACGTAGTCGCCCGCAAAACCCCAGTCACGCTGCGCGTCGAGGTTACCGAGGCGAAGCTCCGTCGCGAGACCGAGCTTGATGCGGGCGACGCCGTCGGTCACCTTCCGCGTCACGAACTCGAGTCCACGTCGTGGGGACTCATGGTTGAAGAGAATCCCAGAGGATGCGTGCAGGTCGTAGCTCTCCCGGTAGTTGACCGTGATGTAGTGCCCGTATGCCTTCGCAACTCCGTAGGGGCTGCGTGGGTAGAACGGCGTGTCCTCGGACTGCGGAACCTCAAGGACTTTCCCGTACATCTCGCTCGACGACGCTTGGTAGAAGCGAATCTTCGGGTTGACCTGCCGGATTGCCTCAAGCATCCGGGTGACCCCGACGGCGGTGAACTCAGCGGTCAGGACGGGCTGGGTCCACGACGTCGGCACGAACGACTGCGCCGCAAGGTTGTAGACCTCTTCGGGCTCGGATTCGACGATCGCCGAGACAAGTGAAGGCTGATCGAGGAGGTCGGCCTGAACGAAGCGCAGACGCCCCTTGAGGTGCTCAATCCGCTCGTAGCTCTCGGTCGAGGAGCGGCGCACCATGCCCCAAACCTCGTAGCCCTTGTCGAGCAGGAGTTCTGCAAGATAGGAGCCATCCTGGCCCGTGATTCCAGTGATAAGGGCGCTCGGCATCGTGTCGGGTCTTCCTTGGGTTTGTTGGAGGCAGGCCCGGGTAGGGTACTTGCCGACCGATGTGAAAGGCCGTTCGAGAGGCACTGCAAGACACCCCGTCACCGGAGCGTGTTCGGTCGCGCCACGGTACGCTCAAGCCCCCGTGAACGAGCCTCGCCAGCCGCGTTGCCTTGCAATCGTCCCCGCCTGGAACGAAGGGGCGTCGATCGGTGCGGTGGTGGGCGACCTCCGCGCGCTCGCCAGCCCGGCGATCGAGGTCGTGGTCATTGACGATGGATCGACTGACGACACGGCGCTTCATGCGAAGGCGGCGGGAGCGCGAGTTATCCGGATGCCCTTCAACACCGGGATCGGGGGAGCCGTCCAGGCTGGCTACCAGCTGGCCGAGCGGGAGCGGTTCGACGTCGCGATCCAGGTCGACGGCGACGGTCAGCACCCGGCCGACCAGGTACAGCTCCTCGTCGCCCATCTCATTGACACCGGGGCGAACTACGTCATCGGTTCGCGCTTCGCAGGTCACGGCGACTATCGCCCAACACGCGCCCGGCGTCGGGCGATCTCGACCCTCGCTCGCCTGATCTCACGCCTTGTCGGTTTTCGTCTGACGGATCCAACATCGGGCTTTCGGGCCGCCGACCGGCGCACCATCGAGTGTTTCGCGCGCGCGTATCCCGCTGACTACCCGGAGGCTGAGGCAATCGTCGTTGCCCACCGCCTGGGCCTCGTCGTGCGGGAGATGCCAATCTTGATGCGCCCACGGATGTCTGGACGATCGTCGATTACCCCGGTGAGGTCGCTCTACTACATGTTCAAGGTCACCCTTGCTGTTCTCGTGCAGTGCATGGGTCGCAATCCGGCGAAGGCTGGGGGTCGATGAATCGCTTGGTGTTTGTCGGCCTCCTCGCGGCAGCCGTCGTCGTCGTGTGGATCGTCTGGCTGATCCGAACCAAGCGGCTGCAAGAGCGCCACGCCATCCTGTGGCTCGTCGCCGCGATCATCAGCGCGATCCTGGGCATTTGGCAGGACGGGCTCGGGATGTTCTCGCGCCTCATCGGGGTGGCCTACCCGCCGTCGGCGCTCTTCATCGTCGTATTTGTGTTGCTTGGGCTGATCCTCCTGGACACGGTGATCGAACTCTCGCGGACGGTCCGGCGAACACGCACACTCGCGCAACGGGT
>JAYTQG010000046.1:0-11932 GCA_043746815.1 Thermoleophilia bacterium | reverse complement strand
GGAAAGATCGTCGTCCTTACTTCCGTGTTGGACGATGGTCCAACACTCCAGACGCTGGGGACGCCTGACGGCGGCCCCAGCTGGCTCGGTCTCGCCGGCCGGATCTGCCACACCAAATCGAAGTCAGACCACTAGCGGCCCCCAATCGCGAGCGCAATTCGCGCGATCCCGTCGCGCCCGCAGGCGCCCATCGCAGCGGCCCCGGCGACGTCCGAGGCGCCGGCCGACCCTCGACCGCCAAATGCGACGTATGGTCGGGCCACTGGCTCAAGTTCGCCAAAGGCCGAGACCACGTCAGTGACATGGCCAACGCGACTTGGCTCACCCACTGATAGGAGCACGGCGTCCGGTTCGAAGTGCACGGCAGCCCCCAATATTTGGTCGGCTGGCACGTTCGCGCCGAGTTGGAGGGTTTGAAAGCCAGCACGACGGAGTGTCAATTCCAGAGCGAGTACTCCGAGGTCATGATGTTCGTCCTGGACGCAGGCAAGCATCAGCCGCTCGGGACGTGTGGGTACGGACTGAGGGAGCTGCGCGACAAGCCACTCGCGCACCCAGGCAGACGCAAAGTGTTCCTGCGCGATTCCGAGGTTCCCGTCCGCCCACTCCGCACCGATTCGACACATCAGCGGAACGACGAGTTCCTCGATGACCATCTCGACGCCGATCGCGCCCACCGCGGTCGCGATCGCGCGATCCGCTTCCGCGCGTCGCATTGTGGTGAGACACTCGAACAGCGTCCCGCAGATATCACCCGGCGCGCAGTCCCACACCGCTCCGCAGGAGAGCCCCCGCCCACGAGCCACGGCGATTGCCTGGCTCACCGCAAGTCCCCCATCGATGAGGGCACAAACGCGGCGAACCTCGCTGACCTGCCGCTTCGAGTAGAGGCGCTGACCACCGACTGTGCGACCCGGTACGGGAAATCCGTAGCGACGCTCCCACGCACGAAGCGTCGCGCTTGCGACACCGGAAGCCGTCACCACGTCTTTCATTTTCAGCACAGGCTGATCCGGAGGGAGGCCGTCCATGTATCGGGATTGTTGCGCGTTGAGGGGACTCGTGCCATGGGTCCCGTCCCGTCCGGCCCGGTTGCGATTATCTCCGCATGGAACTGATGTTCGATGCGCCGCATGTGGAGGTGCTTGACCCGCGCTACGACGCGGGCCCGGGATTCCTGGTCGACGCCGATGCAGCGGTCGTTACCACCGTTGAACGGCCGGATTGGCAACCCATCACACCTCCCCCGGCGAAACCCGAATCATTGGCGTTTGTGGATGGAATCCAGCGCACCGAGGCATGGCTTCGGACAACATCCAGAGAACACCCCGCACCGATTGCGGGCGGGGCGGTCGCAATCGGCGTGGGCTGCGTCGTGGCCGATGTCGGCGCCCGGATTGCCCTCGGCGAGATCACGGTCGAGCGATCGGTGGTCTTCGCCGGACCCGACGCCTTGCATCTGCCGACGACGGATGGGATCACCTGGCACTCGCTTTGGGCGGTGGAGGGCCACCCGGACCCGATTGACGCCGCCGTCTCGTTGCGACGAACCAACCTCGAACAACACCTCGCCGAGCGACTGACGGCAGCTGGCCGGCTGGTTGTGATCGACGGCGGTCTGAAGCGCGTCCGAGCCATCGCCGGTCCCGTTATGGGCGCCGTCAAGTCCCATCAACGCCGGTACGTGGACGACGACCACGCAGCAGTAATCACGGCGCTCGCGATCGGACAGCGCACGCCGCTATTCTCAATCGGAACCGACCGATTTAGCTGGTACCAACGCTTGCCCGTCGCACATCCACATGGCTGGGCAGGCATCCTGCGTGGAGAGCTTCCTCGCGAGTTCTCCGTCGCCGAGGCCGTTCGCCTCGCCAACCGCGCAACTCGAGAACTGCCCCGGTACGCAGGGCGTGAGCATCGTGACCCGCGCGCCCCGCAGAACCTGACCCCCGTCGCAGCGCTGGAAAAGGACCTCCGGCGACGGCTCGGCGATCCCCGCCTCGCGCTCCGAGCCATCCGGAGGGCCGCCGGGCGCGCGCAACTGAACGCGATGGAGGCAACCGCATGAGCGACGTTGTCGGAATTGTCCTCGGCCATCGAGTCGCCAGCAGTCAAACCTTCCTGGTGGGTGTCGGAGAGGCCGACAGCCTCGCGGTTGACGATCTGGTCACCGTCACAATCCCTGACCCCAACGGGGACGTCACGACCTACGGCATTGTCACCGAGGCCTACGCGGAGCTCGAGGGTGCGCAGCTGCCCTCGGACTCCTCGCTGATTGCGGAGGAAGTGATGCCGGGGCAGATGGTGCGGACCGGCGAGGTCCAGGTCGTCCGGGTCGAGCCCGAACGATGGATCGCACCGCACCCTGCAACGGCGGTCCGCCTTGCACGCGGAAAAGATCGTGAGCAGGCCCTCTACGAGGACACAATGAGCCGCAAGCTCGCCATTGGCCTGGCCAGCGACGGGCTGCCGATTCACGTCGATCTCGACTTCCTGGATGGGAAGAAGGGGGGTCACGTCTCAATTTCTGGGATCAGTGGAGTCGCGACGAAGACGAGCACCGCGCTTGCACTCTTGCGTCTCCTGCTGGTGCATCCCGGAATGAAGCGGAAGGCGCGGGTGCTGCTATTCAACGTCAAGGGCGAGGATCTTCTCTACCTGGACCGTCCCAACGCGCGCTACCGCGAACTGCCGGGCCGCGAGGCTCGCGATGCTCAGTGGCGTTCGCTTGGCCTGGCCGAGGCTGGCCCGTTTCCGAGCGTCGCGATCTGGGCCCCCCCGGACGCGGCAGGCGGACCGCGCTGCGGACGCCAAGGCGCCGGGGTCCGAGCCTTTGGTTGGACCCCTTGGCAGTTCGCAACCGATGGCCTCCTCCGCTTTTGCTTCACAGACGCAGGCGACATGCGCAGTCAGTTGACGTATCTGGAGGAGCGGGTGCGCGAGCAAATTCGGCGACGAGCGGTCCCGGTTATTGGCCAACCCGGTGCCCTCGGCTTCCTCGAGCGGACGAAGCCCGAACCGACTGATCGCCCGCCGGTTGCGGCGTCCGCGTTGGAGGCAGGCCCATTCGCCGATCTCGACGGCCTGGTCCGATTCCTGATCGACGAGATCCTGGACATCCCAGACCCTTCGAAGGTCTGGACAGGTGGTGCTGCACCGGGAACCGTGCAGGCATTTGTTCGACGGCTTCACCACGCCGCCCGGAGCCTGCGGGGTCTCGTGCGGACGGGTGTCGAGCCGATCCCGCGGGGCCTTGATGCTGGGCAGAATGAGGTCACCGTCATTCACCTCACTCCGCTCGCCGAGTTTGGGCAACGTTTCGTTGTCGGCGCCCTCCTGGCGGACACCTTCGCGGCCAAAGAGTCCGGGCATCGCGAACCAATCGAGTTCGTCGTTCTTGACGAACTGAACAAGTACGCCCCCCGCGAGGGCGACTCACCAATCAAGGAAATCCTGATCGACATTGCACAGCGAGGGCGCTCGCTGGGGGTCATCTTGATTGGGTGTCAGCAGCAGGCGTCGCTCGTCGCCCCTGAAGTCACGCAGAACGCGGCCATCCGGATTGCCGGTCGACTGGACCCCGCCGAGGCCGAGCGCTCCGAGTACGGCTGGCTGACTCCGTCAGCCCGATTGCGTGCGCGTCTGCTTCGCCAGGGCCGGGTGCTCGTCAGCCAGCCAAGCGTGCCGACCGCCCTTGCGGTGGAGTTGCCATTTCCGCCGTGGGCGACGACCGCGGACGAGGTCGACGTCACCTCCGACGCAAAGGCCGCAATCAGCCGCTTCAATCTATAGCCGCCATGCGCCTTCTCCACACCGCCGATTGGCATCTCGGCAAACGCCTCCTCGGGCTGGACCGCCTCGACGAAACGCGCGAGGTCCTTGGCGAAATTCGCGATATCGCGGAACGCGAGCGCGTCGACGCGATTCTCGTCGCGGGTGATCTCCTGGACCGGCGCCTCGTGGAACCCGAAGTCCTTGGCGCGCTCCTCGAAGCCCTTGAAGCGCTCGGTCAGGTCGCCCCGGTCGTTGCCGTTACGGGAAACCACGACGACCCATCGTTCTGGGTTCCGCTCTCTCGCTTTCTGGCGCCACGCAATATTTGGATGCGCAGCCGATTTGACGACCTCATCGAGCTACCAACCGCTGACGGTCCGCTGCACATCGCGTGCCTCCCGTGGCCCGACCCACGAAGCATCGAAAGTGCGATCGGCGCAGCGTCACGCGTGGCGCACGGGGCCTATGCGGAGTCGGTCGCCAGCCTGATCAGCGACTACGCCGAACGTTTGCGCCAGGCTCGGACCGACCGGGGCGGCGCGGCGGTCCTGATGGGGCATCTCATGGTGGCGACCGCAAAGGCAGGTGGTGGAGAACGCGAACTCACCTTGGGTGACACCTACGCCGTGCAACGGGAGCGCCTTCCGCAGGACCTCGACTACGTCGCCCTTGGCCACATCCACCTGGCCCAACGGGTGCCGGGTCTTCACGGCGAGGGTCGCTACTGCGGAAGCCCAATGCAGCTGGACTTCGGCGAGGCAGGCGTCGACCCTCGAGTCGCGATTGTCGAGATCGGCCACGAGGTGCGGGTCCGCGAAGTCCCGATCGCTGCCGGACGTCGGCTGGTGAAACTCCGCGGAACCGTCGACGATGTGGCGATGCAGGCGAAGGAACATCCAAACGCCCACTTCTGGTGCGAGATTGACCTGGAACGCGCGATCCCTGATCTGGTCCATGTTGTCCGAGAGGTCATACCGACGGCCCTCAAAGTGACGCCCCGCTACGCAGAGGCCGCACGGTCGAGCGCTACAAGCGACGACATCACCGAGGCAGCGGCTCCCGACGTCCTGGCTCAGTACGCATGGTGGTACGAAGACCGCCAGCGCGCGTTGGATCCATCCCAGATTGCCGCCTTCGCGAGATCCGTTCACGAGACGCAAACGCCCGAGCTGTAATTGCGCCCGCTCGAACTCGAACTCTCGTCGTTTCGCTCGTACGACCACGCCCGGGTTGACTGGCGTCCCCACGAGTTGGTGGTCATTACCGGTGACACCGGGGCTGGCAAGAGTTCGCTGCTCGACGCGATGGCCTTTGCCCTCTATGGGAGAACTCCCGAGGTCGGAACGTCTACGGGTGATCTGGTCGGCTTGGGCAAGCACAACGGCGAGGTTCGTCTCACCTTCCAAATGGACGCTCAGGTTTGGCGGGCCACCCGGCGTTTTGGCAAGAAGGCCCCGCAGCCACGGCATCTCCTGGAACGACTGGCCTCGGATGGCGGCGAGACCCTCGAAGTTGCGGACGGTGAGGCTGAGGTGAATCAGCGGCTCGTGCGAATTTTGGGCCTCGGATACGAGACATTCACGAGCACCGTACTGCTTGCGCAGGGCCAGTTCGCTCGATTCTTTGCCTCAAAGCCCGGCGAACGCGACGAGATCTTGCGTGAGATCTTCGCGATGCCATCGCTTGAGCCCGTACGAGTGACGGCCACTGCCCTCGCCGGGGTGGCGGGCGGACGGGCGAGCGCCCTTGCTGCCGAGGGACAGCGGTGGGCCGCAGACTGGGCCACGATCGCTGGCGCTGCACGACGTCTTCGGTCACAGGCAGCAGCGTTCGCGAGTGTCCGACGCCTTGGTCCCCTGGCCGCCGCGTGGCAGGTCGGCCAGTTCGAGCTTGAGTCGATGCGGGCCGAGTATTCGCGCCTGGCCGGAGCGCGCGCTGACCTTCCCGACCGATCCCGACGCGAAGAACTGAATCGGCTGATCGAGGCGCTTTCGACAGAACATTCCGCAGCCGAGGCGGCGGCACGCACGCATCAGACGGAACTCGACGCAATGCGACGGACCCGCGCTGAGGCGGAGCAACACCACGGCGGATCAATTGCGGAGCTTGTTGCCGCGCGGGCAGACGCCGAACAGCTCGCGTCCCTCATTGCGTCGTTGCCCGCCCGGGAGACCGAATTGGCTGGGATGCGCGAGACGCTGATCGGGTCCGAGGAAAGCCTCGATCAGCGCGAGGCCTTCGTCAACGGAGAGCTTCAAGCGGCGGCCAGCCTCCTGAGCGTCGCAGGCGCGGTCGAGCAGTACCTTGGCGTCGAGCTGAGTGTCCGGAACGCCCAAGCGCAGATCGAAGCCTCACAACAGACGCTGATCAGTGCCACGAACGGACGGGATGAGGCTGAGGCGGAACTCACCGCCGCGGAGGCCGCTATCCGCGCCAGTCAGTTGGCCGACCACGTCGCGCATCTTCGCTCGGGGCTCGCGGCGGGCGACAGTTGCCCGGTATGCGGCAGTGTCGTCGCTGCGTTGCCTGCAGCTGCCCCCGCAACATCCGGGGACGCGGGACCGGCGCGGGAGCGTGTCCGTTTGGCACACGGCCTCTTTGCCAGGGCGAGCGCGGCATGCGAACGGGCATCCACGCTGGGTGCAGAGGTCGAGGCCGCTCTCATCGCCGCGCGCGGAGTGTTGCCCTGCCCGTTGGAGGATGCAACGGCGGCAACCGTTTCCGAACGACGCCAGGCAGCCGCGGAAATCGCATCCGCTGCCGAAACGCCGAGTGCGGTCATCGCGGCAGACCGAACGGCGATTGCGGAATCTCGAGGCACCGCAGACGAAATTGAGCGGCAGATCGTCGTGGGTCGCGCGCGGATCGCACAGCTCGAGGGGGCGACGACGCGTCGACAGACCGTCGAAGAAGTTTCTGCTGCCCTGACGATCTTGCAGGTGCTCGAACAGCGGGAACAGGAGTTGGTCGTTCAGGAGCGGGCCAGCCGCTCGAATCTGGAGGATGTTCGCGGGCGTGTCGACGAAATGGAGCGGGCGCACATCAGTGCGGTCCGACAGGCCGTCGCAATTGCGAGCGCGCAAATCGCTGAGCCAAGCGTTGACTCCACAATCAGGGCCGCCGAGACACTTCTCGCCGCTGAACGTCTCGTTGGACTCATCGAACGGAAGCAATCGCATTTGGCTGGCATGGGCGACACGACCGCTGTCCAGGTCGCGTCACTTGCCTTGGAACTTCGCAACCACGGAGTCGACGACCCGAGCACAGTTTCGTCCATGCAGAGCGAGGCCGAAACCAGGGTTGACGATGCCCGTCAGACACTCACCGGTCTCTTCGCCCAGGCCGCAGATTCGCGCCGCCTCGCCGCGCAGGCTCGAGCCGCAACAGTTGAGCAAGGACATCTCCAGGCCGTCGCCGATGACCTCAAGGCAAACCAGTTTCCGCGCTTTCTCCTCAGTGCGGCGCGTGAACAACTTGCCGCTGCGGCTTCACTGCGCCTCCAAGATTTGAGCGCAGGCTCCTACCGATTCGCTGCAACTGAGCCGGATCCGCTCGCGATCCTGGACGTTCGGCGGGACGCAACACGCGCGGTCGGCACGCTCTCCGGAGGAGAACGGTTTCTTGCAAGTCTTTCCCTTGCCCTCGCCCTAGGAGACATTGCCGCCGGTGCCGGTGGCCGTCTCGACTGCCTGTTTCTGGACGAGGGCTTCTCGACCCTCGATGCCGAGTCGCTGGAGCTCGCAGTCGCTGGGATCGAACGCCTCTCCGGTCAAGGACGCCTGATCGGAGTGATCACGCACCTGCCCGGAATGGCCGAGCGCCTTGGGGCGGCCATCCGGGTTTCTAAAGATCCGGCTGGCGTCAGCCGGATTGTGGACACCTAACCGTTCCGACCGCCGAGGTGCTCGGCGAAGAAGCGCTCCATCGCCCCATACAGCTCCATCCGGTTCTCGGGTTTCGCGAAACCGTGACCTTCACCCTCTTTCAGGATGTACTCAACCGGTACCCCGCGTTCGCGGAGGGCCGCAACGATTTGGTCGGACTCCTGTTGGGTGACGCGCGGGTCGTTTGCACCCTGGACGACCATCAGTGGCGTCGTGATCTTGTCGACATGAGTGAGTGGTGAGCGTTGCACGAGGTCCTCGAGTTCCGACGGGTCGTCAGGGTCACCCACAAAACGGAACCAGCTTCCCTCGAGAATCGGCCGCCAATACGGCGGAAACGACCGGACGAGGGTGACGAGGTTGGATGGGCCGACATAGCTCACGGCGGCGGCAAAGACGTCCGGCGTGAAGGTCACCCCAACGAGCGTCGCGTACCCGCCATAGGAACCGCCGTAGATTCCGACTCGTTTGGGATCAGCGATCCCTTCGCCGATTGCCCAGTCGACCGCATCAATCAAATCGTCGTGCATCTTTCCCGCGAACTCTCGCTCGGCGGCGTGCATGAAGGCCTTGCCGAAACCGGTCGAGCCGCGATAGTTCACCTGCAAAACGGCATATCCGCGGTTGGCCAAGAACTGTGCTTCGCTGTCGTATCCCCACGCGTCGCGCGACCACGGACCCCCGTGAACGACCAGGATCATCGGCAGCTCGCGCGGCTCAACATCGAGCGGCAACGTCAGGTAGCTCCACAGGGTCATTCCATCGCGTGACGTGATCTTCACAGGCGTCATCGGGGCAAGGGTCTTGGGATCCAGCCAAGGGCGGCTCCGGAAAAGCAGGCTCCCCGTTCCGGCAGTGCGGTCGAAGATGAAGGTGGCGCCGGGATCCCGGTCGTCATCAAAGGCCGCGACCCACGTCGTCTCCTCGCGGTCCGAAGACGTTATTGACGGGTCACCTGGGTGAAGGCTCCGAAGCCCAGCAAAGTCGCGCGCAAAACGGTCGTCCATGGTGTTGACCACAAGTCGGTCGCGCAAGTAAGCGGCGCCTAGCAGCTCGCCGGTCGCGTCGCTCAGGATTGGGCCGCCGAGATCAACTTCCTCGTCGGCGTCGATCAGCCGTTCCTCACCGGTGGTCGTGTGGATCGCGACCAGGCGTTGCAGATCGCTACCCCGGGCGCTTGAGAGATAGATCTCGCGCCCATCCGGCGTGAACGCGTGGGGGTCCCCTCCATCCTCGTTCGCAAACTCGGCGAGCACTCGAAAGTCGCTCGCTTCGTCGTCGCGGACGAGGAGTTCACTGTCCCCTGTTGGCGTCTGAGTCACCGCCGCGCGGAGTTTCCCATCGCGATCGGCAAGCCATCCCGCGATGTTGCCGGGGTTTTCGGCGATGAGTGCAACCTCCCCGGTCGCGACATCAAGACGGTGGGCATCGAACAGCTCGGGATTGCGCTGGTTGAGTGAAATGAGGATCTGCCCAGGCGTCGCGCGCGGAAGTGCGAGGACGCCAGCCTTTACCCCGTCAAATGGCGTGAGGTCGCGCGCCGGCCTATCGGGGGCTGAGGGATCGACCGCAAGCAGGTGATAGATCTCATCGCCGCCGCCGTCTTTTGGATAGACGATGAAGCGCCCATCGCGTGTGAAGAAGTAGCTCAGCACGCCACGGTCGCGGTCATCGGTCACCGGAATCGGTTCTGCCGATGGATTGTCCATCGGGCGTATCCAGACGTTCATCCGTCCCTCACGCGGTGCGAGCCACGCCAAGAAGCGACGATCGGGAGACACACGGGCGAGTGCTCGCTCGGGATTATCGAAGAAGTGAGCGATGGGGATGAGGGGCGCCACGGGGCCTCGCTACGATAGTGGGGTGGACGGTCAATCGGTCTTAATGCTTGTACAGGATCTCTTACTCCGCCAGCTTGTTGAGGAGGGACTCAAGGCTGGCGGCTACGAACCGATCGGGGCTGCCGGACCGACAAGGATGCGCGAGCGGCTCGCGGAGCGCGAGGTGGCGGCTATCGTGATGGACCTTGAAGCGACGAGCTTCGATGCTCCGGCACTGATCGGTGAGCTGCGTGGCAACCCTGGGACGTCGGGACTCCCAATTTTGGGGCTCTGCGGACATACCAACCGCGATGTGCGGCGAGCGGCGATCGCGGCAGGGTGTAGCCGTGTCGTGACGCGCGGCGAGGTCGCAACCCGGTTGGATCAGCTCGTCGCCACCCTCATCGCCCCGTGAGGTTGTAACCCTCGCGCCAGTTCGATGGTCTAGATCGTTCGAGTGACCACCACAGGACCCCTACACCTGTGGCCCCTTCGATCGACAGAGGCCCGTGAGCGTCGATGAATCCATTCCTGTCGCGGTAGCGACCGGAACCATCCGAACAACTGAACGCATCGCTGCGGTCGAACGCAACGCTGAGGTCGAGTCCACGGTGCTTCGCCGCCAAGTCAGCTCGATGGCTGCTGAGCTTGAGCGGCTTCGTGGCGACCTCATCTCCGAACGAGAGCGAACGAAACGGGTCGGTATCGAACGTGATCCCCTGACCGGACTTCGCAACCGCAACGCGTTGCTTCACCGGCTACGCGCGACCGTGGAAGAGGGCTCGCTGGCGAACCCGACAGGCGCGCTTGTGATGATCGACATCGCCCGCTTCGCACAGATCAATAGTGGTCTTGGTCCACTCGCCGGAGACGAGGTATTGGTCGCCGTCGCAGGCCGACTGCGCGATCTCGCGGGTCCCGAGGTCTTTCGAGTGAGTGGCGACCAATTCGCCCTTCTTCTTGCGGACGTCCACGACCACGATCAGGCCCTCGCGGCCGCACGACGAGGGCGCGATACGGTGACGGCACCCCTCAATATCGCGAACCAGCGATTAACCCTCAACGCGGCCCTCGGTGTCGCGCTTGTGACCGAGACCGACACAGCGCTGACGCTGTTGCAACGCGCTGAGCAAGCGATGCATCGAGCGAAGCAGGGAGAGGACGCCACAATTCAGCTCATCGCCGTGGATGGGACTGGAGTGGACCGACAGGACCGCTTCGCGCTCGTCAACGACCTGCGATTGGCAATCGAACGGGGGCAAATTTCTCTGGCCTACCAGCCGCGCCGTTCCGTCGTAGACGGACGCGTGCTCGGCGCTGAGGCGCTCCTTCGTTGGAACCACCCGACACGCGGAAGCATTCCTCCTTCGGTCTTCGTTCCGGTTGCGGAAGAAGAGCATCTGATCGCCGAGCTTGGTCGCTGGGCCCTCGAAGAGGCCTGCGCGGCCGCGGCCCGCTGGGTTTCTTGCGGCATGCGAGACCTGCGAGTTTCGGTAAACCTCTCGGCGAAACAGCTGAACCTTCGGTTGCTCGGGGATATCGAACGGGTCCTGGAAATGACCGGTATTCATGCCTCCCTCCTCGAGTTGGAGCTAACGGAGAGCGCGTTGATGGAGGCGGATGCCGGTCCAGTCATCTTGCTGGAGACCCTTGCGGAGCGAGGCGTTCGGCTTTCCCTCGACGACTTCGGCACCGGGTACTCCAGCCTTGCCTACCTCCAGCGCCTGCCGGTGTCGACGCTCAAAATCGACCGAATCTTCGTGAGTGAAATCTCCTCGGAGCCCGGGTCGGGCGCCGTGGCACGGGCAATTGTGGGCCTGGCCCGGACCCTCGGGCTCGACGTCGTCGCCGAGGGAGTCGAACGGGCGGAGCAACTGGAGGTCCTTCGCGCCGCGGGCTGCGAGGAGTACCAAGGATTCTTGGGGAGCCCGCCCCTTTCCGAGTACGACTTCGTTCGGCTCGCAGAGGAATCGGAGCTATCCTCGTAGGCGTGGAAACAGTCCTGATCGACGGTGAGTGCAGGATGTGTCAGGCGTTCGGGCGTGGCGTTGAGCGGTACGCCAGCGGCCGATGTTCCGTCGCGCACATTGCATCACCAGTTGGACAAACGCTCCTCGGGAAGCTGAATGAAACGGACCGGATGGCTGGCGTACACCTCGTTCGTGCCAATGGTTCCCGGGTATCCGGGGTGACTGCGGCTCTCGAGATCGGCCGGGGCTTTCCTGGCGGACGCTGGATCGCCTGGCTTGGCTCGCGTGCTCCGCGACTGACGGAAGCCGTCTACCAATTCGTCGCACGAAATCGCAACCGAATCCGCGGCTGACTGCGATCCTAGTCCCGGTCGAACTGCTCCTACGCAAGCCACATCCGGGCTTGCACAGCGCCATCGGTGAGTGCCCGTAGGGCCTCCTCGAGGGTCGTTTCGTTCAAATCGCTGAACCCGGGACCGGCCGC
>JAYTQG010000045.1:0-11958 GCA_043746815.1 Thermoleophilia bacterium | reverse complement strand
AACTTGGCACCGACGATCAGACTGATCGACGGGACATTCCGGGTCAAGCCGCATGGGTCTATAGCGAGTCTGGTTGCCTCCATACGTGTGAGGATCTGGCCTCGCTGCGAGGAGTCAGGTCACGCCGAAGGCTCTTCCGTTCGAGTTCCGTTGTGACGTTGTCGCAGTTGCCCGTAGGGGCGAGGAGCCAGCGTCCCGGGCCCATCGAGGCCGCGCGACGCACCCTCGACGGACTACGACGCATGGGCCGGGAGGGCCTTCCCGGCGCCGATCGGGGGCGTTGGGCGGAAACATCGATTGGGCGGCTGTGGCATTGGGGTGGACAGGTGGCGTTCTGCTGTGGCTTACCGCATTGGGCGGGGTGTCTTTGATTCGCCCATCCCACGCGAACTCGAAATAGCTACTGCAATGGGTTCAGGGGATTGGCTGGGGGTCGGGGTTTCCTAGCAGGGTCTCCGGTGATGCGCCCTTACGCGTTGGGGTCGATGTTCTCACGTGACCCCAGCGGTCGACTCGTCGTTTGGTTACTCGTAAAGTCGCCAGATTCCCACTCATGTCTCGTAGAGGGCGTTGCTCGTGTTTGATCGTCGTTTTCGCCAGTTGCCGCGTCTCGTCCTAACGGTCGGCTGGCTGGTTGTTCTCGCCGCGGCTGGGCCAGCGTTTGGTGTGTTACCGATGTTTGAGCGTGGAAGTTCGGCGAACGGGCAGTCGTACTGGACTCAAGAGGCACGAGTTGGCGATGTCAACGGTGATGGGCGCCCGGATTTCGTGACGTCGGGGGATGGTTTCCGGGTCCGTTTTGGCCAGGCCGGTGGGGGACTCGCGGCTGCAGTGTTTACCCCTGTCGAATCCGGGGATGCGTCTGGAGTGGATCGTTTCGCGTTGGGGGATATCAACGGCGATGGTCATCTGGATGTCGTGGGATGTCTCGAGCAGTTCTTCAAGCGGCAGGTCCTCAATGGTTGCGACGCTAGGGTCTGGCTCGGTGATGGATCGGGCGCTTTCATCCGCAATGAGAGCGCTTCCTACTTTCTTGTAAATACGAGGGACATTGCGTTGCTTGACGCGAACGGTGACGGTCGAGATGACTTGGTCGTCGCGACGGGTGATCCAACGCTCGTGCCCCCGTATGGGTTGCAGTTCGTGCCAACCGGCGGGGTCGTCGTGTTCGTAGCGGATGGGGTTGGTGGATTTGGCCCTGTCGACCCCGCCACCGGCCTGCCTACTTCCGTGATTGTGTTGCTCGCGGGCCACTGGGCGAGCGGCCTGGCTGTTGGGGATCTCAACGATGATGGTCGTGGGGATTTGGTCGCGTCAGTTGACGCGTCGTTTGGCGCGAGTCCAGGTCTCTGGCGGTTCGTTCGGAATGGAGTGGGGTCTGGATTCGCCGCACCCGGGTTCACTTCCGGGTCGACGGATGTCACTCCGATGCAGGTTGTTGATGTCACTGGCGATGGGCAGGCTGACGTCATTGGGTATGACACCGGTAGCGCGCAGATCGCCGTCGGTAACGGCACCGGTGGGCTCGCTGCTCCGGTCTTGGTCGGAGCGATTCCCTCACCGGCAGCTGTCGGAACCCTTGATGGGCACGCGGTCGCGTCCGCGGTATACGCTGGGGATGTCAACCTCGACGGGCATATGGACGTCGTTGTCGGCTCGAAATTCGTTCCCGGGTCCCTGGGAGGTGGTTCCCTCGGGGAACCTGCTCTCGGATTTGGTTTGTGGCTCGGGCAGGGCGGAACTGCCTTCGCTCCAGGAGGGGCATACGCGAACACGCGCTCCGTCGACGACGTCGCTGTGCTTGACGCGACCCGTGACGGCCGCGCCGACGTCGTATTCGTCAGTCCCTCCAGTGGGCAAGGGACGAACGCAGCGAACTTTCTATACATCTACGAGCCGATCGGTCGTGGCCCCCGCCCCCCGATTCCAGCTGAGCAAACTCGTGGCAATGGCGCGGGTTTTCTGGCGGGGAGTGATGATTTGGTGGAGTTCGCGGGGCAAGGTGTGAATACGTTGACGGGGGCGGCCGCGGAGGACGCGACGGATTTGACGTTGAGTGGTGTCGGTGTCGGTTTCAGTGTCGATCGTTCGTATAACTCGGATGACGCCACGGTTGGGCCGTTCGGGGCTGGGTGGACGTGGGGCCTTGGGATCAGGGCCACTGGGCAGGTGAACGGTGATGTTGTGGTCCGGGATGGGAATGGTTCCTCAGCCCGGTTTGTCCAGCTCACGGGCGGTGGGTTTGGCGCTCCGGTTGGGGTTCGGGCGTCGCTTGTGGCTCGCGCTGGCGGCGGGTGGGTTCTCGGGACGCCGGATCAGGAGAGTTTGGCGTTTGACGCGACGGGTCGCGTCCTTTCGATTCTTGATCGTGATGGGCTGGGCCTGTCGTTTGCGTATACGGGGGCAGTGTTGTCGTCGGTGACGGACGGCGCTGGCCGGGTTGTCGTGTTCACCTATACCGCGGGGCGGGTCACGCGAGTTCTGCTCCCGGATGGGCGTCACTCTGACTACACGTATACGGCGGCTGGTCGGATGTCGAGAGCGACGGATGGTTCGGGGTCCGCGACGAGCTACACGTACAACACGGGTGGACGGCTCGCCACTGTGAAAGATGCCCTTAATCGGACGGTCCGGACACTCGTGTACGACGGGTCTGGGCGGGTGACGGATGAGAGCGGCGCTGCGCTGAAGCACACGTTGTTTGCGTGGGATCCGTTGACGCAGACGACGTCGGTGACGGATGCATTGGGTGCGGTGTCACGCGATGTGTATGACGGGAACGTGATTGTCCAGCAGGTTGACTCCGGTGGGCGGGAGACAACGTACGGTCGCGATAACGGGTTGTCGCGTGCGGCGAAACTCACCCCGGGTGGCCAGGTGTACTCCGCGGTGAATGACGCGAACGGTAACCAGGAGCGGGTTGTGGACCCGTCGGGTGGCGTCGGGACCGCGACGTACGACCAGAAGAACAATCCTCTCACTGTGACGGATCGTCTCGGGAACACGACGACGAACACGTATGACGCGAACGGGCGGCTTGCGACGTCAACGAACGCGCTTGGCGGGGTCCGGGTGTTGACGTACACCGCGACTGGGAAGCTCGCGACGACGTCGGACGAGGCGGGTGGTGTCACGACGTATTCGTATGACGCTGCGGGTAACCGGACGGGTGTGACGACCCCGGGTGGGAAATCCTCGACGAGTACCTACGACCCTTCGGGGCACCTGTTGACCTCGACGGACCCGCGCGGGAAGACCACGACGTTTGAGTACAACACGCGTGATCAGGTGACGAAGGTGACTGACCCTGCGGGTGGCGTGACGATCACGGTGTACGACGCCGCGGGCCGCAAGACGAGTGTGACGGGCCCAACCGGTGCGGTGACCTCGTGGACGTACGACACGTCCGGGCGGGTCACGGCGGTCACAGATCCGCGTGGTGGAATCACCCGGACGGTGTACGACGCGGCGGGGAATGTGGCGTCGACGACGAGCGCGACGGCCGCGAAGACCACATACACGTATGACGGTGAGGGCAGGGTCGCGACGATGACCCGTCCGATCGGGAACCGGGCCGGGCAGATTCCGGCGGCTCACACATGGAGCTACACCTACGACGCGGATGGCAACGAGATCACCCGGTCGTTTCCGGGTATCGGAACGACGAGCACGACCTACGACGAACAAAGCCGTGTGACAGCGGTCACCGACCCGCTTGGCCGCATGACACGGACGGAGTACGACGCGGAAGGCCGTGTGAGTGCCCGTGTTGATCCTGGCGGGCGTCGGACCGAGACAACGTATGACGCGCTGGGGCGGGCGGTCTCGACGAAGGATCCGCTCGGCCATGTCACGACAACGGAGTTCGACGCGCTTGGCCGTCGAACGGCTCGTGTCACGGCGCTTGGGAACCGGACGACATGGACCTACGACCCGGATGGGCGTGTCACGAGCGTGGTTGACCCACGCGGTAACACGGTGAACCAAAACCCGGATGACTACAAGACAACGTTCACCTACGATCAAGCTGGGAACCCGACCCAGGCCCAGGATCCACTTGGCCACCAGACGACGACGAGCTACGACAACGCTGGTCGGACCGTTGGTGTCACTGACGCGAATGGGAACGTGACCGGGTACGGGTACGACCTCGCCGGACGGTTGACATCAGTGACCGGCGCGGATGCCCCCGCGTGCGGACCGGGAACCGCGTTTGACCCGCCACCAGCGTGGTGTGTCAACGCGAAACTCTCAACCGTGTACACCCTTGACCCAGTGGGGAATGTCACCGCCCGTACTGATCCGAATGGGCATACGACGACAACTGCCCTTGACCTTGACAACCGGCCGACGCTTGTCACCGGTCCGATCGCCCAGAAATGGTCGTATACGTATGACGCGAACGGCAACCAGGTCACAAAGACCACAGCTCGTGGGAATGCCGCGACAAATCCCGCGACCGGGCGGGTCACCTCCACCTATGACGCCGCTGGACGACGCACGAAAGTGACGTATCCGGGTACGACAACACCGGATGTCACCCTCACCTACGATTCTCTGGATCGGCGTACGAGCATCCTCGACGGGACGGGCACCACCACGATTACGTATGGCCTGGCGGGGAACATCACCAGTGTCGACCGCGGCGCGAGCGGTGGCGCGTTCACCTACACCTACGACGCCACGGGGAACCCGTTGACCAGGACCCGTCCTGACGGATCCACGATCACCGCCGCTTACAGTGATGAGGGACGCCTCACCCAGATCACCGGCCCGACCGGGACGTTCGCGTTCGCATACGACCCGGCAGGCAACCTCACCCAAACGGTTCTCCCCCCCGCAAACGGGTACCAGGAAACCCGTGGGTACGACCGGGCTGGGCGCCTCACGAGTGTCTCGAGTGAGAAAGGTGGGGCGATCTTGTCCCGGTTCACCCGGACCCTTGACCCGACTGGAAACACGACCCGTATCGACACACTGCGCGGCACGACGACCACCAGCAACGCGTACACCTATACGCCCGCGAAACGCCTTCAGGGGTACTGCCCGGACACGACGACCTGCACCGGCGCCACTGATGCGGTCACCTGGAGCTACGACCCAGTCGGTAACCGCCTCACCCAAACCCGCAGTGGGACAAACGCTGGGCTGCCACCAACCGTCGCGTACACGTACAACCCGGGCGATCAACTCACCCAAACCGTGACAACGACACCTGGCGCGCCCATCACGACCGGATTCACGTATGACGCCGATGGGAACCAAACCACCGTTGGGGCCGCGACGAACGTGTATGACCTTGAAAACCGGTTGGTCACCGCGACCAGGGGCACCGCGGTCAACCGGTACACCTACACCGGTGATGGGCTGCGCTACCAACGCAAACTCGGGACGGCCATCCAAACGACATGGAGTTGGGACACCGTTGGCGGCCTCCCCGAACTCGCCCTCGAGAAAAACGCGGTCGGAGCGGTCACCCGCAGCTACCTGCAAGGACCCACAGGGCCCCTCACCGAGACCACCACCACCGGGACGGCGTTCCTCCACCACGATTTGATCGGGTCAACCAGCGACGCAACCAGTCCGACGGGCACGCCGACGTACGCGTACCAGTACCACCCATACGGTGAGCAACGCACCCGGTCAGTCCTGCAGGCAGCAGCAGTGGAGCCAACCCAACGATTCACCGGGGAAACCCTCGACACCGAAACCGGCCTCTACCACCAACGCGCCCGCCAATACGACCCCGCAACCGGCCTATTCACCGCGACCGACCCCCTCCAACCAAACCCCCGAAACCCCGCCGCGTCCACCTACACCTACGCCGACAACCAGCCCCTCGACCTCACCGACCCCACCGGCCTCATCACCTCCGCCGAACGCGCCGCGCTCTGCCGGTTCAACAACCAGCGCGGCAAAGCCTTCGAGAATCTGATCCTCAGAAGCACCCTTGAACCACTGTTCGGAGCCGAAAACATCGCTCAGCAGGTCACCCTTCGAAATAGCGGAGGGTGTGCCCGACCGGACTTCCTCGTCCGCACCCAAGCGGCCAACGCACTCGCGTACCTCCAACTGTTTAGCCTCTCGATTGGGATCCCTGACTACGTCGTCTTCGAAGCGAAATCGGGACTCGGGCGTCTCACCAGAAACCAACGAGAAGTCGCTGCACGGTCCCTCACCGAAGGCGCAGAGGTCCGCGGCAACAACGCGAGAAACCTTGTTCTGTTCTCCGGGCGGAAGCTTGACCCGCCGCTTCCGTGGCTGATTCTTGAAGAGGACAAGGGCCGGCGGCCACGGTGGGTGGTCACACCCAAACGCATCCTCATCCCGCAAATTGTCCCGGTGGGAGGCCTATCACCCATCACCACACCAGTCTCGCCTCCGTCATTGCCGGTTTGCTGCTACATCTCGCCTCCGTCAGCTGAGCAGGTGAGAGACGCTGGTTACGCCGTGGCCGTCGCTGCCGGAACCGCGCTGCTGGTAGTCGTCGCGCTACTCGACTAGCCCTTAGCTGGCCGATCTATCTGAGCCGATCAAGAAGGGGTGGGATGACTGAACCGAAGGGGGGGGATCTCAAGAAGTTTGTGATCAACGGGCTGGTCGAGCCGATGGCGGAGCTTGGCTTCACGAAACGCGCTGACGGCGTGTTCTCAACGCTTGTCGCACCGGACATCCTCGTGGCCTGCCAGTTCATCACGACTTTGTGGGGCCCGGCCAGGAGAGAGGGTCTTGTTGGTGGGGCGGTTGGGTTGCGTCATCAGGGTGTTGAGCGGATCGTCGCTGAGTGCGCTGGACGGCCGTTTCGACACTACGACCTCGGAAGTCCAACGTTCAACCTGATCGTTGTTCGACCGGCGGACCATCCTGTTCGGAATCTTTGGGAGATCTATACCGATGACCTGTCGAGTATTGACGAGATCATTGAGACGGAGATCATCCCGATTGTGCGTGATGGATTCGTTCCATGGGCACTCCAGTTCCAAAGCCTTGAAGCGGTGCGTGACCGGATGCTCCCGGAAGCAACTAAGTTCGTGAGGATGCAGTGCGTGGTAGAGCCGTTATCTGTTGCGCAGTGGATGCTTGGTGACCGGCCCGCCGCGGAGGCACTCCTTGACGAGTACGCCGCGCTAGTCGAACCGTTGACCCTCTACCGCAAAGAGGAGTTCGCCGCGGAGTTCGATTTGTTCGCGACGAACCTTCGCGCGCGGATGGACGCGGGTCCGTACGAGCCGCCCTCGAAGACTCGGAAACGGTAGCCCGGGTCGTGACGCGAAGATCCGACCGCCGAAGGAACCCCGGATCGCCGACGTGAGAGACAAAAACGCACAGCGCATCGAGTCCCCTACGGGGAAACACAGCGATGCGCCGCCTCCGTGGCTGATTTGCCGGGAAGATAGGAACCCTCGAATCCCTCGGGCACCGTGGGTCGTTGAGCCGCAGCCGTTCCAGTTTCCGCTCGTTGTTTCTGACCTTGCCTATGCGAAGAATTTGGCTGATGCCAACGCATCGGGGTCATCCGGTGGCGGCGGTTTTCAGTGGAACATTCCCGCGCCGACACCGGAGCAGGCAAGGAACGCCGGAATAGGCCTCGCGACGGTGGCACTCATCGCCGGGGCAATCATCCTCCTCCCGGTGGGCTTATGACCGGTCTCCGGGCAGGTGAGCTCCGGAAGCTGCTCCTTGACTCCCTGAAACAGCCAATGGCTGATCTCGGCCTGACGAAACGCGCTGAGGGCGCATTCACCTACGAGGCCAATCCGGAGGTCCTGGCCGCGTGCCAGATCTTGGTCGCGTTCCACAATCGAGTGGAGGCGGGTGTGGGTGTCGCGGTGGGGTTGCGCCATCAGGTCGTCGAGCGTCTTGTTGCTGAGTGCGCGGAGAAACCGTTTCGCCGGTACGACCTCGGAAGTCCAACCTTTAATTTGGAGGTACTTCGGCAAGCGGGAGAAAAGCACAACGAATTGTGGGAGATCAACATCGTTGATCTCACGAGTGTTGACCGGGTGATCCATGATGCGATCCTCCCGATGGTTCGTGACGGGTTCGTTCCGTGGGCGGATGGGTTCCAGACAGTGGAGGCGGTTCGTGACCGGATGCTCCCGGCAGCAACCGAGTTCACGGGTCTGCAGTCCGTGGTAGAGCCGTTGTCGGTTGCGCAGTGGATGCTCGGTGACCCTGACGCTGCTGAAGCGCTCCTGGTGGCGTACCTGGGAATGGTGAAAGAGGGAGCTCGCTACTTCTACAACTATGAAGGCATGTTGGCCGCGTTTACTACGTTCGCGGATAACCTGCGCGCGCGGATGGACGCCGGTCCGTACGAGCCACCCGCGAAGAGCGGAAAACCGTAGGAACATCCTTGGCGGCGTCAACCCCCGGTGGTTCCCATCTCACGGCGTATCCGTCCCACGAGTAGTCGTAACGGACAAGGGTCGTCACCTGTCGGCGAAACCGTCTTTCCTTGGCCCTCGACTGATGATTCGTTCACGAGCGACCACGAGAGCCGACGAGGAGGCGCGTGATGACTGAGCCGAAGGCAGGGGAACTCAAGAAGCTTTTGATCAACGCGCTGGTCGAGCCGATGGCGGCGCTCGGCTTCACGAAACGCGCTGAAGGCGTGTTCTCAACGCTCGTGGCACCGGACATCCTCGCAGCCTGCCACTTCATGACGACAGTGTGGGCGCCGGGGAGGAAAGAGGGTCTTGTCGGTGGGGCGGTTGGTTTGCGTCATCAGGGTGTTGAGCGGATCGTCGCTGAGTGCGCTGGACGGCCGTTTCGACACTACGACCTCGGAAGGCCGACGTTTAACTTGATCGTTGTTCGACCGGCGGAGCATCCTGTTCGGAGTCTTTGGAACATCTATACCGATGATCTGTCGAGTATTGATGAGATCATTGAGACGGAGATCATCCCGATTGTGCGTGATGGATTCGTTCCGTGGGCACTCCAGTTCCAAACCCTGGAAGCGGTCCGTGACCGGATGCTGCCACTCGCCAACGGTAAGTTCGTCGACACGCAAACAGTCGTGCGGCCCCTCGCGGTTGCGCACTGGATGCTTGGTGACCGGCCCGCCGCGGAGGCACTCCTTGACGAGTACGCCATCCTTGTCGACCCGTCGACAAGGATGTATCTGGAGAACATCCCGGCGGAGTTCGCTTTGTTCGCGGGTAATCTTCGTGCGCGGATGGACGCCGGGCCGTACGAGCCACCCGTGAAAGGCCGAAAACCGTAGAAACATCGTTGGCGGCGTCTACTCCGGTGATTCCCGCCTCAAGGCGTATCCGTCCCGCAAGTCGTCCCGGTAGGAGGACTGTGACCCATCACCACACCGGTCTCTCCTCCGTCATCCTCCGGTCAGCCGGTCTGCTGCTACGTCTCGCCTCCGTCGTTTGAACAGGTGAAAAACGCTGGCTACGCCGCGGGCGTCGCTGTCGTCACCGTGGCGACCGCACTCGTCATCTTCGCGCTCGACTGATGGGTCCTTCACTACCGACCACGAGAACAGACGAGGAGGCGCGTGATGACTGAACCGAAGGCAAGGGAACTTAAGAAGGTTGTGATCAACGGGCTGGTCGAGCCGATGGCGGAGCTTGGCTTCACGAAACGCGCTGACGGCGTGTTCTCAACGCTTGTCGCACCCGACATCCTCGCGGGCTGCCAGTTCATCACGACTTTGTGGGGCCCGGCCAGGGAGGGTATTGTTGGTGGGGCGGTTGGTTTGCGTCATCAGGGTGTTGAGCGGATCGTCGCTGAGTGCGCTGGACGGCCGTTTCGACACTACGACCTCGGAAGTCCGACGTTCAACCTGATCGTTGTTCGACCGGCGGACCATCCTGTTCGGAATCTTTGGAACATCTATACCGATGACCTGTCGAGTATTGATGAGATCATTGAGACGGAGATCATCCCGATTGTGCGTGATGGATTCGTTCCTTGGGCACTCCAGTTCCAAAGCCTTGAAGCGATTCGTGACCGGATGCTCCCGGAAACAACGAAGTTCGTGAGGATGCAGTGCGTGGTAGAGCCGTTATCTGTCGCTCAGTGGATGCTTGGTGACCGGCCCGCCGCGGAGGCACTCCTTGACGAGTACGCCATCCTTGTCGACCCGTCGACAAGGATGTATTTGGAGAACATCCCGGCGGAGTTCGCTTTGTTCGCGCGGAACCTTCGCGCGCGGATGGACGCGGGGCCGTACGAGCCACCCGCGAAGAACCGGAAACGGTAGCGGGGGGCTTCGTGACGCGAAGCTTCGAACTGATTTGGCGGGAGGATAGGAACCCTCGGATCCCTCGGGCACCATGGGTCGTTGAGCCGCAGCCGTTCCGGCTTCCGCTGGTTGTTTCTGACCTTTCGTACGCGAAGAGTTTGGCTGATGCCAACGCATCGGGTTCATCCGGTGGTGGCGGCTTCAAGCGGAACATTCCCGCGCCGACACCGGAGCAGGCAAGGAACGCCGGAATAGGCCTCGCGACGGTGGCACTCATCGCCAGGGCAATCATCCTCCTCCCGGTGGGCATATGACCAGTCTCCGAGCAGAAGAGCTCAGAAGACTCGTGCTCGCGTCCCTGAAAGCGCCGTTGGCTGATCTCGGCCTCGGGACGTGACCTTTCGGGTCGAGGAGGGGTCATTTCCCGATCAACGTTCGTGAGTCGCGGATATGTCGCCACCTTGGTGGCATTGGCGCTCCTTCCGATCATTTTTCGTGACCCCGTGCTGTGGCTTCCGGTTGTTTTCGTTGGCCTACCAGCCAGCCTTGGCGCCGTCCTCGCGATCTACCCCTTGTACGCACTCTTCACGCTGGCCCTGAGAGCGGTGGGTCTGGAGGCTCTCTACGACGGCGGATGGCGGGCAAGCTTTCGCGTCTCATTCGGGCTACTTGAGGTCGCCGTGTTTGCCATTGCTGCCTATCTCAATCTTCGGTTGCTTCGATATCTGAAGGCCCGACGTGCGACTCCGCCGTAGCGATGGAACCCCACCGGAGGCATTGCTCCTCAGCCTTGGGCTGGTTCCGTATCCTCAAGCGGTGCTTATCTCAAGGCCACCCGGTGAGGTGCGGTCGCCCGTATCACCATGCGGCTTGACGGGTCGTCCCACCGTGGGTGGCGAGCGGTGCAACGGTATTGTTTGGTGGGCGTTGCGTTGCTCTTGGTCGTCGGCTCGGGGAGCGCAGCCGTGGTCCCGGTTCCGGTGTTCGCGGTGTATGACGGCGCGACGGCCGTCGTTGCGCAGAACGCTTGATGCGTTCCGCCTTGTGGAACGCGCGGGTTTTGTCCGGGCAGGTGACGAGCGGTTTTACCTTCTGCGTCCGGATGGAAGTCACGCCGTTGCGTCTGGTCCTGCGTCGAGTCGAGCCGAGTTGTCGCGCCAGCCGACGAGGGGCTGCAGCGAGCCTGGGCACGAGGCGTGCATTGTTGTGGCGATTCCACGTGACCGGGTCATCGTTCGGGCGAGTCCCGCGAGTTCAGGTTGGCTACTGCTCAGGGAGCGTCCCGTGATCACTGGTCACGACGTTCGGTTCGCCCGCCCGGTGGTCAGCGAACACGCGGTGCTTATCACCTTGCGGCCTTCGGGTCGGCGGGCCCTCGCCGCTGGGACGCGCAGGATGGTCCGCAGGGCGGTTGCGGCTGGCCTACTGAGGGCGCCGGGTCTCTTGATCGTCGCTGGCCGTCGGGTTGTGTCGGTCGGGGCTCTCGACGTGCGAGAGTTGCCAAACGGCCTCGGGGGTGGAGACTTTGTGATTACGACGGCTCGTGATGGCCTTGGGCCCCGTGTTCTTGCCCGTACGATCAACCGGGCGCGCTAACCACGCGGTGCGCGCGGCTAGCGTTCTTCGAGTCTCTCGACTCCGACGTTGAGTCGCCATGAGCGGGACCCGTTGAGTGGTCCAGGCGCTATGCGACCCGGGTTAGATGGTTGGTGTGCCACGCCGCGGTGAACTCGGATGGTGTGAGATCGCCGTGA
>JAYTQG010000044.1:0-11977 GCA_043746815.1 Thermoleophilia bacterium | reverse complement strand
GATCGTCGATCCAACCCTCGACGCGGCTCCTAGCGCCGACTGAGATCGCCCTCAGGCGCCATCGGTTGCGACTGAAGATTCACGTTTGAGGTTTGTCCGTCACCGGTCAGGGCAACACAAGATCGCAGCCGACCCAGTTGTCGCCCTGTTCCGGTCCCTTGACCTCCCTTCCCCCGGGGTGAGGGTCGGTTCAGGTGTGGCTTGGGTTAGACGGGACGGGACGGGACGGGACGGGACGAAAGCCCGTTTGAGTAGAGGTCTGTGACGTTCACCAGCCGTGCCAGTCCGGTTAACTCGAGGACACGCTGGACCGCTCGTTGTGGCGACCTAATCCCCAGGGATCCGCCATGGTCGGCCTGCTTGCCCGCACACGCCAGGACCGTGCTGAGACCCGCACAATCAATAAATTCAAGTCGCGCGAAGTCGAGGACCAACATGCCGACGTTGGCGGGTAGCTGCTCAACGCACCCCTGCAAAATCGCGACCGTGCTCAGGTCCAGCTCCCCGCGTAAAAACACGGTCGCGTCGGGACTCTCCAATCGCGTTACAACCCCAAACAATCGGCTAGGCGACGCCCTAGGCCGTCGTGACGGCTGAGGGAGGATTCCCCCAGAGGAGCGGAACGACACGGATGGTAGTAAAGGCATGTCGCTCAACGGGGCTCCAGACGTTGGGGAAAGTCGAGGCGTCACCAGGGTCTGGAGCAACGCAACCGGGACACTACACCCTTTCGGGTAGCCTGACCGACGTGGTCAATCGACAGGCAGGCGGATCGCGAAGTTGGAAGGACTCGGGACGACCTCCACGAGATGCGGCATGAACGACAGGATGGATTCGTGAAACCGTTCTGGGGTGACGTCGCCGAGTAACCAGGCTTGCGATGACCCGCTGGCGAGCGCACGCGGACGGGCCTCCATTCTTGCCGTGGCATGGCCTCGGTAGCGTCGATCAACGGGCTCCCGCCTCAACGCGTCAGGTGGAGGCGTAATCGCGATCACCACCTCGCCCGACAGTCCAGCAAACCCTGTTCGCCAACTCGAAGCTGCTCGTATCAGCCGTGACGCTCGCACGGACGTGATTGAGGGTTATTCACCGTGATTCAGGCTCCAGCCCTCGGGGCCGGGAAGGGCGTTGGCCGCAGCGGTGCGCAGGAAGAATGAAACGCCAGACCAGCGCCACGTCCGGACCTCCGCTTGGACGGCGGCAAACGTCTCTGTGGTGGAGCCAACCACGCCAGCATCCCTGCGGTAGCCCGAGTACTGGCCAAAAACGGCACGCGTCGGATCCAGCGGTGCGAGCGCCGCGAACAACACACGAGGCACTACCCGGGTCGACCTCGGTCCATCGTCCGGTGACGAGCAACGGCCGAGGAAACGTGGGGCCCGCCCGCAGCAGAGCGCGTCGGGGCAACGACCCCGGACGCCGCCCTCGATGGCAAGTAGCCGACAAAGGCGGCTCACGGGAGTTCCTATCCCGCGGTGGCAGGTGGCGGGATGCTCCACCCCCCGTAAGCGGATCTTGCTGTGACGGGGGTGGAGGCCGGGCACTGCGTATGGAGAGAGAAGGTCGTTAGGCGATGGCTCCGTCGCCCACGACTGTCTGGCGCAGACGCTGGAGCGCGAGTCGCATCCGTCCTTTGACGGTCCCGAGCGGAATGACGAGCATTTCGGCGATTTCTTGATGTGTGAAGCCGCCGAAGTAGGCAAGTCGTAGGACCTCCCCTTGCTCCTTGGGTAGGGCGTCAACGGCCGCGGTGACACGCTCGGACTGAACGTTGACAATGGCGACGTCGCCTGTGCGGTCACTCCAGTCCTGGCCGACCAGCGCCTCGATCTCCATGGCCGCCGCCCTGCGCGTCACCGCGGACTGAGCTCGAATGCGATCGACGCCGCGGTGATGGACCATCGTCAGCAGCCAGGTCTGGACAGTGCTTTTGTCCGGAGAAAAGTTTGCGGCCCCGCGCCAAACGGAGAGAAATGACTCCTGTACAGGATCCTCGGCGGCCCCCGGGTCGTGCAGCCTCCGGACCGCGAGGGAAAACGTGACCGTCGCGTGCCGATCGTACATCGCACCAAACGCCTCTTCGTCGCCTTCGACGATTCGTGCCATGAGCGCGACATCAACGTCCTCTCCGGGACGTAGGGATGACGCCCCGGATTCGCGCGTCAAGGTCGCTCGCGATGCGTTGCGTGTAAAGAGCTGGTCGCGATACGTCGCTGCACGTGAGCGCTTATGGTTACTTTCGACGCGTCGGTAAGGGGGCTACATCCGTTGACGCAGCGAGCATCCCTGTGGCGCTCCAATCTCAAACCTTCGAAACGCGAACATCGTTCTAGCGCCCCCGGGGCCCCCAAAACGCCGGAACCGCTCCGACCTGATTGCGACCCCAATCGTGGTGAGTCCCGGCACCATGTACCGACACGCTGCGCGACGACGAAACGCGAGGGATCACCTAGCCCGCCTGAGCGGCGCTCCCCGTCGATGCTTGCACGGTCATTTCGCACCAGCAAACCGATCGGCGACGCGCCCTCCCCGGGACACAGCAACAGCGCCGCGAACGTCTGCGCGGCCCAGGCCGTCGCGCCAACGTTTGATCCCACGTGGAACGGGTAACACCTAAGTTGCCAACTGCGGGGATGGAAAGGCGCATCGCTGTCATGGGACTCGAAATCGCGACCACCCGAGTGGGTGGCAGCGTGGTGTTCGCCCTCCAGGGTGAACTCGACGTGTACACAGTTGGCCGCTTCTCAGCCGCGGTAGACGGGGTAAATGCGTCAGCGCCGGTGGTCGTGGACCTCAGCGGCGTGGACCTCGTGGACTCATCTGGTCTCGCAGCGCTTATCCGGCTATCTCACCGGGTTCGACCGACACTCTGCTGCTCGCAAAGCCTGGTCCGCCTCCTGACGATCACCGGCCTCCTCGGCCAGTTTGACATTGCCGGGCCGGACGGCGAACCACGTCCGGAGTCCCCTCCACTCGCAGCACATTTCTAAGCGTCCCACTGCGGGAAGGCCCCGAATGTCTTTCCGCACTTCATTGTCTGGGAGTGGGTTCGCCAGCTCGAATCGCCACACTGGAGATCACGTTGCGCATCGCAATCCTTGCCCCGCCGTGGATACCTATCCCGCCGCCCGCCTACGGCGGGATTGAACAGGTTGTCGCCTTGCAGGCGGCTGGCCTCGCCGAGCGCGGGCATGAGGTGACGCTGTTCGCCGCGAAGGGCTCGCGGGTCGACGGTGTGGAGGTGGTCGAAAGCCAATTTGCCCTCCCCGAGGAGATCGGGCTTCCTGAGGCAGAGGCACTCCACCTGAGCGCAATCGTCGGCCGGTGCGATGGGTTCGATGTTGTCATGGACCATTCCAGCCCGGCAGGGCTTGCCGTTTCCTCCCTGGCGACGCCCCCGCTTTTGCATGTGGTGCACGGTCCAATTCGTTCAAGTCTGGCCGCTCACTACCGCGCGGTCTGCACCCTTGGGCGCGGTGTTGGGCTTGTTGCGATCAGCAGCTCGCAGCGCCGGACCGCGCCATTCGTCCCATTCGCGGGGGTCTGCCATAACGCCCTCAACCTCGACGCGGTGCCGTTCCAGTCGAAAAGCGACGGCTATCTGGCGTTTTTGGGTCGAATGTCGCCAGAAAAGGGAGTCGCCCAGGCGATTCAAATCGCCCGTGCGGCGGGACGCACGCTCAAGATTGCGGCGAAGTGCAGGGAGGCCGCGGAGATCGAATACTTCGAGCGGGAGGTGGCCCCACACATCGGCTCGGACGTGATTTGGTTGGGTGAACTCGGTGAACAGGCGAAGTACGAACTCCTCGGGGGTGCCGCCGCACTGGTCTTCCCGATCGACTGGGATGAACCCTTCGGGCTGGTCATGATCGAGTCGATGGCGTGCGGCACACCAGTCCTCGCCACTGCCCGCGGGGCGGTCCCCGAGGTCGTCGTCGACCGGGCGACCGGGTTCGTTCGCCGTCATCCCAGCGAATTGGCTCCGCTCGTTGGCCAGCTCGACCTCATTGATCGACGCGAATGTCGAGCTCATGTGGAGTCGCAGTTCTCGGGTCCAGTCATGGCTGCTCGGTACGAGGCCCTTGCGATGAACGCCGTTCACACTCGTGCAATTCGGCCGCGGATGACAAGTATGCGCGGCGGCCTGGTCACCGCACGCGTCGCTACGACGGTCGGGCCGTAAACTCAATTCGCACTCCGGGCGGCAAAGCGATGATTCGTGAGTCCTCACGGCTGATTGCCACAGATAGCGGGCCGCTCGGGAAGGGCAGCCCCCGGACAGAGATGAGATCCATCGCGTCCGGCAAAATCGGATTCAGCGAGATGGTCCCGTCTGGGATCAACGGTTCCAAACCGAGCAGGACAGGAATGAGGCAAAGCGGCACGCCAGCCGCCCACGCTTGGGGACGACACGCTGCGGCGTACGGGACAGGGATGCTCCGCCGGTCTCGACGATGCCCGCCGAACAGCTCCGGGAGCATCAGCTCGAAGATCTCGCAGGCATCAATCAGATCCTGAGTCAGGGAGAGCGCCGCGTGTTCCAACCCGTAGCGACGAAGCCCATCGATAGCGATCGCCGTGTCGTGTGGCCACACCGATCCCGCGTGGTAGGAGATCGGGTTATAGCCCGCCATGTCATCCGAAAGTGTCCGCAGACCCCACCCGCTGGAAAGCGCCGGTCCCGCCAAGTGCTCCGCGACCTGCTCGGCCTGTTCGTTGGTCGGCACACCACACCACAACAAGTGCCCCATATTCGACGCAATTGACGCGACCTGTTGCTTGTCGCCGTCAAGTGCGAGTGCAAAGAAACCGGGCGTTGTCGCCGTTCCCGGCGACCAGAAACGCTCACAGATCGCTCGTCGAAGCTCATCTGCCTCGGCATTCAGGTCGGCGGCCTCGTTGTCGTGTCCGAGCCAGGTGAGGATCGCGGCCAGCTCACGGCGGCCACGGTATGCGTACCCTTGCGCCTCGACGACCGCGATCGCCCCGTGGGCGAGGCTACCGTCGGGATGTTGAATCGCGTTCGCGGAGTCCTTCCATCCCTGGTTAGCAAGCGTGCGCTCGCCCGTCGGGGCATATTCAAGGAACCCGTCCCCGTCGGGGTCCCCCCAGGTGCGAAGCCATTCGGCAGCCCGGCGAGCCGAAGGCAGGAGGGCGTCGAGCGTGGCGCGATCAAGTCCCCATCGCCACGCCGTCCCAAGCAGAACAAGGAACAGTGGGGTCGCGTCGATACTGCCGTAGTACGGGCGTACCCCACCAGTTGTTCCGGTACCAAGCCAAGGATTGTCGTTAAGGCGTACCTCGTGAAGAATCTTGCCGGGTTGTTCCTCGTTTGCTGGGTCGTGAATCTGCCCCTGACGCGCTGCCAGTGCGAGCAGTGTGTGGCCCATTCGGCTCGGTGTGAACGCACGTGCCTGGTAGCTGGCAATCAGACTGTCACGTCCAAACAACGCCACAAACCAGGGAATGCCCGCCGTGATGATCCGACGAGCCGGATCCAAGGGATCAGCGAGGCTCAGACGGTTGAGATCGGTGACCGATCGTCGACATGCATCCCCGAGAACGCTTGGCACCGTCTCCACGCGCACCGGTGGGTCGGCAGACCGCGCTCCGAGCCGAATCGGCCGGGATTGCGCGCGCGAGGCGGCAGCCACCCGCAGCTGCAACCGCCAGGGCGTGCCGTGGGAGAGCGTCGGACGCCAAACATGAGTGCCCTCGGCTTGACGGCTGGCAGCCGCGGAGAACCTGATCACGGTGCGTCGCCCGCCCTCGCCATCATCAAAGGTCACCTTCCACGGCGAGTCTTCACGGCGCATCGCCCGATGTTCGAAGCGAGCGGCACCCAACCGGCGGACCTCGAAAATGTCGGCGAAGTCACAGTCAATACTCAAACCGATATCGACACTGGCAGGCTCCGGCGCCCACCAGTACACGATGAACTCCTCGTACAGGCCATCGGGTAAGACCGTCCGACGGCGTTCCAACTCGAGTGGCGGGTCGAGATGCCCAAGCCGGTCGGTATAGGAGCGAAACACCAGGGCATCGGCGGCAATGACGCCAGCGCCAAGCGACGGAGGCGTGAGTCCGTCCACCGTAAGGACGAGCCGCGACAGGTGACGCGTATCGCGCACAATCAGCCCTTGCGGCCCGGGGACGATGTCGCCAGAGGTCTCCGAGATCACAAACGTCAAGCCGGTGATCGCCGTGAGTGTCGCAGTACCATCGATGATTTCGGGTGGCGGCGGCGCCGGATTCGGGTCGCTCGTACTCATCGACGCTCAGACTAGATGATTGATTCAGCGAGGTGATGCACCGTCGAGCCAAGGCGACGCTCAACGAGACCCGTCAGCAATCAATACGTGCAGCGGGCGCCCGCAACCATCACGAGCGCCCGGCACTCGAGCATTCCCGGGGCGTTGAGTCTTCAAACGCCCGTCGGGCTAGCTTCTCCCTGAAGCCCGCTTCGCCGCTTGGCGCGCCGCGCCGCGCTCAGTTGTGGTGCCTTGCGTCGACAGGTGCCCATCAGACGACTCCAGGCAACGAAGCGTCCTCCGGCGCACGCGTGGAGTGGGCGATGGACGCCACGACCATCCCCGAGACCGCCACACTGGCACGTGACATGGCACAAACCGCGATGAAATGCAGCGGCGTCGTCGGCTTGGACGAAGAGAACATCGCGCCATTCGGTGTCGGGCCTCCCGTGCGGGGGGTTCGGGTCATTACGGATGAGGACGCACGCCTCAACATCAGTATCGACATTTTGGCTGAGGAAGGCCCGAACATCACGGATGTCACCGAGGTAATCCACCAACCAAATGGGCTCACCTACGCGCGTCCGCGCGCTACCGGTGCCCGGCTGCGCGGTTGCAACGGTGGCGGCCCGGGCGGAACGTGCCGCGGGATCGGACACTCACGCGGGACCTTCGAGACGGCGACCGGCTCCCCATAGTGATGAACCTCAAGAGGGGAACCGGAGACAAGATCGTACAACGCGCGCTGCTGGTCGATCTCCACTCGCAGACACCGCCCCTGGAAACTCACGCGGAAGCTCAGCCGTGGGATTGCAGACGGCAGCGCGGGGCGAAACGACAACCGTCCATCGTGGTCGCGCATCCCGCCGAAACCGCAGACGGCAACGATCCACGAACCGGCCAGCGCCGCGATGTGAAGGCCGTCGCGCGTGTTGTGATGCAGGTCCGCGAGGTCCAGCAGGGCAACCTCACCAGCGTAGTCGTACGCCAGGTCGAGATAGCCAACCTCCGCGGCCATGACAGCCTGCGTACATGCCGACAACGACGAATCGCGAACCGTGAGGGCTTCGTAGTAGGAGAAGTTGCGTTCCTTCTCGTCCGGCGTGAACTGGTTTCCGCACAGGTGCAACGCCAGCACGAGATCGGCTTGCTTCACGACCTGTGTGCGGTACAGCTGAAAGTACGGGAAGTTCAACAGCAGTGGATACTCATCCACCGTTGTCCCGTCGAAGTCCCAGCGTCCATGATCGGTAAACCCCTCCGCTTGCGGATGCACCCTCAAACGTTCGTCGTACGGGATCAACATCATCCGTGCCGCGTCCCGCCAACCGGCCGTTTCCTCATCATGGACGCCGAGGGCGGTCGCGATATCCACATGCCGCCCAACGATGTCAGCGGCGTACGCCAAGTTCCGTTGGGCCATGAGGTTGGTGTAGACGTTGTTGTCGGCCAACGCGCTGTACTCATCGGGGCCCGTCACACCGTCAATCCGAAAATGGCCTTCGACATCGTGGTGGCCGAGCGAGCGCCACATGCGAGCGGTCTCGACGAGTAGCTCCACCGCGCAACCACGTTCGAACGCGGGATCGACGACCGCACCCAGATACCGGATGACGGCATCGGCAATGTCGGCACCGATGTGAAACGCGGCTGCGCCAGCTGGCCAGTACCCCGAGCACTCCTCACCGGCAATGGTTCGCCAGGGAAAGCACGCCCCTTTGAGACCGAGGAGCGTTGCCCGCGAGCGCGCCAACGGCAGCGTTGAGTGTCGCCATCGAAGGGCATGGGCAACCGCCGATGGTTGGGTGTAGGTCAACACGGGCAGTACAAAGGTCTCGGTATCCCAAAACGAATGGCCGTCGTAACCGGTACCGGTCAGGCCCTTCGCCGCGATCCCCCGGCCCTCCCCACGAGCGCCAGCCTGCAGGACATGAAACAAACCGAACCGCACCGCCTGCTGCAACTGGGCGTCACCGTCGATCTCAACGTCAGCGCGTTCCCAAAAGGCATCAAGGTAGGCGCGCTGTTCGGCAACGAGCCCCGCCCAGGTTGTTTGCTTCGCCTCAGCTAACGCTGCCGCTACCTGGGCGCGGACCGCTGGCAACGAACGCTCAGCCGACCAGCCGTACGCGACGAACTTCACAATCCGCAACGCTTGACCGCGCTCAAGCTCGGCCGCGACGGTAAGGCGCGCAAGATCGGGATGACTCTCCGCTGAGACTGACGCGCTGGAGGGCCCATCCAAGACATGGTCCATCCCACACGCCAGACGCAAGCGACTCACGCAGGTGCGGTGCACAAGAAGCGCACGAAGATCGGCGTTGCCCGCATCCTCCGGCTCGAGGACGAAGCCGAGCGCCGAACCGTCTCTGGGATCCGCGGACTCCGCCGCTGGCAGAGGTTGATTGGCAACCATCTCCGACTGCACCACCACCCGCGTCGACCGGTCAATCGGTTCAACCTCCCACAGGATCGCAGCGACCGCCCGCTGCGTGAACGAAACAAGCCGCGTGGACGTCACACGGACCACACTTCCCGTCGGCGATTCCCACTCAGCGACCCGTTTCAACACGCCTGCGCGGAAATCCAAGGTGCGCTCGTGAGCGCGCAGCACCCCGTAACGAACATCGAACGGCTCGTCGTTCACCAGTAACCGAATGATCTTCCCATCCGTTACGTTCACGACGCTTTGGCTGGCTTCAGGGTCCCCGAAACCTGACTCGGCATACGGCAGAGGTCGCCTCTCAAAAAACCCCGCCAAGTAGCTGCCCGGCAGGGCGTGCGGCTCACCTTCATCCAGATTTCCGCGCATGCCGATATGGCCGTTACTCAACGCAAAGAGTGACTCCGACCGCGCGAGGATCGGCAGCCGTAATTCGGTCTCGCGCAGCCCCCAAGGCTCTACGGCGAATACGGACGGGGCCTCGGTCACCGTTCCAACAGTTCCGCGAGGTCCCCCACGACGATGTCAGCGCCGTGGGATGTCAACTCCGCGGCGTTTCCGGTCCGGTCAACACCGACCACCACTCCGAAACGGCCAGCGCGAGCCGCCGCGACACCAGCAACGGAGTCCTCGAACACAGCCGCCTCCTCCGGTCGTAGGCCCATGACGCTCGCCGCATGCAGGAATGAGTCAGGCGAGGGTTTGCCCGCGAGTCCGAGATCTTTCGCAATCAGCCCGTCGACCTGATCATCGAATTGGCCCGCGAGGCCTGCCGCGGCGAGCACCGCGCTCGTATTCGCACTGGCAGAGACAACCGCGGTGAGCCAACCGGCGGCGCGCACAGCTGCGAGAAACGAAACAGACCCGGGAAACGCGCGGACACCCCGTTTCTGAAGGAGACGAAGCAGAATCCCATTCTTACCGTCCGAGAGCGCCTCCACGCTCGTGCCCGTCCGCCGACTGTCCAGGTCGATACCCCGCGATGCAAGGAAGGAACGCACCCCGTCCTCGCGCGGCTTGCCGTCAACGAATTCCCTGTAGTCGCGTGCCGCGTCGAACGGCACAAACGCGACCTCGTGCTCAGTTGCCCACGCCGCCAGGAACCCGTCGAACAACTGCTTCCAGGCCACTGCATGAACCGACGCGGTATCGGTCAGTACGCCGTCCATGTCGAACAGGCAGCCGCGTATCGGTATCGGGAACCCGAACACAGCGGAGTGTTACCCGGCGGCCTGATCCGCGAAACACCGTGAACCGACCTTGTGCCTGACCTCTGGTCTAAAACCTGAACCGCGGTCAATTGAGCGGATCCCAGGTTTAGCATCGGGACTTCGAACTTGCGCTCAAGCAGCACGCCACGTTCGCTCGAACACCGGTCCGTCATCGCAGACGACGACCAAATTGCCGACGCCCAGGCCGCGCGAACCCTCATCTTGAGCTCGACGTCTGGGAGGGTTCCGCGTAGATGGGGGAAGCATGACAATTTCACGGGAGACTCCCGAGGGCCCCATACCTCGACCCGACAGCCATAACGTTCGTTGGCCGTCGCGCGAGGCTGCCCACGAAACCGACAGACTCTGGCTTGGTCATCCGGCTGAGGTGAGCGACCTGAAGGCAGTTCCTATACCGACACGTCCGCCCAGACGATCGACGGCGGCGGAGATCCCGTCGGAATCCGGGAATCCCCGGGCGCGTTGTTTGACGCCCATCGCGATGACCCGGAGTTCGGGTACCGGCTGCTTGCCGACGAAGCCCGCGGCGCCGGATCGCCGATGGCCGACAGAACCGCGTGGCGGATCTGTCGCGACCACTGACGGTCAAGTGCGTTCGGAAAGAAGAAGGGCCAGAAGAAGGCGCCGGGACCGCCGGTCCATGATGATCTGGTCGGCCGCGTGTTCACCTCCGATGCACCGGACCGGTTGTGGTTTGCCGATATCACTGAGCACCCCACCGGTGAGGGCAAGCGGTACGTGTGCGCGGTCAAAGACGCCTGCTCGGGTCGGATCGTCGGGTACTCGGGTCAGCGACCGGATGAAAGCCCGCATCGCCCTGGACGCGATCACCAGCGCCGTTTCGCGTCGCGGCGACCCAGTGGGTTGCATCGTTCACACCGACCGCGGATCGCAGTTTCGATCCCGGAAGGTTCAGCGCGCTTTGCACCGTCACGGCCTGGTCGGCTCGATGGGCCGCGTCGGCGCGGCCGGCGATAACGCCGCAAAGGAATCGTTCTTCGCGCTGCTGCAAAACAACGTCCTTGACCGTCGTCGCTCCTGGGCAATCCGTCAGGAGCTTCGCATCGCGATCGTCACCTGGATCGAACGGACCTACCACCGCCGACGCCGACAGGCCCGTCTGGGCCGGTTGACCCCCGTCCAGTACGAGACCATCATGACCCCGTCACCTGCGCTCGCAGCGTGACTACAACCTGTCACCTAAACGTGCAGCAGACGCCCTTGACCCCACTCGAGGGCTGGTCGCCCCCGCCCCTCTCCCGAACTTGCTTTTGACCACCGCGGCTGATTGAGTCAGGCACGCGGGGCGAAAACCAGCCTGGTCGCCCCGGGGGTTGTCCTTACCGTCCATATCCAGTGAAAGGAAACGGCATGCGCCGGACACGCCTTCTTGCGGCAGCCACAGTCGCAATGACAAGTGCATTCCTTGCCGGAACCGCGCAGGCTTACTCGCCCGGGACCGCGACCGCGGGGGCAATGGTCTACAACGTCAACCGCGGTGGCTACGAGTTCCGTTGTTCCTTCTCTGGATGGCGATCCGGAGCCAACGTCTCGTGGTCGTGCAAGCTGTACTTGTACACGGGCTGTATCCTCGGCTGGCCCAACTGCACCGGTCTCTCGCTAGTTCAAAACCACACCGGAGCTTGGACGCCGTCGCCCACGTCTCTAACGACGCCGACGTACTTCAGGGGGTTGGGGGGGCCGATTCCAGCGTACTGCGTCGATGCGTTCGCCCTCAGCGTCGACGGTGGTGCATCCTCGCGGCGCTGCAACTTCTAGCCGGTTCACCCGGGCCCCAACACCCGGGCGCGGCGTGAGCGAGGTGGTGGCCTGCGGACGGGGGGACGCCACTCCTGGTCTGGGCTTGGCCTGGCACCGACGCGAAGTGCCCTCCGGGGACTCTTTGGGGTCCTCGTCATCGGGCGACCCGATCGGGCGAATCCCGGGGAGTAGCGTGCCGAGCAGCACTCGTTCGGCGGTGGTCCCGGGCGGTAGCGCTGATGGTCTCGTTCGACGCATACCGCATCGTTCAGGAAGCGCTGACCAAC
>JAYTQG010000043.1:0-2333 GCA_043746815.1 Thermoleophilia bacterium | reverse complement strand
CGTTGCCGCGAAGCGCTCGTCTCATCAGCTCGCGACCTGACAGCAGCTGACCGGCGGCGTCGACAAGCGATCTCACCGTCGCTGGGTCGGCGACCGGGCGTCCGAGGGTGAGGTTGACATGAAGGCCCACGTCGAGGCCCGGCCAGCGCGCGTAAAGCTCGCCAGCCTCCTCGGCCGTAAGGCCATTGGCAAGTACGGTCGTGGCGGTAAGGCCGCCGGCGGCGTGCGCCAGCTGGATTCCCTCGTTGACCCCCGCGCTGAGGCCGAAGTCATCCGCGGTGATGATCAGCAGCCGCGGCGGAGCCGACACCTCAGTTCCGATACCTGGGGGCATCTGGGTCGCTGTATTCACCCGCTGCCAGGCTGGCAAGGATCTCATCGATCCCGTCGGGGACCCGGCGGGAAACCTCGAAACCCAATTCCTTGCCCGCCCGAGTGAAGTCCACGCGATATGAGCGGGGGTCCTCGTCAATGGAAACCCAGTCGACCTCAAGATCATCTAGCCGTTCGGCCAAGACCTCGTAGATCATCCGCTTGGTGTAGTTCTCACCCGTATCACCGATGTTGAAGGTCCGCCCAAGGCTGCGCTCGGGCTGGGCCAGTGCGATGGAGATGGCGCGGCCGACGTCCTCCACGTGAACATAGGGTCGCCAGAACTGTTCGCCGTAGATGGCGAGGCGCCGATTCCGAACGGCCTCCGCTGCGAATTGGTTGACGGTGAGGTCGAAGCGCATCCTCGGTGCGATGCCGTACACGGTGGCGAGCCGCAGGCATGTGTGCGGGATGTCTTCACGCTCCGCCAGAAAGCGCTCGACCGCGACCTTCGTCTCTGCATAGAGCGACACGGGGTTCAGGGGAGCGTCCTCGTCGACGGGCAATTCACCCTCCGCCACGCCGTAGTTGGAACAGGTCGAAACGAAGATGAAGTTACCGACACCCGACTTACCGCATGCGTCGGCAAGAAGCTGCGTGGCCGCGGTGTTGATCTCTCGTGTGAGATCCGGATCGCGCTTGCCGGCCGGATCCCCGACGATCGCGGCCAGGTGCACGACAGCATCCGCCCGTTCGATGAACGGGCGCAGCCGATCTCGGTCGCGTATGTCTGCTCGAACGACCTCAAGGCCTGGCCGATCTGCGATCCCGGAAAGGCCAGCGTCCCCATGGGCCATCCCGCACGCATCGACTGCGATGACGGTCGTGTCGGGCTCGTCGAGTAGCCGTCGCGTGAGGGCCCCTCCGACGTAGCCAGCCGCGCCCGTAATCAGGATCGTTCGCGCCACGGTTCCCCCATTGCTCGATACGTCTCAACAGAAACGGGACGCTGGTCAACACGACTCAGCGGCCCCGCAAGGTTCCCAACCTATACGGTGGAACCAACCCCAGCGCGTATCGGGCGGCCACGCAGCCCTCAGACGTCAGCCCCTCCGGAGGGCGGCTCGCGCGTCGAGAAGACCAGGATTCCGCACGCGACCGAGAGGTTCAGCGACGAGACTCGGCCGACCATGAGGATGATCACCAGGCCGTCTAGGACCTCCCGCATTCGGGGCCGAATTCCCTCCCTTTCTGCGCCGACGACGATGATGGATTGGCGGTTCATTCCTGCCTCGCGAAAGTCCGTTCCGCTGTCCTCGACGGCGCCGTACGCGAGACACCCGCCACCCCGCGCGTCGTGCACAAATGCAACCAGACTCTCCGGGCGGGCAATCCGCAGATGTTCCACCGCTCCGGCCGACACCTTGCCGACCGCGGCCGCCGCTCCCGCCGCCTCAGCGACACGTGCGACCGCACCGAGGTTGTGGACATCCTGCACGCCGTCCAGCACGATGATCGGTCCGGATACCTTCCGCACGTCGCGCTCGGATGAGTACAGGTACTCGCGCGTCCTTGCCACGATGCCCTAATGGTCGTGACTGCCGCAGAATCTCGACAGCGCCTGCTTGTCGACGACCTTCAGTTGTTGCCCCGCCAGCCATGGCTCCTTCGCCAAGACGGGAGGACCCAGACCTGGTACCACGGGGGTCGTCCCATCAAGTTGCTCCTTCACGAGGAGCCCGACTCTACGACCCTGCCAGGCGTCTTGACGCGGGATACCGAGAGCCAATCGATGGTCTCGGTGAGCTGCCCTTTGCGTTTATGGAAGCCGGGCTGGTCCGGCAACACTGGGAACAGGTGCCAAAGGCGTTTGCGGGCCGCGGCGAGGAATCTGCGGTCAGATGGGGTGCCCATCGCCTGTCTAGCGCCCTCCGACGGTGCCCGACAACTCGACACGCAGTTGATTCAAACGAGTCCACCACAGACACACGTCAGCAAATTCGGGGTCTGACCCGGGTCTG
>JAYTQG010000042.1:0-2353 GCA_043746815.1 Thermoleophilia bacterium | reverse complement strand
ATCGGCGAATGCGCTTGACTCTCCCCTCAGGGGAGGTTGCATCCTGCAGTGGCAATGAGCGACGAACACACCGAGAAGCTCCAACCGATTGGGGTCGTTGCCCGCGCAACGAACCTCACGGTCAAGGCACTTCGCCACTACCACGAGATCGGACTCCTGGTCCCACGGTCGGTCGATTCATGGACCGGCTACCGGGGGTATGGGCCCGATGAGATCGACCGCGCGGCACTGATTGCGGCGCTGCGGGCGTTGGAGTTGCCACTCGCCGAGATGCCAGTCGTGCTCGACGGCCTCGGCTCCGAGGCAGCTCGCCAATGCCTTGAGGCACACCGGGCACGACTCGATCTGCGCGCAACGGAACTCGGAGCGCTCGTCACTCGACTTGACGCACTCATCGACGGAAGGATGGACATGACCCTCCCAGCATCACTGTCCCGACCACAGATCATCGAAACGACGCCGCAACACGCTGTCGTGATCGAAGCGACAGCCACACTCGAAGAGGTCCCGACGCTGATCGTGCGCCTCTTCGGGGAGGTCGTCCAGGCGCTGGTCGGGGCTGGCATCAACCCGCAGGGCGAGGGACCGCTCTTCGCCCGGTACCTGGAAAACCCGCAGTCCGGTGACCCCTTCCGGATGCAGGTCGGAGTGCCAGTTGGGTCCGGAGTTCACGTCGCGGGACTCACCGCCGCGGAGCTTCCCGGTGGCCGCCGGGTGGTTGCCCAGTTCACCGGCGGCTACGAAGGCATCAGCGAGGCCTGGGCGGCGTTCTACCGGCATCTGATCGACGAGCGGTACGACCTCGCGGATGCCCCGTGGGAGAGCTACGTACGCTCGCCAAAGGACTCGCCCGACCCCAACGACTGGGTGACGGAGTTGGTCTTCCCGCTCGCCGGATAGGTCGGCTCGGGAGACTCCGAACGGGATCGTTTTGAGGGTCCGTGGTAGGTTCGCCGAATGACCAACAATCCCGCTGTCCACTTGGATGCCGCTGCGCTCAGCACGATTGCGGCGCGCGGCATCCCGGTCCCCAGCTACGACCGCTCCGCCCTGCTCCCGAGGATCCTGCACATCGGGGTCGGCGGCTTCCACCGAGCGCACCTTGCGCTATACACGCACGAGCTTGCGACGGCTGGCAGTGACTGGGGCATTCGGGGCCTCGGGATGCTCTCGTTCGACCAGCGAATGGCGGACGCACTGGGCTCGCAGGATCACCTCTACACGCTGATCGAGCGCGGCAGCGACGAGCCGCGCCCGCAGGTGATCGGCTCGATCATCGACTATGTGCTCGCCGTTGACGACGCGGCTGCGGCCGCCCGCCGGATTGCGAACCCCGAGGTCAAGATCCTCTCGTTGACGATCACCGAGGCCGGTTACGGTGGCGGCGGCGACAATCCGACGTTCGATGCCGTCGCAGCGGGCTTGGACGAGCGGCGCACAAGCGGCGGCGGGCCCCTTACCATCATGAGTTGCGACAACTTGCCTGGTAACGGAACGGCGGCGCGCGCAGCGACGATGGCGGCATGCCAGCGGCGTGATCCAAGGTTGTCGGAGTGGGTGGAGGCGAACTGCACGTTCCCGAACTCGATGGTCGACCGCATTACGCCGCAAACGGCCCCGAGCGACGGAATTTGGCTGCGTGACACCTGGGGTATCGACGACGCCTGGCCCGTTGTCGCGGAGCCCTTCCGCCAGTGGGTCATTGAAGACAGGTTCGCGGCGGGGCGGCCGCCGTGGGAGAACGTCGGGGCACTCTTCACTGACCGCGTGCACGACTGGGAGCTGTACAAACTGCGCATGCTGAATGCGGCGCATTCATGCATGGCATACCTCTGTGCGCTCGCCGGAGTCACCTACGTGGACGAGGCAATGGCGACCCCTGCCGTGCGTTCCTACCTTGAGCGCCTGCTCCATTCCGAGGCAATCCCGACCCTTGACGAAATCCCCGGCTACCCCCGTGAGGACTACGCCGCGACGGTCCTGGAGCGCTTCACCAACACCGGCGTCCGCGACCAGATCGGGCGCCTGTGTATCGACGGCACCGCGAAGTTCCCAACATTCCTGATCCCGACAGTCGTCCGTCAGATCGAACTTGGGGGCCCGGTTGAATGTTCAGCGCTCGCGCTGGCGGGGTGGGCGAAGTACCTCGCGACGACGGCGAAGGACGCGCGGGCGATGGACGGCAGCGGAGACATCTCCGCTGCATACGCCACGCAGGCGACGAGCGACCCCACGAAGTTTCTGGACCTCGCACAGGTCTTCCCGTCAGCCGTGCGCGACAGTGACCGCTTCCGCCAAGCGTTCGCCGCGGCGGCTGGTCGGCTTGATGCGCTCGGCCCGCTCGCAGCGATGG
>JAYTQG010000041.1:0-28227 GCA_043746815.1 Thermoleophilia bacterium | reverse complement strand
CGTCGAGGACTCGCTTCCCGAAGGGCAGCGCCGTGGATGTCAATGGCAGAACTGTCTCCTGTGCAGCTATTTCATCGGACCCGAGGAGAACAACAGCCCGGGAGAGACCGGCGCCGGATGGCGAGCCGAGCAGCCCGTGGCTCCCTGGCGCCGTTCCTTGCTCGACACCGCGGCCGACGCCGCTCCGGCTCGCCAACCGCCTACACAGGACGTGCCTCTCCCCACTCAAACCGGAAGAGCCCCTTGTCATCGGATCATTGTGCCCAGCGAAGCGGGCTAGCTCCGACTCTTCGAGGACCGGCCGGAGCGTCTGGAAGTCGGTCGTGAGTCCCGCCCTGACGATCATCTCGGCAAAGTTCACGACAATGACGGCGCCACAGATGTCCGTGCTGGTGAGGCCCGATCCGATCATGCCGGGGTTGTCATCTTTGTCGAGCCAGGCGCCCGTGATCTGCCGCAGGTCCCGGCCGCTGAGTCGGGGGCGCTGGCAAGCCCGCAGGGTTCCCTTAACCTCGACGACGAGAAGACTCTCGCCGTTGGGGCAAAGTAGGATGAGGTCAACCCCATGGAGTCCCGGTCGGCAAGCTGCCACACAAGAGAGTAGCCCAGCTCGGCAAGGAGTACCGCCACCACGGACTCCGCGACGTGCCCTGTCGTCCAAGACAGCGCCCCACGCCGTTCGGCGAGGGGAATCGCGTCGATCCCGTCGGTCCAGGCCCGCAGAAACAACCCATCGCCTGGCCGTTCCAGTGGGTCGAGACATTCCCGTACCGCGTCGGGGTTGATCGGTATGGGCGTTCCGAGCTGGAGGGCCCTAGGAGTCATGGTGGGTGACCCGTGCGGGCTGCTCATCAACTCGCTCTCCCTCACGCGGCCCTTCGTCGTTCTCCTGCGGGAATCTAACCGCCCGGGCTGTGTCAGGGCGCGCCGGGGCGGTTTCGGAACCGTTCGAGGATCGTGTCCCCGTCGACGGTGACGACGAAGAACTCCAACCAGGCCGGTAGGTCGGAGTCATCGTCATAGATCTGGCGGACGAATACGCCCGTTCCGGGTTGGCTCGCCGCGAGGCGCTCCAGGCGTCGCCAGCGTCTCCCACCCGGGCCGCGGCCCTGGTTCAACTTGCGATCCTGCGGGATCAGGTTGATCCCGATGCCTTCGTCGCCCCCCGCTTCCCGAGCGACCGCGTGACCACGATCGAGATCGGACGGGCTCTTCGGGAGGGGGAAGCCCGCCATGAAACGCTTATCCCGCTGGCGGACGGTGGCGGTGCTCTGGCCCCAGGTGGCCACGAGACGCGGCGGTGCGCCCACACCCTCGTCGATCGTCGCGTCGAAGAGGTACGTCCATCCCGTCGGTCGCCGAACATCGACCAGGTCACGCTGTCCCGCGGTCGCGTCTCGGTACGCGTCTCCCGCGAGCTGAGCAAGCCGCGCAGCCACAACGTCAAACGCGACCACCCCGCCGACTCGGACGTCAGCGACCAGCCGTGAGTGGTCAATCGCTGCGCGCTCCTGCACCGCGATCCTCGCCCTGTCCTCGGGCGTGGGCCAAACGCGCTCATGCACAACCACCCCAGGCACGCCCGCGACCGCCGCGTGGAACGCCGGGCGGAAGCGGCCCGGCGTCACGAAGTGGAAGCTCTCGATCTCGCCGCGCTTGATCGCAAGGCCGACCACCTCCAACATCGACGCCGTCGGTCGACTCCGGTATACCCCCGCCGCGCTGTACTTGACATCAACCGCCAAACGCCTCCCGCCATCGAAGCTCACGAGGACATCCGCCTCGCACGTCCGGCGCGCCGTACCCGTCCCGACCAACTTCGCGCCAAAATCCAGCCGGCCGCCGGCCTCCCGGACGTCACCCAGGACCATCTGGCCGTCCGTCGACGACCAGCCCCGGTAGACAAGACACGCAGCCACGATCAGCTCGGCCGCGTAGGCGCCGGCCCGCGTCGAATGCGCGAGATTCCCCAGAAGGGAGGTGGCCCCCGGCCCAGAGTACGACGCCCGACCAGCCAGCCCCAACCCTGTCGGACTCACCGAAGCAACCGACACCAGTGCCCATGGCAACAGCACCAGTTGCTCCCCAGCGATCGACGGATTGGCGTGCGCCCGACCAAGTACACGGTCAATCAGCGGATCGCCCCAGCGTCGGAGGCCCCCTGAAAACATGTCACCGGAACGCTCCGGATCCACGTATACGTTCGCACCGGCTACAACAACGGAATGCCTCCGGCCCGGTACCGGATGCTGACCCGGATGAAGCAGCCGGTCACGGTCACCCGAGTCCGGCGCAGCCATTCGAACGCCCTACCCGACCCGGCCACCGGGCCGGGCAACCGACGCAAGGCGCCAGGTCAACTCAACGCCGAGAAGGGCCGCCGACCGCTCAACCGTAGAGAATGGTGAACGCGACTCTCGGATCTCAGGCCGGACGGCCCAGGGGCAGTGCCTCTCACGACGACGACCCACCGCGTCAGCCACCCCGTTGCGCCAAGGGTTCGCCGCCTGACAGACACCGACAATTCCGCTTAACCGAAACGCATCGCGAGCCGTCCGCGCCGCTCCGCAGGACCTCGGAAGCCGTGAGTCCACCTGTTTGTCGCGTTCGCACAGCTGCTGGTCCTCTGCCGTCCTTGCGACGCGAACAGGGTCGCGGAGGTCAAGCGTTGCTCTTCCGCGACGTTCACGACCTGGTGTAGGTCCCGGCCGCTTGAGTCTCGCAGAACAGCACGACTTGAGTCGAGGAAGCCTTTGAGGGGTTGAGGTGAGCCGACGAATGCTCCCGCCGTCCGCGCACGTGGCATCTCGGTGAGACGGTCTTGGGTGCGAGGTCACAGCGCGACCGCGATTCCGGGTGCGGCGACTGCGTGCCGGACCACGGCGTCGCGCAAATGACCGGGTGCTGGGTAATACTTCCAGGCATGGCAAACACAGTCCTGATCACGTCGGTGACCGGCATCGTCGTCTCCGGCGTCGTGGGGCCGACTGCGACGGCCTGGGCCGCTCGCCGTGCCGCCCGTAAGCAGTTCATTCGTGACCAGGCAGCCAAGCGCCGCGAAGACCTGCGGACGCTACTCGACGAGGCCGCGTCGTTGCTTGGCGTGGCCGTCATCCGTTTGCGTGAATTGGGGGAGGCAGGCGGCTCCGGTGCGACTACCGAAGCGCAGCGAGCATGGGCCGATCAGGTCTACACCATTGGTCAGCGCCTCCAGTTGCGCCTCGGCTCCTCGGATGCGGTCGTCGCCAAGTACCAGTCAGTCCGCTCGGCCCTCGGAGACGTAGGCGAAGCTGCGCCCGATTCAGAGGAGTACCAAAGCGCCGTCCAGGAGTTCGAGACTGCCCGTGATACCTTCCTCAAAGCCGCGCAGACCAAGCTCGACCGCGTCATTTCCGACAAGGAGCCGCGGTGAACCTCGACAGCTTCCAGATAGCTGCCGCAGTGCTGCACGACGTCCCACGCGGCGGCGGCGAGGAAGAGGCCGTGCTTACGGATGCACCCATTGCCCTTGATGATCCGCTGCGCGCCTACTTCCGCAAGAAGATCATCGGCAGCCTCCAGTTGCGGGGATTGGAGGTCGATGCCGACCCCGACGGCACCACCCGCGTACGCGATGGCGTTGCAGCGATTCTCCGCGACAACGCCCAGATCGTGCAAGCCTCTCGAGGCATAGCGGAGCACCTCCACGACGTCCAGACGGGACGAAACTCCGCGGGGTTGCTCGCAATCGTGCGGGGGTCCCTGGACGATCGCGCATGCGTGGCGGTGCTCAAGCTCGAGCGTGAGCAAGGGTTGCGCTTCCACATCAAGACCGACAAGAAGGGCAACAGAGTCGTCGATCTGGAACTCCTTCGCGAGCTCACGCTTACCGACAAGACAAAGGTGTTCAAGACCTCAGTGTTGATGCTCGATGCGAGCGGGACCGCTGGCAGTATGTACGGGCGCGTCTCAGACGATCAGCGCGGTAAGGATGACGGTGTGGGGGTGGCGACTTTCTACCTTTCCACCTTCCTCGGCTGCCGGCTGAAGACCAGTCCCGAGAAGGCAACGCTTGATTTCATGCGCGCGGCGGAAGCCTTTTTCAACGAACGGATACATAACCCCGAGAGAGTCGGGCGCTACCAGGTCGCGCTGCTGGCGAAGATGCAGGACAACAGCATGGACGTTCGGCCTCGCGAGTTCGCAGAGGCCAACCTCGATAGCGCCGACCGTGCCCCATTCAGTGAGGCTATGCGGGGTGCCGGGATTGACCCCAACGTTGCGTTTGAGAAGGACATCTCCTTGGTCAAAATCAGCGGCTTCAGGATGATCTTTGACTGCGGGATGGTGCTGGTTGGGCGCGCCGACGACCTCCGGGAACGGGTCAGTATCCGCACCGGAGCGGCCGACCAGCATCAGCCCGGTGTGGAGATCAATGACGCCGTAAAGCGCGTCAACGGGCGCTAGCCGCAATAGCCGCTGTCGGTGTCACCGCCCAGCCCCAACTTGGCGCCCGGCATGAGGGAGACCCCGCCGTAAGAGTCTCGCTGGCATTGGGATCCACGTGCCGGGAAGTTCGCATGATTTTGCTCCCGGACCATGCGGGAGACCATGCGGGGCCCTCCGAGGACCAGCGTGATCCTAGTCAGCAAGACATTCTCGCCGCCCAGGACACTACGACTGAAAATCGTGGTGTCCCCAGTTCGAGTCTGGGTCCCGCCATTGCCGTACCGGCCGGTGTACCGATCGCCCGTGTGCTCCCGACGTTCCGCAGACCGTGGATAACGGTTGGGACTACCCTTCAAGAACCCTTTGGGTTGCCGGTGAGGAGCCCTGCGATGGTGTGACGCCTCCAGACCTTCCGACGTCGGGATGGAAACGGCGGCCTCGGGGTTACTAATGATGATGACGGAACCGAACGACGTCGACCTGATCCGGGCGATCCGCACCGACGGATCACTTGAGGCGACTTCCCAGCTCTACCGACGCCATTGGCCGAGTGCCTGGCGTGCGGCATTCGCGGTCACGGGGCGCCGCGCAATGGCTGATGACCTCGCCCAGGAGGCGTTTCTGGACGCACTGCGGTCATTGGATCGCTTTGACTCGGATCGCTCCTTCCCCGCCTGGCTCCACCGGATCACCGTGAACCGGGCACTCAACGCGCTGCGTGACGAGCGTCGCCTGGTGGAGCTTGGAGAGGCCTACCCCCGACAAGGCGAGTGGGTCGATGAGATGGCTTTCGACCCTGATCTGATGAACGCGCTGGCCGACCTTTCACCCGAGCGTCGGGCAGTGGTGGTCCTGCACCACTGGTTCGGCTACTCCACCGCCGAAATCGCAGAGATGCTGGAAACGCCGGTCGGCACCGTCTACTCGCGCCTGGGCAGAGCCCTGGACCAACTCAGATCCAGCCTGGAGGTTCTTGATGCCAACACTTGAAAAGCGCCTGTTTGCGGCCAGCCTGCGCCTACCCCACCCCGACGAGGACGCCGAACAGCGTGCCTGGGAAGCCATCGTCGATATGGGGACGTGGCCAGCGCGACCACCTCAGCGCACTCCGACCCTGCGTCGAGGACCTGACCTAAGCGCGCCCAGACGACGCCGTTGGGCTCGCCCGGCAGCCGCGATCGCCGCGGTCGGGTTGACCGTGGCCGTCGGCGTAACGGTCGCTCCGTTCCGCGGCGGGCCGAGCCTCGTGGATCGCGCGACCGCTGCCCTCAACCGACCGGGCCTGATCGAACACGTCAGGCTGGTGTCGAAGTCGGAGGGCCAGGACGTAGGGCAGGAGACCGAGTACTGGTCACTCGAAGACAAGCAGTCACGCGTACGAACCGCACTTGTCACGGGCGACTGGTACGAATCGGTCGGGCCCTACGGCATTTGCTCTGCGTTGTCACGGCGTTCGTCAACGGCAAACAGCTGCGTCGGCACCGGTGAGGCGATCCGCCAGGCGCTCGAGTCTGGTGAGGCACGCGTCCTCGGCGACGGAGTCGTCGAGGGGCGCGAGGTCACTCGGATCGCCTTTGCCGCCAAGAACATCGACGCAAGCGGCGTCTACGAGGTCGACCGAGAAACGATGCTCCCGGTACGCCTGACAGCGACAATGGGCGGGCCGCCAACGACCGAGGAATACTCCATCTTCGAGTACCTGCCGGCGACCGATGACAACTTGGCACTGCTCCAAGGATCGCCGGGCGCGGCGGAGGTCGCCGTCGGACACGCGCAGTCACCATCCGGGCCCTGACAGCGACCGCGGGCTCCGCCGGTCGGCCGCCGAGGGTCGAGCACCTAACCACACGGCGCGGCAGCATCGCTGTCCTCAAGCTTGGCCACCACCCAGGCCGCCCTCGTTGGCGTCACGTAACAGAGGCACGACGGCCGCCGTGTCTCCATGTAGCCAGACGAGTTCAAGGGCAACTCGAACAGGCGAGGGCCATTCCTACGCCGGTCGGTGTACCGATCGCCCGTGGAAGCCCTTCCGAGTGAACCCTGAGGTCTGCCAACCAAGACGAGTCCGCGCGCCAGCCGTAGTCGGCGAGCGTCGACGCCCTCCAAGTAGAAATCGCAATGCGGGCGGCAGTCGCCTCGGCCAGCTGGAACGTTCGCGCCGCATCGAGTTCGGTCGGCCCGCGCGCCGGGGTCTGCCGTCTGAGTGGCCCGTGCACCGCCGTGTCCTACATAGGGAGACAAGTTCAACTCGAATCGAGCTACTAGGGCCATTGCTGCGCCCATCGCGTCCCAGCCCTCGCTGTGAATCGCGCTATTCCTGATCTTTAGCGCGGAGAGGTCCGGTTCCCTGCAAGGGGCGGCACCAACAAGTTCAGACGTTCCGGCCGGGCTGACCCTGACGTATCTGATGGACAAGCCGCCAGACTCCGGAACTCGGATTGCTGAACGGTGGTGAGCCATCTCCCTGGTGCTTCTTGTCGAGGTCCTTCACTCGTCGAGTTGCCTCGTCGTGGGCGTCCGCGAGATTGTTGAGTGCCGTCCCCGATAAGACTTTTTCGCACTTCGTTAGAGCAGTCGCGCGACGCTGGATGGTATGTCGATCAACGTGGGCGGTTTGATCCTCGAAATGCAGAACGAGCCAGAGTTCGATGCATGGATTCGAGAGCGCGAGCTGTATCCCGTTGCTCCTCGCAAGGTCACAAGCTTCAGCAAAGTGCGGATGGTCGTCGCGGTCGAAGACACGCCAGGTTTGATCGTAGGCGCGCCCCTGGCGTCGCTTAGCCTCGCGATCGCTCTTCTCCTTGGCCTTAACTGCGCGCTTAACGAGGTCAAGTGGAACGCCCGGCTCCGGGTCCAGGCGAACATTCACTCGCTGGCGGTTGTTTCTCCACCAAAAGACGAGGTACTGCTTTTCAGTTCGATGTCCCTCCGCGAATACGTTCAGTTCCAGGCGCACGGCATTCTTCGTGACTCGGCGTTGAGGGAGATGCGAGGATCCGCTTCGGGCCATCAGGGACTCAGAGCCCTTGCGGGCCAGCGGCGGCGAACTCCGACGTCGACAGGATTGGTGTCGCGCCGTAGCGACCTTCAAGGTATCGGCGGCCTACTGCCTCTTCCTTTCGGGGGTCCAAATCCGACAACGAATAGAGGCGTGTTCTCCCGTCTTCGTGCTTCTCGGTAAACCAGACTTGATCGCGCCCGAGCAGGCGCTCTTCGACTGCCCCTCCCAGAAGCGAAGCATCGTGCGAGTTGAAGATGATCTGTGCGCGGCGCGGGTTGGACGTCAAATCCTGAAAGAGGCGCACCAGTTCTGCGACGAGTCGCGGATGCAAACTGGCATCCAACTCGTCAGCGAGAAGCACCGCTCCGTGCTCAAGCGCGCCGATGATCGGACCAATCAAGCCGAACCAAACCAGCGTGCCCAGAGACTCTTCGTCGGGATCCAGTTCGACGTCTTGGTCCGCCCCCCGGTGCAGGAGAGTGACCCGCTGCGCGGCGAACTCGGGCACGCCTGAGCCGCCGAGAGTCTCTCCTTCATCGCCCGCGAGAATACGCAGGGCCCGCTCCATCCGTTCCCTGATGATCGGGTCCGGCTCGTGGGTCCTGGCGCCAGTGAGGCCCAAGTCGGCCGCACCGAGGAGCGCGCGAACCCGACCGCTAAACGCGGGATCGTCAAGAAACCGCGCAGTAAGTGCCTGGCGCACGGCACGACTACCGGCTTCCGCGAACAAGAGATTCCTTGCAAACCACTCGTAGATGGGAAGGAGTGCCGGGTGGTTCCCGGCGGCGGCAGTCGACAAGAAGAGCGCATTGGGGCGAAGCAACTCCGCGGCTGCCCGGCCCTTGCTGCGATTCCCCCCTCCGAGGTCCACTTTGCCAGCTACGCGGTGGAAAAGGAGCGCCGAACGGCCGTGAGGCGACCGGTACGCCCACTCTTCAATGACACGATCGTCGTCGATCTCAAATCCATACCGATGGCGCACGCCACTCAGGATGAGGTCGACTTCGAAGTGACTTGGAAGCTGTCGAGAGATCCCATCAAGGAGGAAAGGCCGCCGCGGCGTACCGCCGATGGGACTTGACCACATAAACGACGACAGCACTAACGACCGCATGTCGTTCATCGCCCTGAGAATGTTGGACTTACCGGAAGCGTTCGCGCCGAAAACGCCAGCGGCTGGCAGAACGCCGATGGGCTGGCCGCCTTCTCGCCAGGAGATCTGTCTCACTACCGCGCGCTCAGAGAGACTTGTCGAGAGCAGCGACATCTCAAACGGATCTCGGAACGACCGGACGTTGGAGCCACGAAACGCGAGGAGCATCGATGCGTCCGCGACGGCACTTTTATCGCTCACGAATGAATTCTCGCAGGAAATGCGCGCAAATGCCAACATAAAGCGTTGTGGGCCGCTCCTCGTGCCCGGTAAGGTGTCCAGCAGGAGTGCGAATCGCGAGGCCAGATGGCTCGCCGTCTAGCCCACTGCCCTTCGCCCTTGTCCTGCATAGCGAGACAAGTTCAACTCGAATCGAGCTGGGCGATTGTCGCTTCCGCTGTGATGCGAAGTGTTTTCTCACGGCAACTCACTCGTTTGACGAATGGTCGGCGCGGGAAGTAGCGTCACCCCTGGCAAGCCCTTCCAAGCGAGAGGAAATCAGTTCATGGCTACGTTGCGCAGTCGATTGACCTATTCCAACGTCATGGCGTCGATCGCCGTGTTCATCTCAGTTGCGGGCGGAACCGCCTATGCGGCCACCACCCTGATTACGGGGAAGCAGATCAAGAACGAGTCGATCACAGGCGCCGACGTAAAAAATGGGTCCCTCGGGTCGGGCGAGTTCGACGCCACCGCGCTGGCAAAGCTGAAGGGACCTCAAGGCGACCGAGGCCTGACTGGGTCGACCGGACTGACTGGGGCGAGCGGGCCCGCGGGTGCGGCAGGACCGGCCGGGACTGTAGGCGCCAAGGGCGATGCGGGCCGCTCGGCGCTGACCCAGCTTGCATCGGGTGAAAAGATTGTCGGCGGGTTTGATATCGACGCCGAGGCCCCGACTGTAGACTCAGATTTCAGGACGTTCATTGCGTTCCCGATCCCTGCGCCCGCGATCCCGACCGTCGGTGTGGCGCCCAGCGATGCAACCTGTACCGGTACCGTCGACCTCCCAACCGCACCGGCGGGCAAGGTCTGTGTCTACGTAAGTGCCGCCCGTGCTGGCAGCTCTGTTGATGCATTTCCCGGAAGGACCGAATCGGTCGGCGCCGCCGCGGCCCGGCGTGGTTTCATCCTTTCCCTTCAGGTGGCCTCACCGGGGGACGGATGGGCCCTTGGATCTTGGGCCTACACGGCCCCGTAGGCAGGTCTCTGGGGTCGCTGCCCGCGGCGATCCCAGATCTCCCTTGCCCCGAACCGATCTCTCCCGGCAACACTGCGGGCGCGAACAACCTCGAGTCGCCCCGCCCCTACTCCTGGGGTGGGGGTTCTGGCCCATTGGCAAGCGGGGGTGCCGCGGCCCGCTCAGCCACCGCTCGCCGTGTTTGGAGGCGGCCGGGCAGGATCACGAGGAGCGCATCCACGACGGCCGCGATGGCTAGGGCAAGGCCGAGAATGGTGTCTTGCCAGAAGGGGTTGACGTCGAGCAACGTCTGTCCCTGCTGAAGGACAGAAAAGAAGATGACGGCGATGGCCACCCCGGTCAGTTTCCCGCGACCGCCAGCCCAGGCCACACCGCCCAAGAGCACGACGATCAGCGTTTTGAACTCCATCTGGAGGCCCACGTCGCTCGGGTTGGTGCCTTGAATGCGAGTGGCGGCAATGACACCGGCGAGGCCCCCGCCAATTCCTGTTGCGACGTAGAGAAAGAACGGGAGCGCCCGAACCGGCAGGCCCGAGAGGAACGCCGCCTGCCGATTGATCCCGATGGCGTAGATGTAGCGGCCCCAGGGGGTGAAGGCAATGAAGATCCCCCCGACGAGGAACGTCGCGATCGCGAACCACGCGAGACTAGGCAGGCCGAGAAACGTGCCTGACCCGAGTGAATCGAAGATGCCCTCGCTGACCTTCGTTTTCGTGTCGTCGAGGTTGTTCCCCAGCGGAGACTGCGACTCGACCCGAACCAGCTTTCCGACGCCGCGGATGGCAAACAGGCCGCCGATCGTGACAATGACAGGGTTACATCCAAGAATTCCGCAGAGAAAGCCGTTGATAATTCCGATGAGCGCGCCCACTCCAAGGGCGAGCAATATCCCCGCCCAGCCCGGCCAGTCCCATTCGCGGACCGCAAGGGCCATCAGCACGCTCGAAAGTGCCATGTTGGCCCCAAGCGACAGGTCAACGCCTCCAGCGATCATGAGCAGCGCCATCGGCACCGCGAGGACCGCGAGGTCGGCGTAGTTGTAGGAGGTGTTTTTGACCGTGTCCCAGGTCAGGAAAAATTCGCTCTTCGCCGAGAAGTAGACGGTGATGAAGGCAAGCGCAACGAGGAGGAGCAGAATCGTGGCGTTCTCGGCACGGAAGAGACGATCACGCAATGCGGTCATCCGAGTGGAGGCAAACGCTTCAGTTGATGGTTTCGAAGGCATGTGGCGCTGCGGTCCTATTCGCCGGAGTGTGCAAGTTCGAGAAGTCGGTGCTCATTGATGTCATCACCCCGGACCTCCGCGACGATCCGGCCGCGGGCAAGCACCAGCACGCGATGACACAACTGCACCAGTTCGTCCGGCTCTGACGAGGTGACAATGACCGAGCGCCCCGATCGAGCGACCTCCGTGAACGATGCATAGAGGTCACTTCGTGCCCCGACGTCGACGCCCTGAGTTGGCTCATCGAGGAGCAGCAAGCGACACTCGAGCGGCAGCCAACGGCCGATCACGAGCTTCTGCTGATTGCCACCGGAGTAGCCTCGGCCAGCGATGTCTCCGCGCAGGGGTGAGAGACGGACGCGCTCGGCGTTGCTCTTGAAGTCCGTTCGCTCCCTCGCCGGGCGGCGCCAGATACTCGCCGCCGACAGACGCCGAAAGCTCGGAAGGAGCATGTTGTCGCTGCCGGGCAATGTGAGGAAGATCCCGTTGTGAAGCCGATCCGACGGAACGAGGGCAATCCCTTGCGAAATCGCATCGGCGGTACTGCCTGGGCGGGTTAGCTTTCCGGCGAGCCGGAACTCCCCATGGAAGATCGTCCGCGCGCCAAACAGGGCCTCCACCAGTTCCGTTCTTCCGGAGCCCATAAGGCCATAAACGCCGACGATCTCGCCTGGACCCACGGTGAGATCGATCGGCCCGATTCCCTCCGCGACCAGGCCTCGAATGTCAACAAGGTCCTCGTTGTGTGTCTCCCGCGCCTCTACGAGCGACCGCCCGCCGCCGCCCAACGAGCGCCCCGCGATTGCTTCGACAAGATCCCGTTGAGTAACGTCAGCGACCACTTCAGAGAGGACAACCTCTCCGCCTCGCATGACCGTGACGCGATCAGCGATTTCGAATACTTCGGCCAGACGGTGGGTGACGTAGACGATCGGCAGTTGCTGATCGCGCAGACGTCGGACCTGATCCATCAGTTGGGCCGTCTCCATCTCGGTCAGGGCCGCGGTCGGTTCGTCGAGAATGAAGAGCTTCGGATGTGTGACCAGCGCTTTGCAGATTTCGATGAGCTGGAGGTCGGCCCCGCCGAGTGTGTCCGTCGGCTGGTCGGACCGAAGGTTCGCTCCCAGGTCGCGGAGCAGCCGCTGGGCAACGGCCCGCTGCGCCGACGACTGCACGAACGGGCCTCGCCGAAGCTCCTGGCCAAGGAAGATGTTCTCGGCAACGTTGAGCGACCTGGCGACACTGAAGTCCTGATAGACGACGGCGACGCCCGCCTCCTTGGCCGAGCGTGGCGCGAGGGCCGTGAACTCTTGGTCGCCGATGTGAATCGACCCCGAATCGGGTCGCACAGCGCCGGTAACGCACTTGATGAGCGTCGACTTGCCCGCACCGTTTGCACCGAGCAGCGCGTGGACCTCACCGTCGGCGACGGTGAGGTCCACGTTACGCATCACGGTGACACCCGCGTAGGACTTGGTCAGTCCCCGGACCTCAAAGGCCACTGGGTGTCACCGGTTTGATCGATACTGCGACGAGTTGCTCCTAGCCGAGGATCTTGATGTACTTCGCCAAGAGTGCCTGGTCCTTCGGGGTCACCAATTCGAGGGGGACCAAGTAGTCACCCTTCTTGCCAGCGAGCAGCTGCTGCGGAAGCTTGACCATCCCCTCCCCAACGGAAACCAGGTTCAGTGCGGCAGAGGCGCGGTACATGGTCTTTGCGGACTTGATGAGTGCGAGCGCCTTTGGCGTGCCGTCGATGCCTGCAAGGAAGATCTTCGGGTCACCGGCCTTCTTGCCACTCGAGAGAAGGGCCTGGTACGCGCCTTCAGTCCCAGTCTCCTCGACGGCCAGAATGACGTTGAGGTCCGGCGTGCGCTGGATCAGCGTGCGGGTTACCTTGCTGCCGTCAGTGGTCGAAATCGCATCCTGCTTTGCGACGATTTTGGCCTTCGGCGCCGTCTTGGTGAGGCACTTCACGATGCCTTCGCGACGCGAACGTGCCCACTGACCCGACTCAAACGTGAGCACGGCCACCTTGCCGTTGCCGCCGAGCTTGGTGTTGATGAACTTTCCAGCCTCAGTACCAATCGCGCAGCCGCCCTTGACATGGTCAAAGCCCAACGTCGCGTCCTGATTCTTCATTGTTCCGGCGTAGGTGATCCACTTCACCCCGGCTGCACGCGCGGCTTTCGCGGTTGCCTCGAGGGTGGCCGGGTCCTTCGCCTGCACGACGATCGCGTCGTACTTCTTCTGAACCCAGGTGTTGATCGTCGCGATCTGCTTCGTCAGATCGCTGCCGGGGTCATCGATGACGAGGTTGACACCCTGCTTCGCGGCTTCGGCTTTGGCGGCGTTGAATTCCTTCACAACCGCGTCCTGAGAATTTCCGTCCGGGAAACTGACGCCGATGGTTACCGCTTGTGCGGTCCCACCCATCGCCAGAACGCCGATCGGTACGAGCCACAGACTCTTGCGCGAGTTCTTCAAGATCCCCCCTTTTCCGGTGCATGGACATCAAGCAGTTGATCAATGCCAGCCGGAGCATACTTGTCTGTCAACCTGATGACTGACCGCATGGTGACCGGCTGGCGCAGAGATTCTGCCACCGGAAGAACGCGGAGAGATTTGGACTTGCGGACAACGATTGACGGTCAAATCCTGTTCAACTGAACCGCGTCGGATTCCCTACCCCGAACAGATACGGTTCCGAACGTGCTCGACGCAATTCCTAAGCGACGCCTCGCCGACATGATCGCCGACACGATTATGGAGGGTGTCCGGGAGGGCCGCTTCGCAAGTGGTGAGCAGCTTCCCGCGGAGCCAGAACTTGCCCGCCAACTGGCCGTCGGTCGGACCTCTGTTCGCGAAGCGCTCCAGAAACTGCAGGTCCTGGGCGTGGTTGAGGTGGTCCGAGGACGGGGAACGTTCGTGCGCGCAGGGACGGACCCGTCTCGTGCGATGTTCTCCAACTGGATTGCGGATCACGGAATCGAGATCATCGACTTGGTCGAGGTTCGGCTGTCGATCGAGTCGACCGCTGCGGCGCTCGCGGCCAGCCGAGCGACGGCAGCTGAACTCCGCGCGTTAGAGCGCCTAAATGGTGCCCACCAGGAGGCGGCAGACGCGGCTGACTTGGACGAAGTCGTGGCGACCGACTCGCGGTTCCACGCCGCGGTTATTGAGGCGAGCCGTAACCCGCTCCTGCTTCGGCTTTACGAGGCGCTGGCGACCGAATTGACGGAGTTTCGCCGCCGCACGCTTGCACTGCCGGGCGCACCGAAGCGGTCAGTCGATGGACATCAGGCGATGATCGACGCGATCAAGGCGGGCGCGCCAGGGGATGCTCGGCGCGCTGCGACCGTTCACGTGTGGGTTCTTTACGAAGAGATTGACGCGGCCAGACCGAGAGGGCGCCAACGAAGGAAACGCACCATCGCGCCGTGGACGGCCTTCGAGTCGTAGCGGCGTCCACTGAAAAGCAGCCGTCACAGAGTTGTCACCGCGACGACGAGCGACGACCCACATTCCCGTCTACGCTGAAACCGGGAGGTGGTCCGGGGTGGCCCCTGACGGGGCGCGGATTCAGGCCGATTCAGACAGGCGCTGAAGCGTTCCCGCCAGAACCTCCACCCCCTGTCGAATTTGCTCCGGAGAGGAGTACTCGTCGGGGCGGTGGCTTACGCCTCCGCGGCTTGGAATGAAGATCATCGCCGTCGGACAGACTCGGGCCATAAAGAGGGAGTCGTGGTAGGCACGACTGATCATCCGCTCGCTCTCAAGGCCGAGCATCGCGCAGACTGCGGTGGAGGCGGCCAGGATTTCCTTGTCGCATTGCGCAGGTGGGTCGGCGTTGAGGAGTTCGTCGTCGAATTGGACCCCGTGTCGCTCGGCGGCGTCCCTCGCGGCGGAGCGAATCTGGGCCAGAACGCCATCCCTGCGTGCACCGTCGATATCCCGGACGTCGATCAGCAGCCCAACCTCGCGGGGAATGCTGTTCACCGCACCCGGACTGACCTCAACGAACCCACACGTCGCAACGGTGTCCGGAGAACCCGAACTGCGGGCGGCCCGGTCGACGGCAAGCATGGTTTCAGCGGCGGCGAGCATTGGATCGTGGCGTTCTGACATGAGGACCGCACCCGCGTGCCCACCCGGGCCCTTGAAGGTGACGTGGAGTGTCGACGGGGCTGCGATGGCGGTCACCAGGCCGATTGGCCGACCCGACGCTTCCAAGCGCGGCCCCTGCTCGATATGGAGTTCCACGAACGCCGCGTAGTGGTTGTTCGGGAGCTGGGCAGATGCCGTCTCTCCGGTGTACCCGGCTGCGGACGCTGCCTCGGCGAGGGTCATCCCTTGCGCGTCGCGGATCAGGTCGAGCTGATCGACGTTGAGGCTGCTCGCCATGATTCGACTACCGATGCAGCCGATGCCAAACCGCGTCGGCTCTTCAGCCGTGAACATCACCAGTTCGATGGAACGACGCGGCCGGTGCCCCGCTGCCTTCAGCGAACGGATAGCTTCGAGGCCGCCCAGCACGCCCACGACCCCGTCGAACTGTCCAGCAAGCGGGATCGCGTCGGTGTGGGAGCCGGTCGCGACGGCAGGGAGGTGAGGATCGCTGCCCTCCCAACGGGCGAAGAGGTTTCCAATGCCGTCTGCCCGAACCGAGAGGCCAGCGTCTTGGCAGCGTTCGGTGAACCAGGCCCTCGCCGCCATGTCAGGCCCGGAGAAGAGCACGCGGGTGACCGCGGGGTATGGATCGGAGGAGATGTGAGCGAGGGTCCCGATCTCGGTGGACAAGCGATCACCGTCGACTGAGACCTTCATGGCTGCAGAAGTGGGTCGCGGTTCCAGTCCTTGTAGATGAGGTACTTGGCGGGCGTCTTGCCGTAGGCGACCCCCCACTGCGGGCAGTACGGGGCCATGTAGACAACATCACCCGCTTGGAGGTGGTGCCACTCGTCGCCCAGGCGATAGACCATCGTCCCTTCCAGTATCAGCAAGCCATGTTCCATCGAGTGGACCTCGACGAACGGGAGGGTCGCGCCAACCACAAAGCTCATCGTGTTAACGGCCATATCGTGCGCAGGCGCCTCGGGAATCAGCATCTGGACTTGGACGTCCTGATCACCAAGCAGCGGTGCCGACTCGACGGTGGATTCGTGCCCGACGATCGCGTCCGCCGGTGACGTGTCCGTGAGACGAACGTACGGCTTGTCGATGACCATGACCTTGGCGCCTGCGGGCGAGCCGAGCACGGCAGTCGAGCCGGGCGGCAACCAGGCGTAGGAGCCCGCTCGCAGCGACTCCTCACTCCCGTCGAGGGTCAGCTCGACGGCTCCCTCAGCGACCCAGATGAATCGCTCAACGTTTGGCGCGGCAGCGCCTCCGGTGGCCCCTGGCTCCATATCGGCCCAAAACTGACTGAACTGCGCACCCATTCGGGGTGAGATCAGCACCACTGAGGTCGTGCGCTCCCAACCCGGCAACGGCGAGCGAACGTAGGAGTCGGGCGTGATGACTGCGTGGTCGGATCGAATGGCGCTGCGGGTGGTCCCGAGCGGGTAGGTCACGTGGCGTCCTTGGAAGTAATCGGCGGGCCGCTCGACATAGAACCAAGTCGGCGGTTGTCAGTCAACCAGACAAGTGGCGGCCGCGCGGGCGAATCAGCTGGCCGCCGGGCGAACCACTGGTCCCGGTCTCGTCCGCGATGGCCGTCTGGCCGCGCAGAATCGTACGCGCGATTCGTCCACGGTGCGGCATTCCGAGGTATGCGCTCTGCTGGTGTCGGTAGTGAAGTGTCTCGAGTGAGAGTGGAGCAACGTGAGTGGCATCAACCAGTGCCAGGTCGGCGTCGTACCCAACCTCGATCCGACCCTTTTCGGGCAGGCAGAAGCGTTCAGCGACATTTCCGGAGAGGGCTCGGCCAATTGCGTCGAGTGGCATGGCGCGGCGGGAATGTCCGTATTCGAGCATGAGTTGCAACGTCGACTGGCAGCCGGAGATACCACCCCAGCAGTCGAGGAGCGGACGCCCGGCCTTGAGATCGGGTGACGCGGGCGAGTGGTCTGAAACCACCATTGGAATGCGGCCATCGAGGACCATCTCCCAGAGCGTCGTCTGGTCGGCACCGCCGCGCGGCGGAGGTCCGGCCTTGGCGTGCGCACCGAGTCGCTCCAGGTCCTCCTCGTCCAAGAGGAGGTACTGCGGGCAGGTCTCAAGGGAGACGTCCACCCCGTGGCTCTGGGCGTCGAGCACCGCTCGGGCCCCCTGGGCGCTCGACACGTGGACGATGTGAAGCGTGCAGCCGGTGTCGTTGGCAAAGAGGATCGCCCGCTGGATCGCCTCGACTTCCGCGATGATCGGGCGCGTCGCGAGAAAGTCACGCATCTCGTGGATGCGTCCTTCTTCTCGGGCGACCCGGGTTAGCTCGCGGGTGATCTCCTCGTTCTCGGCGTGGAGGAGTATCGGCAATCCGAGGTCCGCGGCGATCTTCATGCCCTCGTAGAGCGTGTGGTCGTCGACGCGGGGGAATTCAGGGATCCCTGAATCACACATGAACCCCTTAAAGCCAATGACTCCGCGCTCGGCAAGCTCAGACATCGTGCGTTGGCTGCCCTCGACCAGCCCACCCCAGAAGCCAAAGTCGATGCGACATTTGCCCGTGGCTGCCGCCAGTTTGTTGTCGAAATCCTGTCCGGTGAGGAGCGGCGGATCACTGTTGAGCGGCATGTCAACGAAGGTCGTCGCACCCCCCGCCGCGAGCGCGAGGCTCCCACTCGCGAACCCTTCCCAGTCCGTCCGCCCCGGCTGGTTGAAGTGCACATGGGAATCGACACACCCTGGGAACGCGACCAGCCCGGTCGCGTCGATCTCGTGGACAGTCGAACCATTGACGGCGCCACCGACAACGGTGAACGCCCCCTCCGAGATCGCGAGGTCCCCTCGGATGACCGCGTCTGTCGTCACAATCGCTGCGTTCCGAATGACGGTCTCGTGCTCAGCCATGCCGAGCCTCCAACCGACCGACAAGGCGGTCGAGCACGTCAATCGCAACGGCCACGTCATCCACCGCCACCGACTCGTCGGGGTGGTGGCTGAGCCCCCCGGCGCAGCGAACGAAGAGCATCGCCACATCGGTGATCCGGGCCAACATCGCTGCGTCGTGTCCGGCGCCACTCGGCAGGCGCACGACGTTCCCGCTCACCTCGGTCACCGCCCGCTCCAGATCATCGGTGAGCACCGCCGAGAAGGGCACGGCGACCTCGTCCAGGCCGATGCGCCAGTCCAGCGCGATCCGCCGTTGTCGACCAATGCGCTCGGCGGAGGCGTGGGCAGCTGCGACGGCCGCCATGCGCGCTTGGTCGTTCGGGCCACGAATGTCGAAACTCGCGGCAACCTCGCCAGGGATCACGTTGCCGGCATTCGGGCTGACGTCGAGACGTCCAACCGTTGCGACAAGCGACTCACCGTCGGAAATGAGCCCCTCGATGGCGAGCACCCATTCGGCTGCAGCCGCAAGCGCATCTTGGCGGCTGGCCCCTGGCGTGGTGCCCGCGTGGCCCGCGCGTCCGGTGAATGTCGCGACACCGCGAGTCTGGCCAGCAATCGATGTCACGACGCCGACCGGGAGACCAAGGCCCTCCAAGACTGGCCCCTGCTCGATGTGCACCTCAACGTAGCCAAGGAGGTCAGAAACATCCCGGCGGGCGGACTGGAAGGCGTCCGGATCGCCGCCGATCGCGCGCATCGCTGCAGCCAGTGAGACCCCATCCGCGTCGAGAAGGTCGAGCAATGCGGGCTCAAATGCTCCGACGTACGCCCGACTCCCAAGGTAGGCCGTCGGAAACCGAAGTCCCTCCTCATCCGCCCAGGCAACGACCTCGATGGCAATCGGAAGGCGGAGCCCCTGCCGGTGGAGCTCCTCGACGACGGCAGTTGCGACGAGAACCCCGAGGGGGCCGTCGTAGCGACCGCCGTTGCGAACAGAATCCAAGTGCGACCCCAGTACAAGGCTCGGCGCGCCCGGACGATGAGCGTCGTATCGGCCGAGCAGGTTGCCGACGGCGTCGACGCGCGTCGACATGCCCGCGGCGTCCATCCAGCCCCGGGTGAGGGCGACTGCCTCCATCATGGATGGAGTCCCGTAGGGCCGGGTGATCTGGCCGACGTCCTCGCTGCACTGGGCGAGGGCCTCGGCCCGGACCATCACACGCTCGGCACGGGCCTCATCCATCCGTCGTCACGCGCCCGAGACTGGACGTTTAGATCCGCCCCTCAAAGGTAGTGCAGGCGTTCGGATCCCCGCTTGTGAAGCCAATCGTGAACCACTGCTTCCGGCTGGCGGCCGACCCGTGTGTCCAGCCCTCCTGGTTGACCCGTCCTTGGAACTTCTTTTGGATCCGGTCATCACCGACGGCGGCAGCAGCATCAAGCCCATCCGCGATGTCTGCGTCGGTGACCTTGGTGAGGAAGCCCGTCTCCGCGGCATGCTTGGCCCAGGCCCCGGCGTAGCAGTCGGCTTGCAGCTCCGACCGCACGGCTTTGCTCTGTGGCCCCTGACGGTCGTTCCCGATGGTGTCGAGGACGCCGAGCTGGTCCTGCACGTGGTGGCCGTATTCGTGCGCGATGACGTAGGCCTGGGCGAAGGGCCCACCATTCGCCCCGAACTTCGTACGGAGCTGGTCGAAGAAACCAAGATCGATGTAGACCTTCTTGTCCGGCGGGCAGTAGAAGGGTCCGGAGTCCGCCGACGCCGCGCCGCATCCCGTATTGACCTGGTCGGTGAAAAACCGCGTCGGGGAGAGCTGGTACTTCAAACCGCTGGCCTTGAACTCGCCGTACCAGTAGCGCTGGATCGAGTTCACGTAGCCGACGATGCGGCAGTCCTCGCGCGCGTTCGCGTCGGCACCGGTCTTACAGGTCGCCAGATCCGCAGTCTGTGGGACCGGCTTTGCGATGTTCCCTCCGGCGGTCTGGTTCTGGAGGTTGCTGAGTGCCCCTCCGAGTCCCCCGCCACCAAGGCTCTGCACGACGAGCGCGATGATGATGCCGACGATCCCGAGTCCGCCGCCACCGACGGCAAGGCCGCGACCACCACCGAAGCCCCCACCGCCTCCGCCTTGGCCTCGCGTGTCTTCGATTTGCGAGGTGTCAAGCTCAACGTTGTCGTCGAAATCCGCCATGACGGCTCCCTGTCGGCGTAGGTGCGTACCCTTCGTGGGCCCGAAACGCTACCAAGTCCCCACGCGGAGACGCCTCCTCATCGCGACGTCGGGGCGGGCAGCGTGCAGCACCCGCCCCGAATCACAATCAACACAGCTACGGGGTCGAACCGCCGAGGCCCGAGAGCAGGCTGCCAAGGTTGGATGTGAGGTCCGAGATGGGTGACGTGTCCGTCGGAGCCGTCACCGTTGGGGTGGTCGTTGGGACCGACTGAATGTCGATCGTCAGCGCGGCGCCCTTAAGGCCCGCTTGCTTCGCGGTTGCGTCGTCCAGTTTGATCGCGGTGTCCAGCTTCGCCCGGTGCAACTGGTGGTCGCTCTGACCAATCCAGACGTCCATCTTGGCGTTGTCGATGTACTTCTTGAGCTGCTCGCTCGCCGTTTTGAGCTGCTCGACGCTGGTATTCGAACTCTGGCCCGAAGCATCAGCGACACGTCCCGCGGCAGCAAGAAGTTCTGCGATATCGATGTCGCCGGAGACATGGTCGGACTTGATACCGCCAATGTCCTCGACGCCGTCAACCTTCGCGTTCTTGATGAGCTTGGCCGGGTCGCCAACGGCGTCCAACAACTTCTGCGTGTCCAGCTTGGAACTCGCATCGGTCGTGGACTTGCCCGAAAGGGTGCCGGGGTCAAGCTTGTACCACTTGTTGTTGACCGCGACGAAGCCGTCTTCGCCAACCTGGCGGATTTCCCCACTGACGTTCACGGGGCCAGCAACGACCGAGAACGTGAGGTCCGTCTTCTTGTTTTTCGTGTCGCTCGGGCCGGAGAGCTTGATCGTGATCGGCTTGTCGAGGAATGTCGCGAGCTGCGGGTTCGTGGGCTTCTCGGACGCGGAGAGCGTCATGTTGAGATCCACCTTCACGGGCTGTTGGTTGTCGACCTTCGTGTTCACGCTCTTGAGGAGCGCAATCGGGTCGGTGCTCGTCGGCTCGCCTGAGCCGCCGGTCTTCTTGTCACTACCGCCGCCACAGCCGGCGACAAGGGCAGCCGCTGACAGGACGGCAAGCGCGGAGTACTTCATGGGTTTCATCGTCATTCCCTCGGTTCTGGCCGGTCACGGATTCACGGACTGTACCGCCACTCGCGACGTTCGCCCCCAGCGCCGGGTCTCTCGCAACCTACCGCTGGGTGAGGAGCGCTGGCGCTCCAAACGCGACGAGCGCTTCCGGGACCGCGACCGATCCGTCGGCCTGCTGATGATTCTCGAGGATCGCGATCAGCGTACGCCCGACGGCAACGGCGGTTCCGTTCAACGTGTGCACCGGGAGCGTCTCCTTGCCGGAGCGCATCCGGCAGCGAAGACGGCGAGCCTGGTAGTCGGTGCAGTTGGAGCAGGAGGTGACCTCGCGGTAGCGCTCCTGACCGGGCATCCAGGCTTCGCAGTCAAACTTGCGGGCGGCCGACGCTCCCAGATCGCCGACGGCGACGTCAACGACGCGGTACGGAATCTCCAGCGCGGCGAGAATGCGTTCCTCGACGCCCAGAATCTTCTGGTGCTCGGCCGCCGAGTCTTCTGGACGTACGAAGCTGAACATCTCGACCTTGTCGAACTGGTGCACCCGGAACATGCCGCGAGTGTCTTTGCCTGCGGCCCCGGCCTCACGTCGAAAACAGGTCGAAATCCCTGCGTAGCGCAGAGGGAGCGCATCTGCGTCAAGAATTTCGTCGAGGTGGAGCGCCGCGAGGGCAACCTCCGAGGTGCCGACCAGGAACAGGTCATCCTCAGCGGTTTGGTAGATGGACTGGCGGTCGGTTGGGAAGAACCCGGTGCCGTACATCGCCTCCTCGCGGACGAGGACCGGAGGGATCACGGGCATGAACCCCTCCTTCTCAAGGAGGGTCACAACGAAGTTGACCAGCGCCATCTGAAGGCGTACCAACGGCCCCATCAGGTAGACGAAGCGCGACCCGGATGTGCGTGCCCCACGGGTGAGGTCCAGCCCGCCGATGCCTTCGCCAAGCTCGACGTGATCGCGGACGGGGAAGTCGAAGGCGCGCGGCGTGCCGACGCGGCGCAGCTCGATGGCGTCGTCTTCGCCGCCGTCGGGCGCCTCCTCCTCGGAGAGGTTCGGCAGCGTGAGGAGGACCTCGTCCCGGGCGGCCTCGTCGAGGCGAAGTTGCTCCTCGTCGGCGGTGACCGTCGTCCCGAGGGCCTTTGCCTGGGCTTCGGCGTCCGCGTCGACGCTTCCGGCGCGGCGGGCTTCGCCTGCGAGTTTGGAAAGGCGTCCTCGTTCGGCCCGGTTCTGCTCAACGCTGGCCCGCAGGGTGCGGCAGCTTGCGTCAAGCCGAAGGACCTCGTCGAGTCCTTCGGTGGAGCCGCGGCGCGCGAGCGCGATTCGGACCGCATCGGTCTCGGCGCGGATGCGCCGGAGGTCAAGCATGGAGCGGCTTAGGCCGCGGCGGTCGAGAGCCCGGCTTGGACTCCCGCGAGGTCGTCGCCGAAGACGAAGGCGCGCTTTAACCCGGTGACCTCAAACACCCGCTGCAGGTTGCCCTGCGGGCAGACGACGCCGAGGCGGCCGATGCCGGGCTTCGCGCGGTTCAGCAGACTGACGAGAGCGCCGATGCCAGATGAGTCAAGGATTGTGACGTCGCTGAGGTCAACGACCATCTGCGTCTCGGCGGGGTCGAACCGCTCGATGTCCTGACGAAAATTTGGAACGGTGTAGATGTCCAACTCGCCGTCCAAGTGAACAAGGACGAGAGATTCGCTGTCTTCAGTGGTGACGGTGAGTGCCATTGCGATCGTCTACTGGAGACTCAGGACGTACTCGACGACGGCCTTATAGTCGGCCGGTGGAAGCGATCCAAACGCGGGCATTCCGCCGCCGCCGTTCGTGATCTGGGTCTCCGCGCGCTCACGGGTGACTGCCGCGGCGGCAAGTTTGGGACCTGGGCCTCCAGCTTCCTTGCCGTTGTTCAGGTGGCAGCCGCCACAACCGTTCTTGCCGAATACCGTGAGGCCAGCCGCGACGAGGGCGGGGTCCGTTTTGATCTTGGGGCCAGCGTCAGTCGTCGCTGGAGCAGCCGACGTGCTGACCGTGTTGCCCTTCGCGTCCGTTTGGACGGCGGTGTTGACACCGGTGGACGCGTTCGCGGGGGTCTTGGCCTCATTGGGGTCAGAGCCGCCGCATCCGGCGAGGACACCAGCGCTGACGAGAAGAACCACGAGACCAGATTTCATGCTCCGCAAAACTGCCACCCTCCGGGCTTCGAGTCGATTGCTCGGCGAGCATATCGCACCCCACCTGACGGTCGGGTAGCGTCAGGTCCATGGTCCGACCACTTGGGGAACATCGTCCCATTCTTGGGCCCGGGTCCTTCGTTCACGAGGCCGCTGAGGTGATCGGCCGCGTCAGGCTTGGTGCGTCGGCGTCCGTCTGGCCACGCGCAGTGATCCGTGGAGATACCGACCAGATCACCGTCGGCGACGGGTCGAACGTTCAAGACGGCGCGGTTCTTCACGCCGATCCCGGTGTTCCGTGCACGATCGGGGACCGGGTGACGATTGGCCATTTGGCCTGTGTGCATGGCTGCACCGTCGAGGATGAATGCCTGATCGGCATCGGCGCGATCATCCTGAATGGCGCCGTGATCGGGCAGGGGTCAATCGTCGGGGCGGGAGCACTGGTCCCTGAGGGTGTCGTGATTCCGCCGGGCTCGATGGTGCTTGGGATTCCTGGACGTGTTGTCCGGGAACTGACTGCCGCCGAACGCGCCAGTCTCCCCGCCAGTGCCGCGCGCTACGTCGCAATGATCGACGTCCATCGCCAAGCCTGACGGCATTATTCTCGCCGGAGGGGCGGGCCGTCGCTTCGGTGCGCCCAAGGCGAGCGTACTGCTTGGGGGAGTGACCCTCGTCGAACGCGCCGTCGCAACGCTGTCCGCACGGTGTGAGCGCGTTGTGGTGGTGTCGCGCCCGGACATCATCCTTCCGCCCCTGGGTGTCCCGGTGGTGTTCGATCGCCCTGGTCCGGATGCCCCTCTGGTGGCCGTCGCGACGGGCCTCGCCGCGTGCGACGCCGCTGACGTCGTGGTGCTGGGCTGTGACCTCCCCTTCGCCGCATCACTTGTGGACCGGCTCATCGCCGCCCCCGCCGCAGTCGCCGTGGTCGGTGTAGATGGGACAGGACGCCCGCAGCCGCTTTGCGCCCGCTACCCAAGGGTAGAAGCCCTTGCGGCCTGCGATCGCCTTCTCGGCGTGGATGCGCTCCCCGTGCGAGGCCTCCTTGATGCTGTCCACGCTGCGGGAATCCCTGCGGAGGGAAACGAACTCCTGAACGTCAATACGCCCGACGACCTCAGACGTGCGTCGGCGCTCGCGTCGAACTCAGCGCCGACCATCTAAAGTGCATACTTCGCTACATAAGGTGCATACTTTCGCCACTAAAGGTGCATACTTTGACCGAGGGAAAGGCAACCCCGTGACCCGAACAACGCTGAATCTTGACACCGATCTGGCTGCCGATGCAAAACGTGCCCTCGGCGCCAAGTCCGTCACCGAGACGATTCATCTGGCCCTCGGTCACGTCATCCGACAGCAACGACTCGACAGACTGGCGGAGCGTGACTTTTCCGCGCTCACTCCCGAGATGCTTGACCGCCTCCGGGACAGAGGCGGCGACCTGCAGGCCCCAACGAAGTGATCGAACTCGCCGACTCGAGCGCGTGGGGGAAACGCCACGCGCTCGACGTGCGCGAGCGGGAAGCGTTCGCGAATGCACTTCGCACCGCCCAGATCGCAACATGCGACCACGTGGTCGGGGAACTCCTCTTCTCGGCGCGTGGGCACGCGGACCTGGTTGCCACGCGAAGGGACCTCACCGCGTTGCCGTATTGCCCCATCGGCCCGGTCCAGTATCAGCGAGCCTTCGAGGTCATGGCCGCCCTGGCCAAAGTAGGGCGACACCGTCAAGCCAATTTCAATGATTGTCTGATTGCTGCGGCTGCCGAGATCGCAGGGGTGGGACTCCTCCACTACGACGCGGACTACGAGGCAATCGCGTCTGTCACCGGCCAACCGACACGAGCCATCGCGCCGATCGGATCTCTGCGGTAGGACATGCACGGGCGCCGACCCCGACTATCGGCCAACGATCTCAACGACCGCGTTGTAGTCGGGCACCCCGGAATCGGGGTCACGGACGTCAGCGGCGATCAGCGGGTTGCACTCTGGAAAGAACATCTGAACATTGCCGGGACGCAGGTTCGACTCGTGAAGTCGCACTGTGACCTCGCCGAACGCAGAGCGCACCTTCACGCGCGCGCCGTCCGTGAGACCAAGCGTGGCGATGTCCTTCGGCGAGATAAAAAGGGCGTCGCGGTAAGCACCGGTAAGCGGGTCGTGATCCCGAACCACCATGGAGTTGAACTGCTTTCCGCGGCGTGTGGAGAGGAGGTACCGATCGGCGGGCGGGCGCGGATCGCGCGGCGGGATCGCTGCAAAATGCGCCTTGCCGTCGTGCGTCGGGAAGACCCACTCGTCGCAGAGGCGCGCGCCGCCCCATTGCACCTGGTCACCGGTCTTCGCGAGATCCTGAATCCCCTCGTAGAAGGGCACGACGCGGGCAATTTCCTCGCGGATGGACTGTGCGTCGGGTACCACGATGAGGTCCGCTCGGTCGGGGTCGACGCGTGCCGCAAGGTCGCTCAGGATGGCCCACTCCGCCCGCGCCTCGCCGGGCCGTGGCCCGCGAATTTCGGGGCTAAAGGCAATCCGGCGCTCGGTTGTGGTTTGGGTCCCACCGCCGGGCTGCTCGTACCTGGTCATCGCAGGGAGCAGCACCACCGTGCCGCCAGCGGGCGGGTCGACCAGCATCTGGCTGGAGATCACGATGTCCTGATGCACGCGAAGCGGAATACGGCCCAGTCGCTCCTTGACCGCCCGAGGATCGGGCAGTACGTCCAGGAAGTTGCCGCCGCTTGAATAGAGGACGTCAAGCTCCCCGCGTCCAGCCGCCGCAACCATTTCCTCGGTCGTCAGGCCCGTCCAGTCCGGTACGTCAAAGCCGTACTGGGCGGAGAGCGCAGCGGCGGACTCAGTCGAGATCGGGACATTGCCCGGGAAGGCGGTGGCGTACGCACCCATTTCGGCACCACCCTGGACGCCCGAGTGCCCGCGAATCGGCATCAGCCCGGCGCCGACGCGCCCGACGTTCCCGCGGGCGAGGGCGACATCGATCAGCGCCTTCACATTGTCGGAACCGCAGGCATGCTGAGTGATGCCCATGGACCAGATGAAGATCGCCGAGGCGCTTGCCCGATAGACCTCCGCGAACCGGCGCAGGCCATCCTCCCCGACGCCGCTCATCGCTCCGAGGTCAGCCAGGGTCCACTTCGCGCACTCCGCGCGTACCCGATCGAAGCCCTCCGAATGATCGGCAAGGAAGGCGTCGTCAAGCCCGCCGTCATCGATCAGGCATTTCAGGACGCCGGTCGCGAAGGCCTCGTCGCCGCCCGTGTGAACCTGGAAGAAGTCCTCAGCCATCTTGGTGCCGAAGAGCGCACTGTCGGCGTTTGACGGCACCCAGTAGCGCTCCAGCCCAAGCTCTCGAAGCGGGTTGACGACGACGATCCGGGTACCCCCGCGGCGCGCCATGTAGAGGTACTTCATCATCACGGGCTGCGCATTCGCGACGTTCGATCCCCAAAGGACAACGAGGTCGGAGGCCATCAGATCCGAGTACGAAATCGTCGTGGCGATCACCCCGACGGCCGCCTTCAACGCCCCAGTTGACGGTGCATGACAAATGCGAGCGGCGTTGTCGACGTTGTTCGTGCCGAGGAAGCGGGCCACCTTCTGGACGGTGTAGTAGACCTCGTTCGTGATCCCCCGGGCGGTCTGAAAGAACGCGAAGCGGCGTGGTTCACTGGCGCGGATCCGGTCCGCGACGAGGTCGAGGGCCTCGTCCCAGCTGACCCGCGAAAAGCCAGGTTCGCCGTGGTGGCGGACCATCGGGTAGGCGAGGCGGCCAAGGTCACGCAGCTCTTTTCCGGTGTGGCCACGAAGGCCAGCGACATCGGCGAGGAGCGTGTAGTCGGCCCCTGCCATCGTGTTGACGGAAAGCAGCGATAAGCGCGTGGTGCACAGGTGCACGCCCTCGATGGTCCAGTCGTGCAGGCCCGCGACCCCGAGCGCACAGCCGTCGCAGACGCCCTTGCGCAGAATTCGGGAGGCGTACGGCAGCGCCTTCCGGTTTTGCCAAATGGTCCGAATCATCTCGCCGTAGTGGTTCGGTTTGACCTCACCGATGCCATTCGGTCGCCATCCCACCCAGAGATCCCGGCGACGGGGACGTGCGCGCGCCATCAAAGTTCGATTCGTTCGGGGTGGGAGTAGATGTTGAAATTCTCCCCGCGGAGGAAGCCGATCATGGTCATGCCAAACGTCTCGGCAGTCTGAACGGCGAGGCTGGACGGAGCAGAGACGGCGCAGATGATGGGAATCCTGGCAACCGCAGCTTTCTGAACGATCTCAAAACTGAGACGCCCGGAAACCAGAAAAATCACTGGCTGAGCGACGGGTCTCGTCAGTGTGAGCATTCCGATGGTCTTGTCGACGGCGTTGTGGCGACCGACGTCTTCGCGAAGAACGATCAGCTCACCGGATTCCGCGAACAGCGCTGCGGCGTGGAGGCCGCCGGTCCGCTCGAAGATCCGCTGCTGATCGCGCATCAGGTCAGGGAGTGAGATGACCGTCCGAGCGGTGACGCTGGGTCCGGCTGGCAGCTGTTCGCAGTGGACGGCGATCGCTTCGAGTGCGGCCTTCCCGCAGATCCCGCAGCTTGAGGTCGCGAAGAAGTTACGTTCCGCCAGCCCGAGATCGAATGGCGTCCTGGTCCGGACCGTCACGACGTTGTACTGCTGGGCCTCATCGTCTTCGCAGTAGGCGATTGCCTCGATGACGCTCGGTGCAATCAGCCCCTCGGTCAGGAGAAAGCCGGCGGCCAGCTCGAAGTCGTGCCCCGGGGTGCGCATTGTGACCGCCACCCG